>JAUNBF010000160.1 GCA_030527185.1 Planctomycetia bacterium | reverse complement strand
AAAGAAAAAATTGCCGAACGATGGCAAATTTATCTAAATCGCTATCCCGCGGAGGAAAAAACCGCGTAAACTGCGTTACAATAAGCAACGCAAGGAGCTACTAAAAATCTTGTAAATGAGCGTTGTGTTAGGAAGGTAGGGAAAAAGGTTGGTGGAATGAGGGGAATATCATGAAAATCGGATGGTGTTTGTAAGTGTTCGATATGCCAAGACTTACAGATTATCTTGATAATGTTCACGAAGTTTTTACACTCCTGACGAAATTTCGTAAATTCAGAAATATGGCTGTTATAGAGAACTTTTTTTTGAAAATTCACCACCAAGGCTCGATCGGATTCAGGTTCGGTGAGTACGATGGCAAAAAACGAAAATATACGTAAACATTTACTGGTGTCGCGGCATGATAACAACGCGTATTCCCCACAAAAACATGGATCATTGTGACTGAATCGTGACGCGAAATCAGTTTTTGGAAAATTTACCGCGTCGTTTCCCCATTCACGATGCCGGGAAATCGACGCAAGTCGTTAAATTATCGATGTTTAGGAGACCGTGGACGTTCACGTGTTTGCGTGAACATTCGACTTCAGGAAGCGCTTTGCGCCACGTCGAATCCAACCGTAGGCCGGGACGCTGTTGTGTACCTGCTTACCAGCAGACAGGCGTGGATGGCAACCGTCGTCGAAGTAAAAAAACTCGTTGGAACCCGCGTTTTGACGGAGTTCGTGATACTGGGCAATCCATTTTTCCTGCTTTTGGACATCCGCTTTTCCCGGCACCCATTCTCGTCCATCCACTTCACCCACAACCCTGTAAATACACCGCCTTGATCCTGTCCGCAACCCACTTTTCACGTGTCTTTTGTGTTCACGGCGCAATTTTTCCAAAATTTTCTACGATAATTTGGTAATTTTCCATCGGGAAAACCTCACTTGCTCTCTGAAATGGGCGATAAAAGCGGTATCGTACAAATCTTGGCGATATTTTTGGGATATTTTAAAGTGGAAGGAGTAGGGATTTATTTTGTTAACACACCGTTACTCCTGAATCCACTCTTCCATGTACCGTGCCAACTGGTGCAAACCTTGCCCCATCCGCAGGGGACGCTGGTACGCACGGAGGCGATCCATGTTGATCAGGTCTTCAAACTTGGCAAATTCCAGCTTCATTTCCTTGCCAACCGAAACCATGATTCCGTTGAGACTTTTTTCTGTCAACGCCACATACGCACCGGTTCCCAACTGGCTGCCGAGGATAATGTCAAACGCGCATGGCGGCTGGCAGCGAACTTCGTAACCAAACTGCAAGCCGACGAACTTGATTTTCTTGCCGACACGTTTCTGCATCTCTGCCGAGACGAGACGTCCCAGGCGAGAACTGAATTTCAGCTGCGAAACGGGGAAGTGCCCAAATGTATCTGGTTCCAGAGAGCGGTATTCGTCGTCCGAAACGCAACATCGGATTTCTTCCAGCGGCAGGTACTCGCCAATCCCTTCCGCACAGGCAATCACGCCATATTTCTTTCCATCGTTGTACCGTTTTTCCACCGTATCCGCAATCCGGGAAACCAGTTTGTCAAACAACACAATCCGACGTTTCCGAGCCACGCCGTTTTCGTCCACAACCACTTCGCCCGTCTTGGGATTGACCGTTTTTTCCTCACTCCAGAGGTCGTCGGAAATATCTTCCAGCCCAATCACCATGCTCGATTCCCCCGCAATCGCCGCGCCGTAGCTCAACCAAGCCGCCTTGCGTCCCATCAACTGGGCAATGTAATAGCAATTCGTGGCCTGCGCGTCAAACAGCAGATTCCGCAACTGTTTTGCCATCAAATCAACTGCGGTGAAGAAACCAAACGTGAAGTCGATTCCTTCGTAGTCGTTATCGATCGTTTTCGGAAGGTGAATCACCTTAATCCGTTTGGAACCTGCCGGGAACGTATCCTGGAAAAGTTTGAATTTGGCCGCCGTTGTCAGGGTATCGTCGCCACCGATTGAAATCAGAGCGTCGATTCCCAGACTGCACAGTGCGTTGTAAACCCGCAACATCGGAGCCGTCGCGTCCGCGTTCTTCAAATCTTCCGGCTTCGACATCGATTTTCCCGGATTGGCACGAGCCGACCCGATGAGGATTCCGCCTTCCGTGCGTCGGCCTTCCAGCACCATTTTGTCCAGCCGCAGATAGGCGACGTTTTCCTGCAACGAATCCCCTTCCTGAAAATCGACCAGGTGGGAATAGCCGTTAAGGAAACCGTAGACTTCAATCCCGGCTCGGCGGAAACACTCGGCTGCCGAACAGATCACCGCGTTGGCTGACGGTGCTGGGCCGCCAGAGAAAAGAATGCCGACTTTCTGAATGGATGACTGGGTTACTTGGGGACTTTTAAGCGACATGACAACTCCCTGAATCTTTAAGATAAAACTGAGTTACAACCTCTTGGGGATATTTCCAGGAAAACCTTTTCACTGGAAGTACAAGTTCCCCTCATTATAACAGATTGCCAAAATAAGAAAAGTCTCCCCGGCATGAAAAGAACCGGAAAATTTCGACTCTGTTATACTTGTAAATATGGGGTCACGATTCCTCTTTCGACCGTGTAGGTTGGAAAATCAAACACTATTGGAAACAGGTCTCATCGGCCAGGTGCCGCGCGGCTTGCGGCAAGCCGATAGCCGCTTTCCCGTCAAGACGGTG
>JAUNBF010000159.1 GCA_030527185.1 Planctomycetia bacterium | reverse complement strand
TCCGATGGAGAATCATAAATTGTACTCGTTGGCCACCCAGGAAGCTCCGACCTGGATTACGGTGGGAAGAGTACGCATTGGCGATGGTTTTACGATCATTGCCGGGCCGTGCAGTGTGGAAAACTGGGAGCAGACGCTCGAAACGGCGGTGGCGGTGAAGGAGGCGGGGGCGGATTTGCTGCGTGGCGGCGTTTTCAAACCGCGTACCAGTCCCTACGATTTTCAGGGGCTGGGGATGGAAGGTCTGCGGCTGCTGCGGAAGGCGGGGGATGAAGTCGGGCTGCCGATTGTCACGGAAGTGATCGATCCACGAGATATTCCCTGGGTGGCGGAATTTGCCGACGTTTTGCAGATCGGCACGCGGAATATGCAGAATTTCTCACTCCTGAAAGAGGCGGGACGGTCGTATCGGCCTGTGTTGCTGAAGCGGGGAATGCACTCCACCATTTCCGAGTGGCTGAATTGTGCGGAATACATTCTGGCGGAGGGGAATCCCCATGTGATTCTCTGCGAACGCGGTATTCGGACGTTTGAAACCTCCACGCGAAATACGCTCGATTTGAGTGCCGTTCCGAATGTCCACAGCCAGACGCATTTGCCGGTCGTCGTGGATCCCTCCCACGCGACGGGGCGACGCGATTTGATTGAACCGATGTCGCTGGCGGCGTTGGCGGCAGGAGCGAATGGGCTGGAAATCGAAGTTCACGCTCACCCGGAAGAGGCGTTGTGCGACGGGGCACAGTCCCTGACCCCGGAAATGTTCCGACAATTGATGCGGAAAATCCGAAAACTGGAAACGTGGCTGGCGGCTCCTGAACGGTGCGAAGAACTGGTTGCCTGTTGAAAAAACCTGAAATTTTAAGGAAAAAATCATGGATTTGAACCTGAACTCGCTGCGGCGGGAAATCGACCGAATCGACAATAATATATTGCAGATGTTGCAAAAACGGCTGGAAGTGGCTCGGCTGGTGGTGAAATTCAAGCAGGAGCAACACCTGGAAATCAACGTCCCTCAGCGAGAACAGGCGATTCTCAACAGTCTGAAAAGTCGCGAACGGTCGATGTTGTCGGCAGACGTGATTGAGGAGATTTACAAGATTATTTTCACGGAAAGCAAGCGGTTGCAGCAGGAGTCGTGTCCGTTGGTGGCGTTTCAGGGGGCTCACGGAGCTTACAGCGAAGTCGCCAGTCGGCTCTGGAACGCGGAGATTACGCCGGTTCCGTGCCCGGAATTTGCGGATGTTTTTCAGGGTGTGGTGGGCGGTTCGTACGATTACGGAATCGTGCCGATTGAAAATACGGTTGGCGGGATGATGAGCCAGGTCAACAGTTTTCTGCTCCACTCGGATTTGTTTATCGTCGGTGCGGTGGAAATGTCGGTGCGGCATTCACTGTTGATTGTTCCGGGAACGGACTACCGCAATCTGCGTCGTGTCTATTCACACCCCGTCGCGTTGGCGGAATGCCAGCATTTCATCCAGCGAATGCACCTCGAACCGGTTGCCTATTTCGATACGGCCGGGGCAGCGAAGATGTTGGCGGAGACGTGGAAGGAATCGACCGCCGCGATTGCCAGCGAACTGGCGGCACGGTACTACAATCTGGAAGTCCTCAAGGAGGGGATTGGGGATGTCTCCAACACACGAACGCGATTCGTCGTGCTGGCCCAAAAGCCGTTCGATGGGGTGGGGAACAAATGCTCGATTACATTTGTGACGGAGAATAAAGCGGGGGCACTCTTCCGAATCATGGAACTTTTTGCGTTGCGGGAAATCAACCTGACGCGGATTGATTCGGTGCCGGACGAAACGGGAAATTACGTTTTCTTCCTCGATTTTACCGCCTCCGACCAGGATGAAAGGGTGCGGGAAATTCTCCAGAAAATTCAGGAAAGTACCGTATCGTACCGATTTTTGGGATGTTACAACGAACCGGTTTCCACGGAAAAGAACGTGGAAAACGTCGAACCGTAAGCACTTTCGGGAGAGAAAAATGGGAACGATTCACGAGCCACCCCAAGTTTTGCCCATCACCGCCATTTTTTCGCGTCACCCGCAGGCGTTGGCGTGGGCGGCGGAGAAAATTCGCGCCGAGTGGGGGGAAGTGGCTCTGAAAAGTGAGCCGTTTCCGTTTGAGCAGACGCATTATTACGATGTCACCATGGGAACGTCGCTTCGGAAACAGTTTCTCGTCACGCTTCCTCTCATGACGCCGGATGAACTGGTGGAGCGAAAACATCAGTCGAATGCGTGGGAGGAGCTTTACGCTCGCGAATTTCCGCACGACGAACCCCGGCCACTGAATATCGATCCCGGCTATCTCGACATGGGGAAGCTGGTATTGGCATCGAGCAAAGATTTTGCGCACCGGATTTACATGGCACGAGGAATTTACGCGGAAATCACGCTCTTTTACCGCCACGGCCAGTGGTGCGACCATCCGTGGACGTTTCCCGACTATCGTGAAAACACGTACCATCCTTTTTTTCATCACTGTCGCCCATTTCTTCGTTCCCAGCGACAAGAGGAGAACGAGAGAAGGATACACGCGGGCGATTTTTAGATTCCTTCGCGCAAGAGCCTTTTTTACGGGAAAGGTGGGAGGTTTTCTTCTTCATCTCTGAAAATGACTCTCTATTTTTAAAAATTTTTTTGAAAATCGGCGTTCTTCTTTATTTTTTGGAGATTTTTTAATCGT
>JAUNBF010000158.1 GCA_030527185.1 Planctomycetia bacterium | reverse complement strand
CAAACTTCTTTTTAATCGTGAACGTTACCGCAAACACAACATTGTCGAACGTATCTTCTTAAAAATCAAAGAGTTCCGACGAATCGCCACCCGCTACGAAAAATTGTCCCTCCATTACCTCGCTATGATCAAAATTGCCTCCATTAAACGGTGGTTAAAAAACATAAAATATCGAAAGCACAGAGCCTAGGTTGTTTTTTTCCAGACGCGGACGTAATCGACCTCAAAATCCATCGGATACGGAAGATTCGGGGCAATCGGTCCTACCCAGCCACCTGTCTGGAACATGCACATGAGCAGGTACATTTCACTGGCGGGAGTCGCTCCTTCATACGTCCAAATCGGTTTGCCATCCAGATACCAGGTAATCCGTCCCTCCTCCCAGTGAATTGCCCAGGTGTGGAAATTTTCGGTAATGTCCGCAGGTGAGGGGAAGTAATGATGGCCGTTGTTGGTAAAATGGACGTTGAACTGAATCCTTTTCGGGTCGCGGCAAAGCCACTCGAAAATATCGATTTCCTTGGCGGGCGAACCTCCCACCAAACTCTTCTGCCGGACACCTTCGGGAGAATATTCCTGATTGGCCGCACCGACACTGTGGAGCCAAAACGCGGTGTAAGCTCCACTTCCCCCCTTCGGCATCCGGCAGCGAATCTCCCACCAGCCATATTTCTGGGCAAACTTCACCTCATCCCGAAACGTTTTCGTGGCCTCATCGTAACGATAAATCGCGGAAGTCAGGCACGAGGCCGTTTTCACCGTCGGAACATCCCGTTTGGGTTCCTTTTTGTCCACGCGAAGTTTCAAAATCCCATCCGACATCACGTAATGTGCCAACGGAGGGTTCGGTTGCCAGCCACGCACATGTTCGTTGGGAAAACCGATCCGTGTGTAATATTCCACCCGCCCCAGACGATAGCCGGGAAACCACTTGGCCGAATCGACTTCCGTTCCCTCAAACGTATCCTCAAACGTCATTTCCCAGCCGGAATCGTTCGACGGATGCCACGGTTCGTCTGCCCAAACACACCCTGCCACGATTCCCGCCAGGCACAATGCCGCTCCTGTCAGGTTTCTCAACATTCTCATTCTCCTGAAATACGTTTTTCCCATTTTAATCTTTGCCTTGAATGATTTTCAGCATTTCCGGCGAGAGGATTTTCCGATGGTCGTCATCGACAAGACTGAACCGATTGCCGTCGTTGGGGGTGCTGAGATAATTCCAGACGCAGTAAGGAATCTCATGCTCTTTCAACAACGAAATCACGTCGCGCATCCAGTTTTCCCGATACTCCATCTTGCAATGCCGAATCGTTCCGAATTCTCCGCACCAAAGAATCTTGTCCGGGTGCTTTTTCACAAAATCGAACGCTCCCTGCATACACTGGCGAAGGTATTCCTTATCCATTTTCTCAAGATTCGGAAATGGATTTTTCGCCTTGTTGACATAACGCTCGTAATCCCGATACGGCTCAATGTCCGACGGGTACGCCATGTTGCGATTGTAATAAAGTGGTCCGCTCTGGAGGACGCCTCGCTGGTGCGTGAACGAAAAAGGGGAGTACATGTGGAATGTGTAAATCACATTTTCATCGTCATACAACCGTAAATCCTTCAGCGTGTGCGAACTGTTCCAGCAGGTACTCCCCACAATGATTTTCCGCGTCGGGTTCTTTTCACGAATGGCCTTGATCGTGCGTTCGGCCAAATCGTTCCACTTTTTCGGATCGACGTCCCGCACTTCGTTCAACAACTCAAACGCCACTTCCGGCTTGTCGTGATACCGACGTTCAAACTCCATCCACAATGCCACGAAACGATCCTGCAAACCTTCGTCGTCCAGCAGCGAAACATTCTCCTGAATATCGCAGTAATTCCCAATCGCCTTGTGCAGGTTGAGAACCACATTCATCCGATGTTTTTCGCACCATTCGACAAACTGGTCGATCATCCGAAACGTCCGTTCCCGATAGATGCCCGGTTTTTCTTCCAACACCACCTGGTCGAAACCAAGTCGGATATGATCCATCCCCATCGATGCGATATTTTCCACATCTTTTTCCGTAATGTAACTTTCAAAATGCTCGAAATCTCCCACGGAAAGGGGAAGTCGCCATTCCTGCGGCAAGACGTTGAACCGTTTGTAGTTCGTCAGCCATCCGCCAATTCCCATCCCATGCTCAAATCCCACAAAACGTTTCGGCTGCGACACCTCTTCGCACCAGCCCATTCCCGTCACACACACCACCAGCATCACGGCAAGAATTCTTCTCATCATCGTCATGGATTTACTTCCTCTCTTTCACTCTTTTCCCCTAAAACCGTTTCCTTCAACGATCCTTTTTCCAGAAAATGGATATACCTTCCATTATAACGCACTCCCCACCCTTTTCAATGGTAAGATTGCGCAATTTCATAGTAACTTTGCGAACCACTTGCCCTTGTTCCGAAAAGATAAACGCTACTGTCATCCCAAAAGAAAAACAACAGATAAAGAAAGTTCCGTATCCCACCCCCCAGACCAATACGCACAAAAAAACCGGCCTGCGTTCCTTTGCAAACCGGTAAGACAGGGGAACAGGGACTAAACATACAACGAGAAACCTCTTGTTTTTACGGTATTTCTGAAAGTCTAACACCTTCGGGGGGCTTAAATGGGGGCTACTCGAATATTGAACAGGAAATTCTGATTCTGTTCCGGTTGTTGGCTTCTGAAAGACAA
>JAUNBF010000093.1 GCA_030527185.1 Planctomycetia bacterium | reverse complement strand
TAGAGAGTTTTTTGGATAAATCCAACAATTTCAACCACTTCCACCGTTAAGAATTATCCGCAGATGACGCGGAAGACGCGGATATTTCCATTCTTACGTTTTTCTCGGCGGATAATGGAAACGGGGATTGTCGATAAGATGAATTTAGAGGGAAGAAATGTTTTTCTGAAGTACTCTAACGTTTGTCATCGACGAGCCTGAACCGCGACGATTTTCAATCGAATCAAACTTTTATCATATCAAGAAAAAATTTTTATTTTTTTAGGAGAAATTTACAAAAAAGCCTTGGCACTCCTTTGACATTTTGCGTATCAGGGAGTAGAATAGACGTTAATTGTTTAAGGTAGGATAACTAATATTAAAAGAGAAGTATTAGCATCTACATGGAAAGATGGGCCAGCGTTGGTCTTGGAATGTTGACTGGGGAGGTTTGAAATGAAGCGGAAGAGTGGTTTTACACTCGTCGAATTGCTTGTCGTGATCGCGATTATCGGGATGTTGGTCGGGCTTTTGCTCCCGGCTGTCCAGCAGGCACGAGAAGCGGCTCGTCGAATGTCGTGCAACAACCAGTTGAAAAACTTGGGTTTGGCAGTTTTGAATTACGAGAGCAGTAATCGTGCGTTTCCATCGGGTGGATGGAATTATGAGTATATGGGAAGTCCCGCGTTGGGAATGGGAATCAGGCAGCCAGGTTCCTGGTGCTACTCTCTGTTGCCATTCCTGGAACAGCAGGCGTTGTATGACTTGGCTCAGAACAGCGATGGAGGCGTGAATACGACCAACGGTCAGACAATGCTCCAAACCCCGGTGGCCGTTTTCAATTGTCCCTCACGGCGAACGGCCAAAACTTATGCGACAGGGGTTGGTTCCTATAAGTGTTTGAACAGCAGCTACTCCTCTTCCAGTTGTAGTACGAACAGTCTCGTTTCCAAAACCGACTATGCGGCAAATTTTGGAACGACGACGACTTCTACCACAGGAAACGACAGCGGACGAGCCACTCCCTATACCGTGACGTACGATAAAAACGTTGCCGCACGCACAGGCGTGGGTGGCGTGATTTACGACCGCAGCCGCGTGACGATTGGCGAAATCCGCGACGGAACGACGAATACGTATCTGATCGGCGAGAAATTCCTCTACACCGAAGATTATGAAGGAAAAGAGTCCGACGGTTCCAAACAGGGTTCCAACTACGATGAATACTCCATGTTCGCGGGGATGTGCCTTTCCAATCAGCGTTCGTGCGGTGTGTACGTTGCTCCTGCTAGCGGTGCGACCAATCCGACCATGTATGAAACCAGCACAATTTACCTGCCGCGTCAGGATCGAAGTTCGTCGATGGGAACGACGTCCAGTTCCTCATCGGGCAGCCCGGTTTACGCTTTTGGCAGTCCTCACTCGGGTGGATTTGGCATGGCGATGTGTGACGGATCGGTGCAGAGTATTTCGTTTGACATTGATGGAAATGCTCATATTTGTCTTGGCAACAAGGCGGATGGCCGTCCCGAAGGAAAATTGCCGAATTAAGATTATGGCCTAGCCATATTTCAACTGAAATTTTTGGGATTTGTCGTCGAAGCGAGCGTGCTTCCGTCTCGGTAAATGCCTGAAAATTTCAGTTTTTTTATAGGATACCATTCATTCCCCTTCCCTGGATGAATACTGCGTAGCCGGGGAACCTTCTCAAGATTTTCAGTAACGATTGCGTCGCGCATATCAATTTATACGTTCATGGCATACGAAGTTGAGCAAAAATTTATTCTGAAAAACGGCGACACATTTTTTGAGTATTTGAAAGAGCATGCTGTCGAATGGAGCCAGTACGTGGAGGAAAAGGACACGTATTTTCAGCATCCCTGCCGTGATTTTTCGCGGACGGATGAAGCGTTTCGGATTCGGGAACGGAGGGTGGAGGATTTGCTTCGGAAAAGTCCACGGAAGTGGGAAACGTTTTTGACGTACAAAGGGCCGAAACTGGACACACAGGTCAAGACGCGGGAAGAGTTGGAGCTTCCTCTGACGGGAGAGGTGGATTGTTGGGTGAAAATGCTGGCCAACCTTGGTTTTCGGAGAGTGGAGACGGTGGAGAAGGTGCGTCGCAAAACGTGGTATTCCTGGCAGGATTCTTCCGTGGAGATTTCGCTGGATGAGGTTCATCCGGTAGGAAATTTTGTGGAGTTGGAGTTGGTTGTTCAGGAAAAATGGGAAGTGGAAGAGGCTCGTGAGAAGATTTTATCGTTTGCTCAGGAGCTTGGCTTAAAGGAAGTGGAGCGGCGAAGTTATCTGGACTTGATTCTTTCCCATTCCTCGTCGATTGAAGGGAGAAAGTGAGAGATGATGCAGACTCGATTGCGCGAAGAACAGTTTTGGCTCATTACGGGAGCATTGTTACTGATTGCGTTTGTGGCCTTTTCGTTTGCCATGTATTTTACGCGGATATTCATGATTCCGTTTGTTTTTTCGCTGTTCATCACCGCGATGGTGACGCCGATAGACAATCTGATCGTGCTTCGTTTGCGGCTTCCCCGTTGGATGGGTTTTGTCGGGTCGATGTTGGTGATTTTTTTGCTGATTGCCTTGCTGATTGTGGTGATGACGTTTGCTGTCCAGTCGATTACCAAGACGATTCGGGAGTTCGACATCAGTGCCTCGCAATTCATCAACAAAGTCGATGAAATCATGATTTACTGCGGCATTCCGGCAGAGTACATGAACGCTCGCGACATCCTGGCTCCGATTCGGCAGGAAGGACCCGCTTATCTGCGAACGACGGCCTCGATTTTCCAGTCGTTCATTTCCAGCAGCACCCTGGTTTTGCTTTTTTGCCTTTTCATTTTAATGGGGCGCAATCCGCGAAAGACGATTCGCAACGAGATTTACAGTGAAATTGAACGGAGTATCCAGAAATATCTGAATATCAAATTCATGATTTCGCTGGCGACAGGGTTGTGTATTTACGTGACGTTCCTCTGCATGGGTCTGCCGATGGCTTTTTTGTTTGGGCTGCTGGCGTTTGTGCTGAATTTCATCCCCTCTATCGGCTCCATCATCGCCACGTTCCTGCCACTTCCGGTAGCTCTGATTACGCCGGAATTCACGCCCAAAGGTATCTTTCTGGTCATTCTCATTCCCGGAATCATCCAGAATTTCTTCGGAAACCTGCTGGAACCGAAACTTCAGGGGGATGGTTTGAAACTGCACCCGGTCTCCATCCTGCTGGCGTTGGGGTTCTGGGGAGTTGTCTGGGGTCCGGTCGGAATGCTCCTGGCCGCGCCGATTACGGCCGCTATGCGGATTGTGATGTTGGAATTCAAGATGACTCGATGGATTGCCCGGATTATGGGTGGGCAAATGCCGGAATTCCAGCGAAGTGAGGAAGATTAGCGAGCTATTGCGAACCGCGGCCATTCCTTCCCTTTCTCTGTGTCGGGGGGACGGATACACTTTATCTCACTCATAATCAAACCGGAAGCGGTTTCGGTATTCGGAGGGGGAGATGCGCATTTCGGCAAGGAAGGCGTGGTTCATGTGCGTGTGGGAGGAGAAACCGAGGCGTTTGGCAATGGTGCCGATTTTGTCGTCGGTTTCCCGGAGGAGAATTTTCGACTGTTTCAGACGTTCCTGATGGATCGCTTCGCCGATGGTGTGCCCAAACATCTGCTTGAATTTGCGTTCCAGCGTCCGTCGGGAAAGACCGATCTGTTCCACCAGGTCGCTCACCTGGATTCCTCTGCCGATTTGCGTGCGAATGAGCCGCAGCGCTTCCGCCAGGTCTTCGTCCTGAATGGCAATCACATCGGTGGAACGGCGTAATTCTACCGAAACAGGGGGAAAAAGGAGTGGAAGAGGGGGTGTCGATTTCCCCTCAATTTTGTGGCAGAGCAGCCGAGCCGCTTCGTAGCCGACACGCAGACCGTTTTGGAGGATGCTGGAGAGTGGCGGACGCTGCATTCCACAAAACCACTCCTCATTGTTGATTCCCAACACGGCTATTTCGTTGGGAATGGCGATGTTTTGGGATTCGCAGACCTGAAGAATCTGTCGTGCATGTAAATCGTAAGCGGCCAGAAGTCCCACCGGTTTCGGGAGTTTCTGGAGCCAGCGAGCCAGTTTTTTCTGTTCGGCAACCGGCCACGCGGCAAACGGTGCGGTATCGGTGGCGTGGCGGATATAGGAAAAAAAGGGGGAACCTTTTTGTTTTGCTTTTTGTTGGAACGCGGATTCTCTTTTTCGCGTCCAGAACTGGTCACACAAAGCAAAATAGGCGAAATGACAAATTCCCCGTTCGGCGAAATGTTGCACCGCTATTTCCGCCACCGCCTCTTCGTCCACATCCAAATCGGAAGGGTGATTCAGACAATTGACCGTGACCGAGGGGATTCCCATTTCTTGCAGCAGGGTAAACGTTTCCGGCGAATTATCCCGGACAATCACGCCATCCCCTTTCCAATTTTGCACCCACGTGGGAATCGGTTCGCAGTAGCCGCGAAACTCGAAATCGGCATCGTGCCCCTGTTCTGCCAGGTAGGCCGACAGCCCTTTAATCAATTGCCGTCCGTATCCGTGCGACGTTCCCATCAGCAGCAGGATTTTGTAATTTTTCTTCTTTTTCACCATTTCCGACCTTTTTACGTGACGCATTAAAGCAAACTTTTGACGGATTGAAACAATTGCCTTGGGTGGGAAGTGCGGTTATAATGAACCTGTCAATGATTTATTGTAAAAAAGTTTTCCTGAAAAGTCAACAGGTAATATCGTGAAAAGGGGAATCCCTGGAGTAGAATATCATCAACTTCCGCAAAACAGGTGTTTTATGACCATTCCCAGTAGAAAAAACTTTGGTTTGGGTTTTTCGTGTCGTATCGGATTTACGCTGGTAGAACTGCTGGTGGTGATTGCGATTGTCGGCATGTTGGTCGGGTTATTGCTTCCCGCGGTTCAACAGGCACGGGAAGCGGCTCGGCAAATGCAGTGCAATAACAATCTGCGGCAAATGGCACTGGCAGTGTTGAACTACGAATCCCAGAGGAATAGCTTTCCTTCCGCAGGCTGGTGGTGGAAGTGGGGAGGGGATGCGGATCGTGGATTGGGACAGGCTCAACCAGGTTCGTGGATGTTTTCGGTTCTTCCGTTTCTGGAGCAAAACGCTCTTTTTCAGTTGGCTTCCGATGGCGACGCGGAAACAATTTCCGACGAACAGAAAAAACAGGCAGGCGTGGTTTTGCAAACACCGATCAGCACGTTTTATTGCCCGTCGCGTCGTCCGGTGACAACATCGTTTGGGCTTCATTTCGACGAACGGCTGAATGTTACGCTTCCCAATAGCCAGATGGCTAAAAACGATTATGCGGGGAATGTAGGCTCGACGAGTTCGACTCGGGATGGGAATTGCAGTCCGACTTCCATGGCCGAGGCGATGGAAATTATTTCTCAAAATGGCTGGAAACCTGTAGGAAATGGAATTCTCTGCCAGGCGGGCAAGGTGACATTGGGGGAAGTCCGGGATGGTACCAGCAACACGTATCTTCTTGGAGAAAAGTACCTTACGCCGGAATGTTATCATCCCACTTCCGAGTCGGACATCTGTTATGGCGACGACGTAAGCTGTTTCGCAGGTTCCGACGGCGATGTTTTAAGAAACACCAGCCAGGTTCCCCAGCAGGATCGAGCAGGTTATGGTCGTAACGAAGGTTCGCGATTTGGCAGTGTCCATGCGGGTTCGCTGGGAATGGCGATGGCGGACGGTTCTGTACACCGCGTTACTTACAGTATTGATTCCGAAATCCACCGGAGGCTGGGAGTTCGGAATGACGGAAAAGTGGCCTCTATCCCGGAATAGGAGAATCCAAATGAGAAGGTGTCTGTTTTTAGCGTTGATTTTAGGAGGAAGTCTGGTTTGGAGCCAGGCGGAGGAGAAGCCGTCGATGATGCGGATGAAATACAATCATCCGGGGCTTGTGGACGATTTGGCGGTGGGATTGTGGTGCTGGCCGGTGCCGGTGGATGGGGATGGTGACGGGAAGATGGATTGGGTGGTCTCGACCGAATGTGTGCCGTACAATGGCACCTATTTTTTTCGCAATACCGGGAAATCGGTAGGAGGTACGACGGTCGATTCGGAAAAAATTCAGCCCCATGCGCACATGCCGTTGTTTGAGGCAGGAAAAAGGCTCAGCCACGGGGCTATCAATGTGCAGGCCAGTTTTGTGGATGGAAAAACAGTGGTTTTGCGTCCTGCGGAAGTCTATCCCGACTATGCTCACACTGGCTTGCAACATTCCCAGCCCCTCCCCCTTCCCGCCAACGTCCATCCGAACGGCGTTCGCGGCAACATGTGGAAATATGTGGACTTCAACGGAGATGGTCGATTGGATGTGGCTATCGGGACGGACGACTGGAAACCCTATGGGTGGGCCAATGCTTACGATGCCTATGGAAAATGGAAAAACGACCAGTCACACGGTAATGTTTACATCGTTCTGAATGAAGGGACGAACGAAGAGCCGAAATATGGAACGCCGTTTTTGTTGCGAGACTGTTTCGGACGCGCGATTCTGACGTATGGCTGGCCTTGTCCGAATTTTGCGGATTTTGACGGGGATGGGGATTTGGATTTGCTCTGTGGCGAATTCAAGACGCATTTCACCTACTTTGAAAACATCGGCACGCGGGAAGAGCCGAATTACGCTCCGGGCGTTTTCACCACGTATGAAGACGGTACCGAAACGAAAGAAGACCTTTGCATGATCACGCCAGTGGTGTTCGACTGGACGGAGGATGGCTGGCCGGACATTTTGTGTGGCAATGAGGATGGACGGATTTCGTTTTATGAGAATACCGGAACGTTTCGCCAGACGATGGTGACGGGAGTGACCGTCCGTGTGCCTGTTTTCAAACGCCAGCAATATTTCCAACAGGAAGCGAACGAATTGAAGAGTGGTTCTCTGGTGACACCTTGCTGCGTGGACTGGAACGGGGATGGAGCGATCGATATTCTGGCCGGGAATTCGGCTGGATTTATCGTCTTTTTTGAAAATCTCAGCTCGCCGGGGGAGGAGTTTCCGCGTTGGAATCGGCCTGTTTATCTCCAGGCGGAAGGGGAAGTGATCAAAATCATTGCGGAACCCAATGGCTCGATTCAGGGGCCGATCGAAGACCGTTACGGCTATACCGTTTTGACAGCGGCGGACTGGGACGGGGATGGATTGCCCGATTTGATGGTGAACAGTGTGCTTGGCAACGTCGTCTGGTTTCGCAATATCGGAACGAAAGCCGAGCCGAAACTGGCTGCGGCAGAAGCGGTCGAAGTGGAGTGGGACGGAGAACAGCCGGAATTGGCCTGGGGTTGGATGAAACCGGACGGGAAAAAACTGTTGACGCAGTGGCGAACGACGCCAGTGATGTTCGACGTGAATGGCGACGGGCTGATGGATCTGTGCATGCTGGACACGGAAGGTTATTTGGCCTTTTTCGAGCGGTATCGGGACGAGGATGGGAATCTGAAACTGAAGTCGCCGCAACGGATTTTCTGTTGGGAGAATGGCGATGTGATGCAACTCAACAAAAACAAAGATGGCGGAAGTGGCCGACGAAAAATTTGCATGGGCGATTTCAACGGCGACGGAAAATTCGATCTTCTGGTCAATTCGGAAAATGCGGATTTGCTGATTCAGACACGATCGGAAAAGGGGAAGTATTATTTCCTTAAAATCGGAGCGATTGCCAAAAATCGTCTGGCCGGGCATACCACTTGTCCCACCTACGCCGACTTCAACAACGATGGTACCCCCGATTTTGTGGTGGGAGCGGAAGATGGACGGATTTACTATTTGCGAAATACCTTGCCGAAATAAGGAGAAAAAGATGAACCTTGGCAGAATTTTGAAGATGGCTCTGTTGGTCGTGATTTTGGGCATGGAAACCACGGAAGCTGCGGAAAGCTTTTACTATGGCGGCTACAATAGCGATATTACCACGGCTACGAATTGGAACAGTTTTAGCGGTGGCACTGTAAACATTGCGGCGGGAAACGACTATTTTGTGGACCGCCTTCCCTACAGTTCCACGACACCTAATAATTCCAATGCCACAGCACGTTTTCGGGACGAGAATATCTTGTTTGCCGGAAATCTCTATCTGGGCTTTACCCCGACGTATTCCAACGGAACGGTTTCCTACGCGATTTCCGAGTATGCGACACGTTTTTGTACTGGATACTCAACCGATCAAACGGCAACGTTGGGCGATTGTTATCTGGGGTATGTTGCCCTGAATCAATGGTATAATGGTACGGTAACACTGGTTTCCTCGTCGGGAAAATTTACTTTGGGAGATGGAAATCTGGAGGGAAATGTCATGTACACCTCCTGCGCCCATCAGGGACATTCCCGAAATGTGGTTTTCGACTCTTCGCTGGCAGGAAGCGGTACTTTCCTCCTGGCCAATACCAAAAACGATGCAGGCGTGACGTTGGCAGGAGAAAATGCCGTGTTGGGAAAAGTAAACTGGATTCTTCGTCAGGGGAACCTTTGGGTAGGAACCCTGGAGGGAGATACGGGAAGTTCGTTGGGGAGGGGAAGTACCGTTTTATTCGATTCCTACTATGATATTGTCCACCAACATGATGGCAGTAACAATTATGCCAACCTGGCCTCCACTTCCGAATATGCGACCGACCGTCCGACGCTCGTTTTCAACACACCAGCCAATGCAATTTCCGATAACAGTACCGTGACCGTCTCCACAACATACCGAGGAACAACGACTTGCGACAATGTTGGCAAGGACAATTCCGTACTGGTGACTTCGGGAACCGATTATACCACCGTTTCCTCGCTGGTCAAAAAAGGGAACGGAACGGCCATTCTCGGGCGTACTTCCGTTTCACTTTTGAACGTCCAAGCTGGTACCATGCAGTTTGGCAATGCCACCACGCCTGCCACCGTTTGGATCGACCAGATGGCAACAATTGCGGGAACCTTGAAACTGGCGGAAAATACCGAATTTTATGCCAAAACCCTTTCTGTGGAAGGGGGAACCTTCGATGTGGATGAGACTGCTTTGTTGCAGGCCGATTCCCTGACAGCCTCATCGCTGGAATGGACTTCCGGGGTACTGGATGTGAAAAATTTGACGCTGACCGGAGATTTTACGGCCAACGGTGGATCGTTCCTGACGAAAATCAATGCGGATGGGATTCAAAATCGGTTGATGGCAGATTCGATTGCCTTTGAGGGGACGGCGGGCATTTTGCTGGAAGTGGATTCCGGGCTGGATTTGTCGCAATTATCCGTTGGGGAGAGCTATGATTGGATGGAGAGTAACTCCCCCATCGAATTCTCCGATCTCTTTCGGAAAGTGGGGAACGACGTCATCCTCTCCACATGGCAAAACGGCACGACTTACGATTGGCTTCTCGCCTCATCCACGGGTGTACTGACGTTTCAGGGAGCCACCCCCTCCGTGCCGGAACCCTCCACCTGGATTTTGTTCCTTTCCTATGGCATGGGTTGGATTGTCTGGCGTCAATTTCGTTTGGGCCGAATCAGTGTCGGGTGAAATGGAGTGATGAACCCTTCTTTCACCTGGAACTTCTAAAATACAAAAAAAGCCCCTACTTTCGGAAGGGGCTTTGAGGAGAGAATCTGAAGAATTCCAGGAAAAGGAACTTTTCCCCGCAAGGATTCCAGGGAACCCAACCGTGGAATCGACCAAAATCAAGGAGTATCGACTGGCGGGGAATTCTTATACATCTGAAAATCACGATTGGCAATGTCGACAGCTTTGGTTTTGATGTCTTTCAGATAACTCTGTTTTCTAGCCTCCAGACGGGAGAGGGTCTGGGAAGTCTGCTGGTTGAATTGCAGGATGGCAGAGTGTTCTTTTTCGTACTTTTCACGCTGGAGTACCAGAGCATCCTTGAGTTGTTCCTGAAACGCGACCTGTTCCTGAGCCAGTTTTTCATTATCTGCCGCGGAAAGCGCGTCGGAGGCTTCGATCATGATCAAGTCGTTGAGCAAAATATCCTGAGCCATGTTCAATTCAAAAAGAATATCGTAAGCACGCAATGGACGTTCCCATTTTTTCCCTGTTTTTTCATCGACTTGCCCATCTTTGACGAATTCTTCGAGCGACTCTTTCGGAAGTAAATCGGCCAGTTCATCCTCATCGACTTTCCTGAACGCTTCATGGGAATCGGCTGGCATGATGGTGTAAAGCGTCCAATTTCCGGTACTTCCGGCAATTTTCTTCAGCACCCTCGGATTCCGAACAGCCACCGGGTCGGGGTCCAGCGTCACATCTCCAGCATCGACCGACTTTACAAAAAACTGTCCCAGATACCGGGCGGACAGTTCGTCGTCGGACTCTTCAAACGCATAAATACGTGTACCTTTGGGCAGAATCAGTTCGTTGGCTCCTTCCACGGTGACATTGGCGCTTCCGTCACGTCCGGGATTGGCCGGGCAAGAGAACCACGCGTGATTTCCGCGAGACGCTTGCAATCGGGCAAGTGTTTTTTGGAGCATACGGACCGACGGTTGAAATTCCTCATCCAACGGCATCCCCTGCCCGAAACGATAACGATGGATTTCGGTCTGGACTTTTTCCAGGTCAGCCTGCAACTGTTTCCCTTTGCCGCGCCAAACCGTGTGCGTTTTCAGCGTGATGGCTGAAAAATAGAAGCAGGCACAAATGGCAATAAAAATCAACCCCAGAAGTATTTTATTCCACAAACACATATTGGTACCGTATAGTATTCCGTGATTTGAATGAAGTTCTCCGTATACGAGAAAACATCTCCCTATCATGGTAGCTCCAAAAAGAGAGAAAGTCAAGTATTTCCATCGGTTTTTTTTCCCGAAATCAGGATTTTTTTAAAAGAATCCTTATAATCGTGAAAATCCGCGTGACCCGACCTTGAAAGAAACCCCAAAAATTTTTATAATGGTTCATGGTTGTTGCCGATCGGTACATTACCTGGCGTTTGTCATGACGGATTTTCCCTTCTCTGAAAAGAGTGCGGAATTTTTCAGGGGTTCGCCTCGACGCAACCTTTAGAAACGATCCACTATTCCATGGGGAGATTGAAAATGCCTTTTGAGATGTTTGACCGTTTGCGGTTGCGGCTGAAACCGCTTGCGGAACGGGTGCATGATGTGGCGGGTGAGAAAGTCTGGATTTCCCCGGAGGAACCGTTGGAGGCTTGGGAACATCCCGCTCTGCCGGAAATTGCGCAGGCCATTGTCGCGGCCAAACGGAAGAGGGCGACGACGCTGATGATGTACGGGGCACACGTCATTCGCAGCGGTTGTGCTCCGGTGATGATTCGGCTGATGGAGGAGGGTTGGATTACCCATTTTGCCACGAATGGCGCGGGCGGCATTCACGATTTCGAGTTGGCGATGATCGGTCAGACGTGCGAGTCGGTCGCTCGGTACGTCCAGGAAGGGCAATTCGGACTCTGGAACGAGACGGGAAGTTTGAACGACATTCTCCGCGAAGGGATGGAGGATGGGCTGGGTGCCGGGGAAGCGATTGGGCGGTATATTTGGGAAAATCGGTTCCCGTTTCGCGAAAAAAGTCTCCTTGCCAATGGCTATCGGCTGCAAATTCCCTGCACCATCCACATCGGCATTGGAAACGACATCCTGCACGAGCATCCCAACTGCGACGGAGCGGTTTTGGGCGAAACGTCGTATCGGGATTTTCTGATTTACACGCAGAGTGTGACGCGGCTGGAGAATGGCGTTTTTCTCAATTTCGGCTCGGCTGTCACGGGGCCGGAAGTCTATCTGAAAGCGTTGGCGATGGCACGGAATGTGGCTCACCAACGGGGCGAGTTCATCCGGCATTTTACCACGGCAGTTTTTGACATGCAGCGACTTCCCGAAAGCGATTACCACACCGCCCCGGACAAGAGCGACCCACGATACTATTTCCGTCCGTGGAAAACGATTCTGGCACGAACCGTGGCGGACGGTGGGCAGAGTTTTTACGTCTGCGGCCAACATCAGCAGACCCTCCCCCATCTGACACGGTGGGTGGAAGCGAAAAAAGAGATTTTGGAAGAAGAGAAGGGATGAGTGTGTTCCATGTTGGAGATTCCTCGGATACAGACGTTGCTGCAAAGTGGCGAAACCCCGAAAATCACGGTTTTTGGCGATTTCTGTCTCGACAAGTACCTTTTGATTGACTCGGCACGCGATGAACCGTCGCTCGAAACGGGCAAAACGGCTTTTCAGGTGACGCACCAGAAATTGTACGCGGGTGCTGCCGGAACCATCACGAATAATCTGCGGGCGTTGGGGGCGGAAGTGGAGTGTATCGGGCTGGTCGGCGACGATGGCGAAGGGTGGGAATTGCTGCGATGCCTGGAAAAAGCCGGGGCGAAAACTTCGCGTATGGTTTCCACATCCCGGCGGAATACCTGCACTTACATCAAACCCATGCACTGCGAAGGCGAAACACAAACGGAGGGGAATCGGCTCGATTTGCGCAATTTTACCCCGACGCCTCGTTTTTTGGAAGAAAAATTGCTGGAGAATCTCGCGCAGGCCATTCCCGAAAGCGACGCGGTGATGATTTGCGACCAGTATCTCGAAGCGGATTGTGCCGTGGTGACTTCCCACGTCCGGGAAACGCTCTGTCGGTGGGCGGAGACATTTTCTCACATCCCGTTTTATGCCGATTCGCGTGGATTTATCGACCGATTTTCCAAAATGCTGGTCAAGTGCAACGACAAGGAACTGGCCGCCATTTTCGACGTAAACCCGGACGGATTGGACACTTCCGAAATTCGTCGATATGCTGGCAAACTCTCGCAGCGAACGGGGAAGCCGGTTTTCATCACGTTGGGACCGAAAGGGGTTTTGCTGGCGGAGGGTGAAACGACCGAATTTATTCCCGGTTACGTCGTTCCCGAACCACTCGACATTTGCGGTGCGGGGGATGCGTGGAATGCCGGAATGCTCTTTGCGCTGACGAAAAAACTCGATTTAGCCTCAGCCGCCCTGGTGGGAAACACCACCTCCTCCATCGTCATCCAGCAAATCGGCGTCACCGGAACCGCCTCTCTCCATGCCGTCCGCCAAAGAATCCGCCATTGGCCAAACGTGAGTTAGAGCATTTCCAGAATTTGTCTACCACGTTTGACATTTTGAAAACATCGGTTGAGCCGTTGGCAGTGCAGGGAACTTTCCGCGGAGAATCGTGATGGAAGTAAAATCTCATCGTGGTTGAACCGCAATTTCCGGTATAATCCATCTTCACCACATTTTCCGGGGGAACCTGGACGTTGTAACACGTCTTGCTCCAGTAACGGGAAAAATACGTTTCATACCTGCGCCGGGACGGACAGATAAAAACAGAGATGGGGGGTAACGACAACCGTTTCGCTGGTGGTTTTCCGCTCCGGGATATTTCGTCTGGTTTACCGTCGGAAGCCGGATTTCCACCTGGTGTACAATTTCCCGAAAGAACCCACTAGACGTAATCTTTACAAAAAACAACCCAAATGGGTGGTTTGTTTTATAAAAATTTGACAAATTGAGAAAAAAAAACTTAAAAAAAAAGGGTGGGGGCTGGAAAAAAGGGTAAATAGGAATTATCATTAAGAACGATATAATAATCTAAGGCGTTAATGTTTTTTTTCGCTCCTTGTGAGGTGTTCTCACAAGTTTTTTAATGAAGATTGATTTCTGGAGGAAAAACCATGAAAAAATTAGGTATTTTTGCCGCTTTGCTCAGCCTCGTCCTGTTCGTCGGTTGCGAACAGAAAAAACCGGAACAGGCTCCTGCCGATCAACCTGCCGCGGAAGCTCCCGCTGCGGACGCTGCTGCTGAAGAAGCGGCTCCGGCAGAAGAAGCTGCCCCGGCTGCGGAAGAAGCAGCTCCGGCGGAAGAAGCGGCTCCGGCTGCTGAATAAGCCATTTCCACGAAATCTGAATGGGCAGGCTTGCCCTGTCCGCAGATGGATACTGGGATTTTTAAACGCCAGGAGGTTTGCTTCTGGCGTTTTTTATCCATACAAGTCATGACGGATGAGAAAATCCTTCCTGTTTCGAGACAATTCAGGGATACCTGGTTGCCGAGAAGGTTTTTTGCGCGGAAAAACGCCTTTCTCCATCCTCCGGCAAGCGCTATCTTCCTTCCGAGGATGGAGGTGGAACGGGTGGCGATTCATGATTTACCATAAAATTCCAGGGGTTTTGCGGTACGGAAAAGTTTCTACCGTGCCATTTTCCGGGTGACTTTCGAGGAGGAAAACTTTTTCCAGAGAGAAATCCTCGCCGTTCAGGGTGAGAATGAAATAGCCCAGTCCTGAAATTTTCTGATTATCGAACGCTGTGCTGGGGACGTTGACAAGCAACCAGCCCTGAGGAGTTTTCCGGAGGGAGGGGATGTGCGTATGGCCGTATATCCATGCCTGGAAGTTGGGGAGGGTACTGAAATCGGGGAGTTCGCGCATCACATCCAGTGGATGGTGCCCCAGGAGGAAAATCGGCTTGTCACCACTTTGCGGGAGCGTTTCCAAGAGCCATTTTCGCTGATCCTCATAAAGTTTTCCCAACATTCCATTGGAATAATCGGTCGTTTCGAGAAGGTAAAAATCCGCCTGGGGGAAAGAGATTCGGCAGGCTATTTTGCCGGGGACTTCCGTCTGTTTTTCCAAAGCAGGTATGGCTTGGAACATTCGTGCGGGACTGTCATGATTACCTCCCATGATGTAAAGTGGAATCCCGGCATCGAGGATCGGCTGCCACATTTTCGCGGCCAGTTGATAGACTTCGAGTGAATGGCGCTCCGCAATATCACCCAAAATAATCACCGCGTCCGGGCAAGGTTCTCTTTTCAAGATTTCGTCCACGCACCGTTGAAAATTCTCGTTGGTTCGGAATTCCGAGAGTCCGCGTCGAATCACCTCCGTCCCAAGATGGATGTCGGACAGGAGAACTATTTGTGTTGGCGGGGGTGCCTCAGCCACAAGACTTCCCCACGGAAACAAACCACAGACCAGTACCAAGAGAGACAAACAAAAACGTCGATTCATAAAAACCTTCCCAATGAATTATCCATAAATAACCGCAACTTTATGAACCGCAATCATCCCAATTGCGAGTACGAAAGTTGGGGTTGCGTACCAACTCACGCTTTTCCTCACCTTGAGAACGGGTGTGTGAAACGTAGCCAACCGCTTCGACGGCATCTTTACGACCGACGTAACCCGGTTATTTTTGCCGCCAATATTCAGTCTAACTCCCCCGTAAAGTTTTGTCAAGTGTGGGGAATTAAAAACTTGAATTTCAAATTTCATCTATTTCCTCAAATATAGGTGAAATATGGACTCAACCTGTTTAATTTTCATTATTCTTTGGTTTTATTCCAATCACTTCGGCATGCTTTTTTCAACCTCGGAAAAATTCTCCCAAACGAGGTCAAGAGGAAACCATTGTTTTTTGACAACATCAAAAATTTGTGGAGAAGAAAATAAGGCCTTATCCGAAAACAATAAAACATTCTCATATTTTTTTTGCCGATAATAGAAATATAGGAGGAAGATCGAATACCACGCACACACCCATGGGAAATATCGGTCGAATTTTGGGCGGAGGTGGAGCCGTTGATTCCGACGAAGGAGGAATGTCGGGACAAAAACGGCGAGTACAAACGCAAGTCGGGCGGGGGTCGGAAGCGGAAGGAGGATGACAGAAGTTGTTTTGCTGCAATGGTTTACGTCTTGCGGACGGGAATTATTGGGAACGCTTTGCCACGGGAAAAGTTTGGCGGACTGGGGACGTCGGCACTGCACCATCGTTTCCAACTCTGGGAACGCGGCGGGCTTTTCGAGCGAATTTGGGTGGTGGAGTGAGTAAATTTGACGAATTGGAGGGTATCGACTGGGAGTGGCAGTCGGCGGATGGCTGCCAAATTAAAGCACTTCTCGCGACAGAAAAAATACCTTTCGCGCCGGAATTTGCCGGGG
>JAUNBF010000092.1:220-15997 GCA_030527185.1 Planctomycetia bacterium | reverse complement strand
CACCAACCCACCCCCCGCCCTATCGGGCGTACCCCTCCCAAAGGTAGGGGCTTTTTTTCGTTTTCCTGAAATTCAAAATGGAAGGAGTATAAATTTTCCGTCGATATTTTCAAAATGATATAAAAATTTGAAAAATTTTGTAAAAAGTACTTGCGAAAAGCGGGGAAATAAAGTATAGTGGAGATGAGTTGGGAGACGGGGTGTTTCCCAGATATGTTTTTCTACGGAGGAAATCATGAAAGCATTGATTGTGTCCAGGTTGTTAAGTTGGGGGGGGGGGATAAAATAGTCTATCGCTCTCCGGTGGAGAAAAGGGGATTCACACTGGTGGAGTTGCTGGTGGTGATTGCGATTATCGGGATGTTGGTAGGGCTGCTTTTGCCAGCGGTGCAACAGGCACGGGAAGCGGCTCGGCAAATGCAGTGCAATAATCATCTGCGACAATTGGCTCTGGCGGCGCACAACATTGAAAGTTCCATGCGGACATTTCCGTCGGCGGGTTGGGGCTGCCAGTGGATGGGCGACCCGGAAGGGGGGATGAGTTGGGGACAGCCGGGTGGGTGGTATTTTGCTCTTTTGCCCGCATTGGAACAAAATGCCCTGTTTCAATTGCCTGCGGATGGACAGTTGCCAGAAAATATAGGCGATATTCAAAGGGGCAATGCGGAGACGGTGATGCAAACTCCGGTTTCGGTTTTCAATTGTCCGTCGCGACGTCCGTCTCAATTGGTGGGAATCAGCAGCAATAGCCACCATAATATCAGCACTACGCCAGAGCAGGCCATGAAAGGGGATTACGTAGCCAATCAAGGGGCGTACAATTCAAGAGCCAGCTATCCTGATCCTGTCGGTGGACCTTCCCCTTCGGATGCGGCCTTGATGCGTAAGAAGGAAAAACGTTGGCCGGATTATTCTTCTAATTATAGCGGTGTCTGTTACCATTTTTCCAAAATCACGATTGGCCAAATCCGCGATGGTCTTTCCAACACGATTTTGTATGGTGAAAAAGGGATTGATCCCCGTTTTTACACCGACTATGAGTACGAAGGTACGACTTCCTGGCCGGATATTTTTTGCGATTTTGCCGGAGAGCAACATGCCGGAACACTTCGTTCGACTTTTGGCGGTTATTACAGTGACAATGTTTTTCATGACGATACAACCCACATGCCGAAACAGGATCGTTACGGATATACGTCCTGCAACCAGTCCTTTGGCAGTGCCCATTCCGGGGCGATGGGGGTGGCATTGTGCGACGGTTCGGTACAACGAATGACGTACAGCGTTTCGCCGGAAGTTTTTCATTGTCTGGGAAATAAGGCCGACGGGAAGGCGGTGACATTGCCGCAGTAAAAAAGCAGCGTAAAAAATGAAGGGAAAGTGGTGGGAGTTTTTTCCACCACTTTTGCTGTTTTCAGGATAAAAAAATTCTAAAATTTTTTGAAAAAATACTTGCGAAAAGGGGGGGAATCAAGTATATTGAAGGTGAATTGGGGAGCGGGTGTTCCCTACATCTTTTTTCAGACGGAGGAAGTCATGAAAGTGTTGAATGTGTGTAGGTCGTTAAGCTGGGGGGGGGGGTGAAAATGGGTTGTCCTTCTCAGCAGGGGAAAAAGGGTTTCACCTTGGTGGAGTTGCTGGTGGTGATTGCGATTATCGGGATGTTGGTGGGGCTACTTTTACCAGCCGTCCAACAGGCACGGGAAGCGGCTCGGCAAATGCAGTGCAATAACCATTTGCGCCAATTGACCCTGGCAGCGTTGAATGTGGAAACGATCACGCAAACGTTTCCCTCCGCGGGGTGGGGAATGAATTGGATGGGCGACCCGGAAGGTGGGATGAGTTGGGGGCAACCAGGTAGTTGGGTCTATACGCTTTTGCCAGCGTTGGAGCAAAACGCTCTGTTTCAGTTGCCTGCGGACGGACAGTTGCCGGAAAATCCAAGCGATATTCAAAAGGAAAACGCATTGACGGTGATGCAGACTCCGGTTTCGGTTTTCAACTGTCCTTCGCGACGGCCGTCTCAATTGGTGAGAATCAGCACAGGCGGCTTGTATAATTCCAAACCTCGGCCCGAACTGGCGATGAAAGGGGATTACGTCGCCAATCAAGGATCGTACAATTCCGGATCCGGGTATCCTTCTCCTATCTACGGACCTACGACGTTGGAGGTAGAGTCCATGCGCAAGAAAGAAACGAGTTGGCCGGATTATTCTTCCAAATATACTGGTGTTTGCTACATGTTTTCCAAGATTACCATTGGTCAGATACGCGATGGCCTTTCCAACACGATTTTGTATGGCGAAAAAGGGCTGGATCCTCGTTTTTATACCGATTATCAATACGAAGATTCGACTTCCTGGCCGGATGACAGTTGTGATTTTTCTGGAGACCAGCACGCCCGAACGATTCGTACGACTTATGGCGGTTCTTACAAAAACAATGTTTTTTATGAGGATGCAACACGGCTCCCCAAACAGGATCGTTTTGGGTATATCGACAGTAGCCGTTGTTTTGGCAGTGCCCACGCGGGTTCGTTGGGAATGGCGTTGTGCGACGGTTCGGTACAACGGATGACGTACAGCGTTTCGCCGGAAGTTTTTCACTGCCTGGGAAATAAAGCCGACGGGAAGGCGGTGACGTTGCCGTAGGAAAAAATTCAAAATTTTGGGGAAATTTTGAAAAAATACTTGCGAAAAGCGGGGGAATCAAGTATATTGAAGGTGAATTGGGGAGCGGGGTGTTCCCCATATCTTTTTTCAGACGGAGGAAATCATGAAAGCGTTGAATGTGTGCAGGTCGTTAAGCTGGGGGGGGGGCAAAAATAGGTTATCCTTCTCAGCAGGGGAAAAAGGGTTTCACCCTGGTGGAGTTGCTGGTGGTGATTGCGATTATCGGGATGTTGGTGGGGCTACTTTTACCAGCCGTCCAACAGGCACGGGAAGCGGCTCGGCAAATGCAGTGCAATAACCATTTGCGACAGTTGGCTCTGGCGGCGCACAACATCGAAAGTTCCATGCGGACGTTTCCCTCCGCAGGTTGGGGGCACACGTGGATGGGCGACCCGGAAGGGGGGATGAGCTGGGGGCAGCCGGGCGGGTGGTGTTACACACTTTTGCCAGCATTGGAGCAAAACACGCTTTTTCAGTTGCCTGCGGATGGACAGTTGCCGGAAAATCCGAGCGATACCCAGCGAAAAGGTGCTCTTACCGTGATGAAAACGGTGGTTTCGGTTTTTAATTGCCCATCTCGACGTCCAGCAACATTGGTGGAAACGCCGGCGTATAAGATGAAAAATTCCGAGAGCCAGCCTGCGTTGTCGATGAAGGGGGACTACGCGGCCAATTGCGGAGCTTATGAATCTTCGACCAACTACTATCCCAACATGCAGGGCACGCCAGTTTCCGACATCCAGGAAATGCGTCAGAAAAAGAAGAGTTGGATCGACTTGAGTTCGTCTTACACGGGTATTTGTTATCAGTATTCCAAAGTGACGATCGGCCAGATTCGGGACGGTCTTTCCAACACGATTCTGTTTGGAGAGAAAGGGCTTGATCCCCGTTTTTACGCAGATTATGAGTACGAAGGGGCAACTTCCTGGGGTGAGGATTGCTGCGACTATGTGGGAGAGCCGCATCATGTGGCCGTTCGTTCGACTTACGGTGGCTATTATAAAGACAACGTTTTTTATGACAACACCACGCGGATTCCCACACAGGATCGATTTGGAAATTTGAATTGCAGTTCCGTTTTCGGCAGTGCCCATTCCGGGGCGATGGGTGTGGCGTTGTGCGACGGTTCGGTACAACGGATGACGTACAGCGTTTCGCCGGAAGTTTTTCACTGTCTGGGGAACAAGGCGGATGGGAAGGCGGTGACGTTGCCGCAGTAAAAGGTTGACGGGGGTTGCGGGCACATTGGGAGTTTTATTGGGAGTTTTTATGGCAGTCCATCGGATGTTTTACACTGGCTCGAAGATTTTACGAACGCACGTGCGGGAAAATTCCCCGGCAACGACGGTTCAGTGTTGGGAACTGAACTCGCGGTCGGGGGAAATCTTTTTTCGCGAAAACGTGGCGGAGATTCTCGATCCCTCTTTTTTGGTGAAACATCCGTCACGGGAAATCTACTACGGCGTGGCGGAACAGGAACCTGGTTTTACGCGGGAGAGTCTGTTGTTGACGTGGCGGAAGGAGATGGATGGAAGCTGGACGGAAGTGGGACGCCAGGAGGTGGGCGGACGGTGTGCGTGCCACTTGAGCGTTCATCCCAACGAACGGTTTCTCATGATTGCCTGTTATGTCAGTGGGCAATTTTGCCTTTTCCCGTTGGATGAAGAGGGTGTTCCGGGTGCGGAAAGGACGGTTTTTACGCTGGAAGGGGAGGGTGCCGATCCCCTCCGCCAAACGTCGCCGCACGCCCATTTTATCGCGACGCATCCGGGGGGAAAGTGGACTTACGGAACCGATTTGGGAACGGATCGGATTTACCTTTTGGGGCTGGATGAGAAAAATCGGTGGTTTTTCCATCCGAAACAGCCGTTTGCCACTTCCTGTAGCGGAGCCGGGCCGCGACACATAGCGTTCGATCCGGCAGGCCACTATCTTTATGTGGTGAACGAACTTTCTTGTACGCTGGATGTTTTTCAGTGCGACCCGGAGACAGGAATTCTGGCGTGTGCGCAGTCGCTATCTCTTCTGCCAGAACGATTTTATGGTCAGGCTTCGGGCGGCGCGGTGACGCTCCATCCCTCCGGGCGATTTCTGTATGTCTCGCTGCGCGGCTGGAATCATGTGGTGGTTTTACGGCTGAATCCACCCCCGATTTCGTGGCGGAATCGTGAGGCCATTACTGTGGCGGAAAAGATTCAGCACGTCCCTTCCGGCGGAGAAGAGCCACGGTTTATCGGCCTGGACCCCACCGGGAATTTTCTCCTATCGTGCAATCAAGGTTCGCATCGAATCGTGGTGTATCGAGTCGATTCCACTACCGGAAAACTGTGGGAAACGGGTCATGAGGGGGAATCTCCCTGGTGCGGTTGCCTGGTATTTTGAACCGACGTTTACAACTCTTTTTTCAGGACTTCCCACAGCGCTTCGAGCGACTGCGGAATCACATTGACGCACCCCAGCACCGGCATAAAGTTCGTGTCGCCATTCCAGCGTGGGACGATGTGCCAGTGGAGATGTCCCGGCAAACCGGCTCCCGCGACGGCACCGAGATTCAACCCGATATTGAAACCGTGCGGATGGACTGTTTTTTCAAGGACTTGCGTCATTTTCGTGACCATCTCCATCAATTCGAGATGTTCCTCCGCTGTCAACGCATCGAGCCGAGCCACGTGACGTCGGGGAGTGACCAGCAAATGTCCGTTGTTATAAGGGTATCGGTTCAGGATGACCAGAACCTCTGTACCGCGATATACCACGTAACGGCGAGCATCGTTCTGAGGCGAGTCCGCAGCCGCCTGACAAATAAAACAGTCCTCATCCGCTCCCGGAAGGAACGAAAGTTCGGAAAGATGGGTCTCTTCTTTCGCGTCGGATTGTACATACGCCAAACGCCATGGCGCCCAAATTTCGGAATAGCCCATAAAAAAATGGTAAGGGTTAAAGGATAAAAAATGGAAGCCCCCGCCAGAGGAAGGGGCTTGTGGCAAAAATTCTTAAAATTCAAGTGGATAGGAACTACACGGGGAATCAAACTTCCTTGGCATCGATCCAGGTCATCAGTTTTCGCAACTTCTTTCCCACCTGTTCCACCGGATGTTCCGCTTCCATCCGCCGCAACGCTTTGAAATGCGGAGCCTTCACCTGATTTTCCAGCAGCCAGTTCCGAGCGAAGGTGCCATCCTGGATTTCCTGTAAAACACGCTTCATCTCTTTCTTCGTTTCTTCGGTGACAATCCGTGGGCCAGTGACGTAATCGCCATATTCTGCCGTGTTGGAAATGCTGTAACGCATGTAACTCAAGCCACCCTGATAAATCAGGTCAACGATCAGCTTCACTTCATGAACGCACTCAAAATAAGCCATTTCGGGCTGATACCCAGCTTCAACGAGCGTTTCAAACCCAGCTTTAATCAATGCGGAAAGGCCACCGCACAAAACCACCTGTTCGCCAAAGAGGTCGGTTTCGGTCTCTTCCGCAAAGGTCGTTTCAATCACGCCCGCCCGCGTTCCGCCAATCCCTTTGGCATACGCCAGCCCGAGTGCTTTTTCCGCCTCGCCAGCCCCTTCTCCCAGAGCAATCAGACACGGCACACCAGCCCCTTTGACAAACTCGGCTCGCACCAGGTGGCCTGGACCTTTCGGGGCAATCATGATGAATTTGTTCTCTTTCGGAACATTGAACTGGCCGAAATGGACGTTGAAACCGTGGGAAGCGATCAGGAGTGCCCCCGGCTTGAGGTTGGGACGAATTTCCGTTTCAAAGATTTTTCCCTGCAATTCGTCGGGAAGCAGAATCGTAATCAGGTCAGCCTGAGCCACCGCTTCGGGGGTCGTCATGGGAGCGAATCCGTGCGAAACGGCGGTTTCGTAGTTGGCCGTTCCCTGCAATTCCGCGACAATGACGTTCACGCCACTGTCCCGAAGGTTCTGGGCATGGCCATGTCCCTGGCTTCCATATCCCAAAATCGCCACGGTTTTTCCAGCCAAAAGGGAAAGATCCGCATCATTGTCATAATACATTTTCGCTGCCATGATTCATCCTCCAAAAATTGCCTCGTGCCATTGCGTTTCTCACCTGAAACTGCATCCATCCAATGCCAGCAAGGACTTCTTGCCATAATAGTTTTTATCATAACGCCATTGCCGCATTCCTGCAAGGGGGACCGCAGAGAATCGTACGCCACAGGGTACCCTCAAAAAGGATTTTTCTCCACCTCACAAGGAAAATACATGGAAAATCTCATTCATTTTGAAAGATATTTTAGAAAATTGAAAAAGGGTACTTGACAACCTGAACAGAAATGTGATAAAATGGGATTGTTGTAAAGTTGATGAGGAACTCTGAAATTTGATTTAATAACGATGAACCGATTCGCAAAGTTTATGAATGTCTCTAAAATGATAAGCTGGGGGGGGGGGATAATATAGTATATATTTCCAGGATAGGTGAGGTTCCTTCTTGGAAAATTCGGAATTCGTTTTTTTTCTATTCTCTATTTTACGGAAGCTCTGTTTGGGGATTGCCTTGCAAAGTTGCGTCAGGAAAAAGGGGTTCATTTGTGAAATTTTTCAGAACGACCAAATTCTTCTGGCAATTCTGTTCCCTCTTCCCGTGGATTCCGACGCAAAAAAATGCCCATCGAAACAAAATTTCGAGAAAGTGCGAGTGGGAGGTTTTTTCCACCACGAGAATCTTTCACTTGTACGCAATGTGGATTCTGTAAAGAGATAGGATTATTTTGGCACAGAATCCACAAAATATCAGGAAAAATGGTTTTCTTCTCGGAGGGACTGTTTTTCCTGTTTTTTGTTCCTCTCCAAAGTGAAAATATTTATTGGGTTCAATAAAATCAGGGCATTCCTGAAAAGCTCTAACGTCGAAGTTGTCTCAAAACTCCCCCAACTTCACCATGTATCTGTTGAGTCTGGCGGATAATCAAAACGCGGTGGTTGTTCCAGTAATAAATCGTGCCGTGGCCGCCATTTTCTTCCCAGGAATCGGGCCGGATCGTTTTCTGAATCACTTCCACCAATTGTTCCCCGCCGATTTGTGCCAGTTCATCCTGACGCTGCGACAGGGAATCGTTTCCTGAATTCCACTGCCCCAACACCTCCGAAACTCCTTCCGGCAACGTGACTTGAGAAGGTGCTTGCGAGGAAATTTGCCGGGAGAGTCCTTTTAATTTGCGCTGCACCGACTGCGTTAAGATTTTTTGTGCTTTGGCGGAGAGTTCCGTGGATGTTTGTAGCTCCTCATGCAGAAGGAGCAATTCCCTGGCCGCTATTTCCGCGTTTTCATCCGGGGTTTTGCTCCACTTTTTCAACGTCTGCTGAACTCTTTGCGGCAAAGGGATTTCTTCCGTTTCCTTTTCATAACCCAATGCTGAAAGACTCAGACAGATGGAAAGAATCATCGTCCCGCCCATTTGAAAAGTATTCATGACTTTTCTCCCGATTTTCGACCCGCCGTTACCTCATTCCCAACGCCCTTCTATTCTACTCTTTTCCCCACCCCTTTGTCAAGTTCGCGTTCCTCCATTTCGTAAAAAACATTCCGCCGCAGAGGCTGAAAACCGGAGTCATGAATCGCCTGCCGCAGTTCTTCCTCCGAAGCCCGAAATGCCGTGCCGCAAGAGGCCACGACATTTTCCTCAATCATCACGCTTCCCATATCGTTGGCTCCAAAACGGAGCGTCAACTGCCCGATTTTCAATCCTTGCGTCACCCAACTCGCCTGGATGTTCGGGATGTTATCCAGAAACAGCCGACAGACCGCCAGCGTTTTCAGGTACTCAAACGTCCCCACCTTCCGACACGGCAACGAAGTATGCGGCTGGTACGTCCACGGAATGAAGGCCGTAAAACCACCTGTTTCGTCCTGCAACTGGCGAATCCGCTCCAAATGTTCCACACGCTGCGAAAGCGTCTCGACGTGGCCGAACATCATCGTCGCGGTGGAACGCCCGCCGCTTGCGTGCCACTGCCGTTGAATGTCGAGCCATCCCTGTGTCCGAATTTTTTTCGGGCTGATTTTTTCCCGAACCGCGTCGACGAGAATTTCCGCCCCGCCGCCCGGAAGTGTTCCCAAGCCCGCTTTTTTCAAGCGACGAATCACCTCTCCCGTCGGAATCCCCTCCAGATGTGCCAGGTACTCGATTTCCGTGGGGGTCAGGCCGTGGATGTTGATTTCGGGATACCGTCGCCGAATTTCGCCGAAAAGATTTTCGAACCACTCCAGCCGTAACCGTGGGTGCAACCCTCCCTGCAACAAAATCTGCCGCCCCCCCAGAGCCAACGTTTCTTCGATTTTCTGAAAGAGCGTTGCGTGTGTCAAAACATATCCCTGCGGGTCTCCCTCGTCGCACGAAAACCCGCAAAACCGGCATCGGCATTCGCAGATGTTGGTGTAGTTGATGTTGCGGTCGATGTTGTACGTGCGATACGGTTCCGGGTGCTGGCGTCGGCAAATTTCCTCTGCCACCCGTCCCAACGTGGCCAAATCGGGCGATTCCAACAAACCAACGGCCTCTTCTGCCGACAGACGATTTCCGTCCCACACATTTCGCAAAATTTTTTCTGTGTTCATTCTTTTATTTTAGCAGAAATAACGTCGTCAACAACCCACACCACTTTTTTCCAAACTTCCGAATCGGAAAAGGTTCGCACATTTTTAAAAATTTGGAGAAAATTTTGGAAAAAAAGTTCAAGTCCCCTTGCAAGGGAGGGGCAAGTGTGCTAGAATCTCATTTGTGGGAATTGAACCCATTTTTGGATAAAAGCAGTTTTTAATTGTGGGTTTTACGCCCACAGTTCACAACCCTTCACACCGACGCCGCAGAATGGATTCGAGGGACGCGGTTTACGGAGTTTTCCCGTGGCAACGACAGAACAATTCATTCTTGGTGAAGAACATCGAACCCTGGATGAGCGTTGTCGACTTTCGATTCCGGTCGGAATGTTGCAATTGCTTTCCGGTGGGGAGACAAAGGATTGTATTCTCGCCAAGGAACGTCCCGGTTGTTTAAGCCTTTGGGCCGCGAACATCTGGGAGGAGAAGTTGCAGGAGGGTGTGGAACTGATCCAGAAAAAAATGCAAATGGGGCGACTGGAAGGAAGACTCGAACAGGTGCAAATGCTTGGACGGCTTCTTTCCACACGTCACACATCCGTTTCGCTGGCTGGGCGGGGACGACTCGTTTTGCCGGAAGGGTTTCGTGATTTTCTCGGTGTCGAGCCGGGAGGCGAAATCGTGATTGTCGGAGCGGCTGTTTGCGTCGAACTCTGGAATCCCAAACATTGGTACAATTACCTCAACGAGCAGATATCCGCTTACCGGCAATTATTTGAGGAACTTTCTCAATAAGAACCGGTCTTTTGGAAACACAAAGACTCAAATCGAATTTCAGGTTTCTATTTCAGTTTATTCGGATGCGTTATCCGACTGGAAGTGCAAATCACCTCAGGGGTTTTGGATGGCCCCGCCTGGAATCCGGTTTGAGCTTTTTTTGTGGATGGAAAGATGGATTCCATTTCACATTCTCGCTGCGCATCCGTTCTCAACCCGCCACGGCACGGGACTCTTCCGACGGAAAAATGCGAATTCCCAACTGTTCCAGTTCGCCATCGTCCGAAACTTCTTCAAATTTGACGGAAGCCTGTTTGGAAACGCCGGAATCCTGCATGGTGACACCGTAGATGGTATTGGCAATCGACATTGTTTTTTTGGAGTGGGAAATCATGATGAATTGCGTCTGGTCGTGGAACTGGTGGAGGATTCCGGTCAGGCGTCCGATATTGGCCTCATCGAGTGCCGCGTCCACCTCGTCGAGGATGCAGAACTGGCTGGGATGGTTTTTGAAAAGGGCAAACAGTAGAGCCACGCAAGTCATCGTCTTCTCCCCACCACTCATCAGGGAGAGGCTCCGCAACTCTTTTCCCGGCGGCTGGGCAATAATTTCGATACCACTTTCCAGGACGTCGTTTTCATTGTCGAGTTGCAATTCTGCCCTTCCACCGCCAAAGAGGTCGCGGAAGATGTGGTAAAAATAGTCGGCAATGCGCTCAAACGTTTGCATGAAAAGTTTCCGACTGTCAGCATTGATACGTTCGATCAATTTGAGGAGTTTTTCTTTCCCCTCCTTCAAATCCTGATAGTGCGAGGAAAGTTCCTGATAACGTTCTTCCAATTCATCCATTTCGGCCAGCGCTTCGGAATTGATGTTGCCGAGATTCTGAATCTGGGTTCGGAGCCGGGTAATCTCTTTCTGCACTTCGCTGTCAAAAGCCCTTTCATCCTCTGTCAGGTTTTCCATCTGCTCCAAAAACGTTTCGGGAGAGATGTTAAAATCTTCGGAAAAACGTTCGACGACCGTCTGTCGTTCCTGTTCGAGTTTCCCTTTTTCCACTTGCAGCGCGTTGATTTTTTCATCCAGTCCCCGCAACTTTTTCCGCAGACGATTGACCAGATTCACCTGATCACTCCGTTCTCTGGAGGTTGTCTCCCGATCGCTGCGGACGGCATGGAGTTCCTGGGAAAGCGTCTCTTTTTGCGAATAGAGCGATGCCAGTTTCGACTCATTATTCAGAGTCAGACGTGCGGACTCTTCCAGAAGTTGTTGTTTTTGGCGGAGTTCCAGACGTTGTTCCTCAATCGACTTACGGCGTTCGAGTACCCCATCCTCATTTTGCCGCAGTCGCGTTTTCAGCCCTTCGAGCCGTTCTTCGCTCTTCGCCAGCTCCACCTGATTCTCCGTCACGGCACGGGTTCTTTCCCGACGTTCCTGTTCCATCGACTGAAGTTGTTGGTCGAGCGACTCCATCCGGGCATCCATCTGTGCCGACTCTTCCGCCGCCGCCGATTTGTTCTGCACAGCCAATTCCAGCCGCCGCCGGATTTCTTCCAGTTCGGTCTGGTGTTCGCTGCGGTGTTGCAGGAGTTCGGCCTGCCGTTGCTGCATTTGGACAAACCGTTCTTTGGCGGCAGTCATGTTTTTCTCATGTTCCCGCAAAAGCTGGTCGGTCTGGAGCGATTCCTGCTCCAACTGCTGCACCACGGCCTGTTGTTGCAAGGTTTTCTGGTGAGTTTTCTGGACATCCTCATCTGCCTGCCGAATTTCGTCCAACAACAGCGTCAACTGCGACCCCAACGTCCGCAACTCGCTCCTTCGGGAAATCAATCCACTGGAAACGTGTTGTGGCCCGATACAGAGAATGCCATCCGTATCGAGCCGTTCGCCGGAGAGCGTCACAAAATGGATTCGCGGTGGGATGGTCAGCATTTGCTTTTCCCGTTTCCGCCGCAACGATTCGGAAAGTCCCTGTTCCCCAAAATCGACCGCGGGAAAAATCGGCAACGTCTGTTTTCCCGCCAGAATTTCCTGCCGCAAATCCCACGCAACCGCCAGATTTTCCACAATCCAGGTCTCGCCCAGCAAAAACCGAAAGAGCGGGACATACATCTCCTCACACTGGACAAACTGATCCGCGCGACCCACCACTCCGGGGAGATTTTCCAGTCCGTTCGTTACCAGAACATGCGAAAGCCGAGATGTTTTTCCCGCCAGATTTTCCGGTGTCGGCAAAAAATCATCCATCCAGACAAACCCCACACGTCCGGGAAATCCCTGAGCGTTTTGCCGCAACGATTCCAGCAGAGTGGAGTTCGGAGCCACAACCAGGTACTGTGCCCGTTCCCCCAGAGCCACTTCCATCAGCCCGGCAGCGTCCACGTGAACCTGAATCAAATCGGCCACCAGTCCGCAAATATCCCGAAAGGGGCCTTCCGTCTGCCGTCGGGCTTCCGTCAGCAAATAACGCACGCCCGGACTCAAACCTTCATGCCGTTCCTGCAATTCTTCGAGCGTCGAAATCCGCCCTCCCATGGAAGAATGCCGTCGGTGCAGTTCCGTCAAATGGGCACGTGCCTCATTCCAGAGCCGCTCACAAACTTCGAGTTCCTGCAACGCCACCTGCCGATCTTCCTCACAACGACGTTTCAGCGCTTCCAGTTCCGCCTGTTTTTGCTCCAGCGTTTCGCGGTGTTGGTGTAACTGGTCGAGTTCCTCATTCATCGAAACGAGTCGGGCTTCATTCTGTTCCAATTGGAGAACGAAATTTTCCTCCTGGCGAATCAGGAGTTCCCACTCATTTTCCGCAGCCGCCAGTTTTCGCATCCATTCGATACTCTGCTCACGGCACAATTCCTTTTCCGCCTTGCTTTTTTCGAGCGTTTCCACCGTCGCTTTCAGCATTTCCTGCGCCGAGGTCAGCGCATGAACCACCTGTTCGTGTTGCAATTGAGCATGGCGTAAATCATCCTGCGTCGTCTGCTGCAAGAGAATGATTTCCTTCATCCGTTGCCGCATGGCGACAATGCGCTGCCGGAGTTCGTCCAGCGTCTGCTCCAATTCCCGCGAACGTTTCGACTGAAACTCCACCACCGATTCCGAAACCCCAATGGCATGGCGGTTCGACGCGATTTTATCGGTAATCTCCCGGATTTTCTGATCGAAACGCGACGTTTCCCCTTCATATCGCTGGATTTGCGTATCCGCCTCATCCATCCGGTGAGCCGAGGCGGAATGTTCTTCCTCCAGAGCGTTCAACTGCTGAAAAACGGTCTCCAGCCGGTGCGACATCTGCGTGTAGTCCATCGTCGCGGCCTGAAAACGAAGTTCCTGCAATCGGTGCGTGTATTCCCGATACTTGACCGCACGTTCGGCCTGCGATTTGACCTGATGGAGCCGACGCTGGACTTCACCGACAAAATCGGAAAGACGCAATAAATTCAAATCAAACTTTTCCAGCCGTTTGAGCGCTTCCTGCTTCTTTTTTTTGAATTTGCTGATTCCTGCCGCTTCTTCAAAAAGAATCCGCCGCTCCTGGGGGGAGGATTGCAACAGACTGTCCACCCGACCCTGTTCGATAATGCTGTACGCCTGCCCGGTGCCTAGAATCAGTTCACGAATATCTTTCAGACGGCAGACCTGTTTGTTGATGAGGTATTCCCCTTCGCCGCTGCGATAGACTCGGCGGGTAATGCTCACTTCAGGAAATTCGACCGCCAGCCGCTTGTCAGAATTGTCGAATGTCAGCGTCACTTCCGCCGCATTCATGGCTCGCCGACCGCTGGCACCGTTGAAAATCACGTCCGTCGATTCTTTTCCCCGCAGACTTTTGATACTCTGTTCCCCCAGAACCCACTTCATCGCATCGACGACGTTCGACTTCCCCGACCCGTTCGGTCCGACAATAACAGTAACCCCGGCGGGAATCTCGAATCGAGTCCTGTCGGCAAAACTCTTAAAACCGTTCAGTTCGAGGGTTTTTAACATCGATTACCCTTTTCCTGTTGGAGAATCCGTCTCTTCCGGGGGACTTTCTTCGGACTTGTCCTTGAGCTTTTCCCGTCGTGCCGCTGGGAGTGCGTCAATACGGAAATTCGTCTCCAGGGCATTCTGCTCAATCGCCGCTTGCAAAACTTCAATCACATCCGGGTACGTTGCTCCGACATCCGACAACGCGCGAATCACCTCCTCCACCTTCATGGAAACAACCCGTCGCTGATCGGGTCGATTCGGAACAAAGCGGGAAATCGACATTTCCTGATCGTTCTGCGATCGAACCACAATACTGTTCGCCCCTTCGATCACCAGAGGAGCCTTGAAAGACTGCCCGGCACCAAAGAGGACAATTTCCGCCCGCTCCGTTTTCCGCACGTGAAGCATCGGCTTCCCTTCCGTGGGAATCGTGCAAAGATAGAACGTTCCGTCCCCCAACATCTCCCCTTTCACCAAGGGGTCTTCGGGACGCATTTTCCGCAATGCCCAGAAAGCTCCGTAGCGAGTCTCCGCGGTGGGAGCGTTCATCAAATTCCGCAACTCCTCGTAAGCATACAGATCGTCCAACGCACACAAGGCCAACAATGCACTCCCACGAAACGCGTGTTCCGTCCGCGCCATTTCCCCCAAAACCTGAGCCGATTCGCTCTCATCCAGATACGCCAGCGCTTCGGCCGCGTAAAAACGTACCGACACGTCCGGCGAAGTCAGTCCCGATTTCAGCGTTTCCACGGCCGGATGACCGATCGCCTCCAGTTCCAGGGCCGCTCGTTTGGCTGTCGTCGAATCCAGGAGCCGTAACTGGAGTGTTGCCAACCGTTCCAGCCGTTGCGACTCCGTTTCCACCAACGGCACGCAACGCACCACCTCCAGATAACGTACCAGATGGTTTTTGTACTTCGGCGGAACTCGCAATTGCAAATATTTATCATCCTTGGCTTTGGCTACTTTTTCCTTGTAACCACTGGCGGTCGTAATCACAAATCGACGATTGACCGCACTCTCAATCCGCATCGTCTGATACGGATCCGGTTTGGCTGCCTGCGAAACTATCCGCAATCCTATCGGGCGGGCAATCTGCGAAACTCCTCCCCCCAGAATCTTGCCGCGACGCTGTGTCACTTTATCGCGCTGCGTGCCGGTCTTGGGTTCCACCAAAATCGGTCCGGCACACGTCGCTTTCTTGTCCCCTTCCCGAATCCGATCCATGACGTACATCTCCCGCATCGGACTCTGCAACACAAATCCGCCACGCAAACTGCTCGTTTCACTGTCCGACGGAAGTGTCACTTCGATGTCAAACCGATCCCCTTTCTGAACTCCTGGAACCAATTCCCCTTTCGTTATCACCAGCGAAGTGGACGTGGAGGCCAAAATTTTGTTCGGAGACTCCACGTTCTGGCTCGCCATTTCCCGTAACAACATCGTTCGCCAGGAGGATTCCGGCGGGTCACTCCCCGTCCCTGCCAGATTCGTCGCCAGCGATACCGACATCACTTCAATATTCCCCAAATCGGTCGGTAATGCCAAATCCCCCACAAAAAACGCCTTGGTACGTTCTCCTCCCTCTTCCTCGGTGGCCTGGGAACGTACCGTTTGACTTTTACAACCTGAAAACAGGAAACAGAGGGCTAAAAACCCTATCATAAAATACGTTTTTTGCTTCATCGTCTTATCCCAACTTTCGCACTATCGAATGGAACCAACCCAGAGAATAGTTTTTTTTCAGAATCTTGTCAACCCCGGTACCCGGTGCGACCCGGTAC
>JAUNBF010000092.1:0-210 GCA_030527185.1 Planctomycetia bacterium | reverse complement strand
GTGAATCGTATAGTAACGTTTTACTCTCATGTTCCGCCGCTCGCCCGGTACGACCGGGAGCGAATCGTATAGTAACGTTTTATTCTCTTTTACCGCCGCTCGCTGGCGGCTGGTTGTGTAATATAGTAAGGAACCGTAAGCTGTCCTGGCGACCAGTCGCCTCTCCTTGCCGATTTCCCGTCGTTCCGGGCGACCAGTCGCCTCTCCTTG
>JAUNBF010000091.1 GCA_030527185.1 Planctomycetia bacterium | reverse complement strand
ACCACCAAGGATCAATTTGTTAGAGGGAATAATCCGAATATTTTTCCAAAATTTCTGAAAAATTTTTATTTTCATACTGGGAAGCACTTGACATCTGCGGGGGGGGGGTAGAATAGGCAAAGATAAGGGCAGATTCGCGTTTTTTCCAAAGGAGTTCCCAATCATGAAAAAATTCTTTCGCAATGGAGTGGTTGTCGGTTTGTTGGGAGTGGCTGTGATGGCACTTTCCACCATGGTTGTCGGGGATGATTCGACCATCACCTACAACGGCACGACGAACACGTATTCGGGATACGGCACGATCAACACTGCCAAAACCTTCACCGCCGATACGTTTTTCGACATCGCGGCAGGAAATACCATCACCGCCAGTACTGCCACCCCTGTTTTCTCCGGGGAAACGGGAATTACCGTCACCAAAACGGGGTCGGGAACGTTGAATTTTAATACTTATGCCAATTTACTCGGCACATTCAGGATTCTGGACGGCACCGTCAGTCTCAACAGCAGCAACGGTGGCAAAGGAACGATTGGACAAAATTGTGTCATCGAGATCAGCGGAACCAATTCCCAATTAATCTGTAACAATGGGGATACCTTGGGATACAATAATAACAAGGAAAATGTCACCAAAATTACCATTTCCGACGGTGCCCGGATGATTTACATGGGAAATTATCATCAAACAAACTGTGCCGAGACCATCCTCTCCAACGGCTCCATTGTGATGGACCCGGACACCACGATGGAGAGCAGCCGATACAGTTGGTTTGCCAATACGATTACGTCCCGTGCCGGCACTATCAATGTTATCGATACGCAAAACACGAATCTTCGCGGTTCTGCCAACTTTGTTGTGGAGGCCGATTCTCTGCTCTCCTTAAAATCCGACCTCGTTGCGGGGATGGGAGCCGCTTTGATTAAAAATGGTGCCGGGAAAATGGTTGTTTCAGGAGATAACGCCTACAAGACAGCCACGAATGTCAATGCGGGAACCTTAACATTCGACACCACCGCTTCCATGGGAGCGACCCGTGGCATTACCGTGGCGGAGGGCGCGACGTTGGGATTTGGAGCCAACCTCTTTTCTCTGGAGAACGGAACCTTCCCCACCATGACGTTTGGTGGGAACAATGGTCTGGAAGTGCGGATTGTGAATATTGATAACTACACTTCCCTCGACTGGTCTGATTTTAACGTCGTCAACCCGGAGAACATTATCGCTCTGTATGTGGATATGAGTGATTACGAACAGACGCAACATCGGGAGAGTTACAACATCATCACCGGCTTGACCGGGGAATTGCAAAACCTGGAATTGGTTCTGACATCGTTGCCAACGTCACTGGAGTCGATGAGCCTCCACTATGCCGATGGTGTGTACAGCCTCAATCTCACAGGGGTACCGGAACCCTCCACCTGGCTGCTTCTTTTCCTGGGAGTGGGAATGCTCCCTTTTTTACGACGCCAAAAGTAGAAAAAAGAGATCAATCCCCCTTTTGAAAGAGGTTTGTCATGGAATGCGGGAAAAACATTCGTAGCGGCTTTACGCTGGTGGAACTGCTGGTGGTGATTGCGATCATAGGAATGCTGGTAGGGTTATTACTTCCCGCCGTTCAGCAGGCACGGGAAGCAGCCCGACAAATGCAGTGTAACAACCACCTGCGACAAATGGGACTGGCCGTACTTAATTGTGAAACAACGATTCGGAAACTGCCGGGAGGGGGCTGGTGGGGTTCGTGGCTGGGGGACGGAGATCGGGGTTTTTCCCAACATCAACCTGGCTCATGGCAATTTTCCATCCTCCCTTTTATGGAGCAAAACGCACTCTTTCAGCTCCCCACCGATACGAATTTCGAGATAAAATCCGATTATGCCTGTTGTGTGGGAGATACTCATCCCTGTTGCAGCGCTCCGGGAGGAACCAAACCGACAGCGCTTGCCGATGGTAATGACTTGATTGCGACGAATGCCTGGGTGCCGGTCGGAAATGGTGCCATTTACCATGTCAGCCAGGTGACGATTGCTGAAATTCGTGACGGAACAACCAATACGTACCTGTTGGGAGAAAAGTACCTGAATCCCCAACTCTACCTTCCCACCGACACTTCCAACCTCTGCTACGGCGACGACGGATGTGCCTATTCTGGCGGAGATGGGGATAACCAGCGATCGACCGGTTCCACTCCACGCCAGGATCGTACGGGATACACCGTCTCCTCCGTCTTTGGCAGTTCCCACTCAGGTTCTTTCGGCATGGCGATGTGCGACGGTTCCGTACACCGGGTCAGTTATTCCATCGACGCGGAAACCCATCGAGATTTGGGAATCCGAAACGATGGTCGTCCTGTACGTTTGCCGGATTAAGAAAAGGATTTTCCCAACCTCCCTCCCCCTCCCTTGAGTTTCGGAAATCAGGAGCTATGATGAAGTCATGGCAAAAAACACTTTTAATCACCAATCACCAACCATTAACCATTAAAAGGAGCATCTTATGTCCCAGGATTCCCGTCGAGATGTCTTGAAGAAGTTGGTCGGCCTTCCCCTTTTGGGTGGAGCAGGTTCCGTTTCTGTTTTGCGTAGTTTTGAGGAAACGTGCCTGGCAGAGGAGATTCAGAAGGAGGGAGCGGAGGCGACGGATGGAACGACCGGGGCGACGCGACGTTCTTTCACCCCTCCCAAACGTCCGAAATTGAAGGAGAAGGTGCCGATGTCGCAGATTGGGAATGTTCACGTCAGCCGGATGTTCCTCGGTGGAAATCTGATTGGCGGCTGGGCACACGCGCGGGATTTGATTTACGTTTCCGATCTGGTCAAGGCATATCATACGGAAGAAAAGGTGTATGAGACGTTTTACCTGGCGGAACAGTGCGGAATCAACCTTTTTCTGGGGCATTATTCGCTGTTTCGGATGGTTTCGGGTTACTGGAAGTGGACGCCGGGAAAAATGCAGTTTTTTGCGGATTGTTCCACCACGAATCCCGACACGATCAAGAAAATCGTCGATGATGGAGCGGCAGGAATTTACCTACAGGGGGAAACAACCGATCGGCTGGTGCGGGAAGGGAATTTTTCGCAGATTGAACAGACGCTCGAAGCGATGCGGAAAACGGGCGTTCCTACAGGGGTGGGGGCTCACCGCGTCGAAACGGTGCGGGCACTGGTGGAACACGATCTCGTGCCGGATTTCTGGATGAAAACGTACCACAATCACAATTACTGGTCGGCTCACAATTCGGGAAAAGGGGAACATGACAATATCTTTTGCCGACAACCGGAAGAGACGAAAAATTTCATGGCCCAGCGGCAAGAACCGTGGATTGCGTTCAAGGTACTGGCTGCCGGGGCGCTGCGTCCCCACGACGCGTTTCGTTACGCATTTGAGGGAGGAGCCGATTTTATCTGCGTCGGAATGTACGATTTCCAGGTGGTTCAGAATGTCAATACCTGTGTGGAAGTTCTGAACTCACAACTGAATCGCAGCCGTCCGTGGAGAACGCCGACGCTGGATCGAAAAGCGCTGCTCAAAGCGGAACGGGAAGCTAAAAAACAGGAAATCCAGGAGAAAAACCAAGGGTAAAAAACGCTACTCCCCAAGGGGCAAGATAATTGATAATTAAAAAAATCTATTTGTCGGCCGATTCCACCTCTTTTTCCCGGCCTGGGAAACGATTGACGTCGATTCGGGTAAAGTGCCGTTTCTGCTCCACCGTTTCCGCACGTAAAATGACCAAATCCAAAGGTTGTTCCTCAGGCAACGTCGCCAGAATTTCCGCCAGATGTTCGGGGGACTGCGGACGATGATAGTTCACCCGAGCCAGAATATCTCCAGGTCGGGGGGTATGCTCCAGACGAGCGTAGAGCCGTTCCTCCACGTTCGTAATCCGCACCCCGGTCGGTGTTCGCAGTCGCTCATTCTGAAATTCCGTCTCGGTGAGCGAAGCCACTTCCAGCCCCAGACGTTCCCGAATCACCCCGGCAGACTCCACAGGCTCCTTCTCCGCCAGCGTCCACTCACACGTCTTCAATTTCTGCGGCAGCCAGGTCGTGTCAGAAAGAGGATGGGCAACTTCCGCAGAATCGACCGAGGAGGTGGTCTGCGTGAGCGTATCGGAACTGGGGCGACGAGCCACTTCCGAAGCGGGAATCACTTTCAGACAAATCGTTTCTCCCTCTTTTTTTCCCAACAGAGCCAGGTAGAAGTCGAGAGGATTCCAGATTCGCTTTTCATCCACAGAGTAAAACAGGTCGCCGGTCTCCAATCCCGCTTTCGATGCTGGGGAATCCGCTCCCACGGAAGCAACCCGGCAAGGCAAAAGAGATGACACTTCCGCCACCTCCAGGCCAAGTTGCCAACGGCTGTGAATCCATTCCCCCAACATCTGCGGCAAAACCCGATGCAGCGTTGCCAGGGAAATGCCAAAGCCGATATTGTCCGAATCTCCCCGTTTGGAAACGGTCATTCCCATCACCTTTCCCCGAAGATTGAACCAAGGCCCACCCGAACTCCCCGGATTGATTGCCGCGTCGGTTTGGAGGAGATTTTTCAACGTCAGACCGGGAATATCGACCACCTGGCTCCCCCGGTTCATCCCACTGATAATGCCGTAGGTCAAGGTATATTTCAAGCCATGCGGACAGCCAATCGTCACAATCGTATCGCCGACATGGAGTTCCTCATTCTTTTCAAACTCCACCCCTTGTAAACTCTCACGTGCCTCAATCTTCAGCAGAGCCAAATCTTCATGGGGACGGATGGAGACAATCTGTGCCTCATAACGAGACCCATTCCGCAACTCCACGATCGGCACCACACTCCGCATCACCGAATGCGCATTCGTCAACACATATCCCGCCGGATGAATAAGAAAGCCTGTCCCCACCGTGTAATCTTCCGCCGTTCCCGGTTGGGGCTGGAAAAACTCCTCCAAAGACTTTTTGGCAGGAACCACGTTGATTCCGGTCACATAGACAACGCTGGAAACGTTTTTTCGATAGATTTCGGAAAGGAGGGATTGCCCGGAAACATTTTCCCCATCCGTTTTCAGCAGTAATTCCAGATTCTTTTCCTGAGCCGGAAGTTCCCCCTGGAAAACCATGGTGATACCAAGAAAAATCCCTAAAATCAATCGTTTCATCTTTTCTCTCAATATCGGTTCCATAAAATCTCCACTTCTGAAAATTTCCGTTGATTCCTGCCGTTGAGGAAACTGTTTGGAGACTCCTCGGTGGAAATAACCCACAGGTCGCCTTCCCCAATTCTCTTCAACTTCCATTTCAGCCCTTTTCCATTCCATTCTTTTTAAATGAAAGAATCGTCTGAAGATGCCCCACGGGAATCCCCCTTCATTTTAGAGTGGGAGGAAAATTTTCCCCACCGCTACCTTTTTCCACTCGGTATTTTTGTATCTTACTATTTTCTCACACTTTTCGCAACCGGGGGAAAAGTCTCCTTACCCCGTATTTATTCTCTTTCCGTTCCTGGTTAAAAATTTTACCTATTTTAAAACTCGCCGTCACAACATCTTTAATCGTCCTCGTGAACAAAATGCGATTATTGGAAAAAATCTTAAAAAAAGTTGAAAAAAGTATTGTCGATACAATCCGTACAGTCGTTTCATTTTAACATTAAACTGGGGGAACCTTGCTGGTTAATGAAACTTTAAGCAGGTGTTGCAATTGCTACAGGCGTTAAAGTTTTCCCAGCCCTTAAAACCTTACCCGAAAACGGGATTTTTTGCTGAATCGGTCGTGTCGATTGTGCGGATTATTCCCTCAAGAGCGAACGTTTCCACTCCGATATTACAACTGTTTTCAGGAATTTATCCGTTCCCAGACAGATGTTTTCTGAAAAATCATGTGTATCAGGGAGGGAGGTGGATAAATCAGGGAATGATTTATCAGCCTTGACCAAAATTTGTGGAATGATTTTGAAAACTTGTAAAATCCTGAATCGCAGGGATGTTGTTGAGCAGCCTCCAACGGAATTCATGCCAAACAGGAAACGTTTTCCAGAATGATTCGTATTCAAGGGAGAAAATTCGATGAAAGTTAGATTGTTTTTTACAACGCTGGCAATAAGTGCCCTGATGGCGGCACAACTTCTGGCCTGTAACGCATGCGGGGAACCGGCCTGTGCGCCAGCATGTGAAACAGGACCGGGATGTGGTCAGAAAGTAATTATCGTTCGCAAATGTGATTTATTTGCAGGTTTACGCAGTACTCCATGTACTCCGGCCTGTGCCCCTGCCTGCGAACCAGTACCGGCTCCGGTCGCTTGTGAACCGGTTGCCCCGGCAGCTTGTGAACCGGTTGCTCCGGCAGCCGATTGCGGTGGATGTGGTGAAGTTGTTTGTTGTGCCCCATGCCGCCCTTTGCTTCCTTTGTTTGGGCCTTGTGGAAGACTGAGCCAGAAAATTCGGATGGCAGCTTGCAACATTTCCAACGATATTGAGTGCTTCAAAGCGGAAATGGATTGTAACATCCGCCAGGCTCACGCGGAAGCGGAAGCTCGTCAGGCTTGTCGCATTGCCGCCCGTATGGCCGCTTGTACTCCGGCCTGTGGGGGATGTGGCAGTTGCAGTGCCTGTGACGCTCCCGCGGCGAATTGCGAAGAAGTCGCGGTCTGTGTTCCCTGCCGTCCCCGTCCCGGCGCGACGTTGAAAGGAATCATGCGGACGTTGTTCGGTGAATTGACGTTTGGGAAATGCGCTCCGGCCTGTGCCTGTGACACCTGCTGCCCCGCTCCCGCACCGGCACCTTGTGCTCCCGCGGTAGCCGCTTGTGCCCCGGCTCCCTGCAAGCCCGTTTGCAAACCGGTATGTGCCCCGGCTCCCTGCAAGCCCGTTTGCAAACCGGTATGTGCCCCGACTTGCTGCAAACCTTGTTGTAAACCAGCCTGTACTCCGGCGGCTCCAGCCTGTTCTCCGGCTCCCATTTCGGACGCCTGTACACCAGAGCCTGCACCGGAAGTGGCTCCTGAAGCAGCTCCCGCACCGCTCGTAACGCCGGAAGTGGCTCCCGAAGCCGTTCCCGCGGCACCTGCCGTAGAAGCCGCGAAAGAAGCCGCGGTGGTTATTCCTGAAGTTGCCTCTGTCAACGACACGAAAACAACACCGCTCCTTCCGGTGGAAGACTCCGTGGAAGATAGCCTGCCCACCGTGGAAATTCCTGGAGAGATTGCCCCGGTAAATGATTTGGATACGGAAGAGCAGGAATCCATCCTTCAGTCGGAAGAACTTTTCCCGGAAATGCCGTCGGAATCGTCTTCCACGAACGTCCACTTCTACAATGCCAGTCGAAGTATCGTTCGGAAATAGGGAAAATCGGTAGAAAATTTCCACCCTGACAAAGGAAATGTTGATGAGAAACCCTTTCGGCCAAAACCGGAAGGGTTTTTGACTTCTCTTCTACAATAAAAAAGAAATGGAAGAAAAATTCCATACTCCTCTCCATTCTTCCTGAAAAGACTTCTGGCAACCTGCCATCGAAGCCCCATTTCCCTGGTTCACGTATCCAGATTCCACGGAAATTTCATCCAGAATGGAGGTTTTCCCGGTAATAACTCCTGTTTGTTCGTATTTCAAGGAACCTGTTTCCATTCCCCCGGAGCTTTTTTCCAGACCGTTGAAACCGAATAAACCGTGTTAAAATGGGTAAAATTTTCTCAAAAAAACGATTTTTTATAAATATTTTGGAAAATTTTTCAAGAAAAAAAATCCCCCCCCTTTTATTTGTACTTCCAGTTCGTTAGAATACCACTGCGAAATTATTTTTTGGTTACTTGTGACGTTTTAGGTTCGGAGTCATACTTCCATGAACGACTTTATCAGGGTTCCCAGCGAATACGCTATCGATTTTACATTGGATGGACTGGACATGAATTCCAAAGATTTGTCCATTCTCCGTCCTCGTAAAGAATTCGATTGGGATGATTTTTACCGCCAGGGAACTCCCCCGTGGGATACCGGATTGCTGGAACCCGATTTGAAACGTCTGGTGGATGAGGGGATTGTCGCTCCATGCCCGGCTCTGGAATTGGGATGCGGGAGTGGGATCGAGGCCATTTACCTGGCGAAAAAGCGATTCGATGTGACTGCCGTGGATTGTTCCGCCATGGCCATTGACCGTGCTCAGTCGCGAGCGCGGTCGCAAAATGCTCTTCTGCGAATTGTACACGACGACGTTTTCAAATTTTGCAATTCGTTAAAATACAAATTCGACTTTGTGTACGATATTGGTTTTTACCACTTTATCCGAAAGCACCACCTTTCCGCCTTTATCGATTTACTATGGAAAATCACGCGGAAAGGTTCTTTGTATTTTACGCTGGCTGGAAGTGACGAGGAAGAGATTGAGGAAAGTTTCTCGCACCAGAATTTCCTGCCGACGGTATGTTACGACGATATTTTCAACGAATTAGGAACCCTTTTTGAGGTGGTGGAAATCCGGCCGGGAACGATTTATTCCCGTGCCCGTGAGGAACCGTATAAAGCCTGGGCCTGCCTGTTCCGTCGCCCCTGGTAGGGTCGTGGCAAAAAAGTTTTTCCGGCCTTCTGATTTTTGTTTGATATAGAGAACCCCATGTCTATTTTTGGAATTGGCACTGATATAACGTCCTGCGAGCGGATTCAGAAAATGATCGAAAAACATGGGGAATATTTCGTCTCCCGAGTTTATTCGGACTGGGAAACGCTCTATTGCCGTGGTCGGAGGGAGTCGGTGGAAAGCTTTACCGGACGTTGGTGTGCCAAAGAGGCAATCCTCAAGGCGATTGGTACCGGTTGGATTCGTGGTATTGCCTGGCGGGACATGGAAGTACGGACGCGTTCCTCAGGGGCACCTTACGTTCTTTTGGGAGGAGGAGTTCTGGATTTCGTGAATCAGCACGGGATTTCCGAGATTCTCGTCTCTATTTCCCATTGCCGAACTTACGCTACGGCCATGGCGGTTGCGGTCTGTGAGGAAAACCCCTTCCCCATCGAAAGAACGTTTGTCCGAATCGAAGAAAAAGAAGCCTAAAGCATTTCCAGAATTTGTTTGCTACGTTTGCCATGTTGCTGGAACTGCGTATCGACAAGGGTTGGGCTTCCCCGGTCACGAAAAAGGAACGGGGGGAGAGAAAATTTCCCTGGTTGGTAAAATTTCGTTGGATTTTCAAGAAAAGATTGGTATTTTCCTGAAGAAATTTTGCGCAATCCCCCTAGTCAATGGTGATTCCTTATTGTATATTGCGCAGAGTTGATTTATACCTGTTCTTTTGAATTTTCGTGCAGACCTGAGAAGAAGCCGTCGTAAGAAGTTCCGTGGGAAGGCGACGTAAAGGAAATTTCAAGAAGAACGATTATTTTTTCCTATCTTTATCACCAGGTGGAGGCGTTTATGGCAAACTCCGGTAATTTTGAAGACGATTTCCTCAAAAGTCTGCAATCTTCCTCCAAGGAAAAACCTGCTGAAGAGTCTTCGGCAGAAGGGCTTTTTGATTTTTCCGAAACTTCTTCGGCTTCTGAAACACCCGTATCTCCTCCTCAGGAAAACGGTGGGGAAGATTTTTTTCAGTGGATAGAACAAGGGCCGGAAACAACTGGAGAGGATCCGGAAGCAACCGATATTTTTTCTTTTGCGTCCGAAACTCCCGCGTCGAAAACTGTCGAAACAACGACAAAGGAAGAAGTGACTCCCGAAACATCCTCCCAAGAAGCCGATTTTTTTACTTTCATGGCGAATGGCGGCAAGGATTCCTCGGAAGAGAATTCGGAAAGTACCGATATTTTCTCTTTTACCACGGAAGAAACGGAAGAAGCGGAAACGGAAAGTGTGGAAGAATCATCTCAGGAACAGAATGAAGACAGCGAAACCGACGAGGGGGTTTCTGTGGAGATTGCTGAAGAAGCCGAGGAGGTGGTGGAAGAAGAAACTCCTGTTGAGGAAACAACCGGAAATGACTTTTTCACTTTCATGAACGGGGCTGCACAGGAAGAAACGCGGGATGCCGTGGATTTGTTTTCTGTCTCCGAAAGTGAGAATGCGGAAGAAACTGATGAAACGGAAGAAATAGAAGAAGTGGAAGAAGTAGAAATGGAACAAGACGTTTCTGAAGAGTCGGAAGAAAGTGCCGAGTCGGAAGAAATTGTGGAAGAAACGGAAGAGGAGGAAGAATCGGAAGACATTTCGGAAACGACCTCCTCGGAAGGAGAGTCTCCCTGGAACTGGGGGGCAGCTCCACCGGAAGAACCTCCTCAAGACGAATCTCCTCTCCAGGTGGAAGACCGGCGAGTACGTTGTCCCGGTTGTGAAGAAGCGTTTTATTTGAGCGAATTGATTGATGTGGAAACGGGAGAATGCCTGGATTTGGCAGCACTTGTACCCGCGATGGCAACTACCACATCGGACGAGGAGACGTATGCCCTGAGTGCTTCCAGTCCCTTCGGAGCCTCCGCGTTCTCTTCGGAAACGTCTGTTTCGGAGCCAACTTCCGCACAACCGGTTCGCCGTGTGGCAGTTTCCAAGAAGAAAAAGAAGAGCCTGGCGAAAGAAATTTTCTACGTGATTTTAGGTGGTTTGCTGGCTGTTCCGATTGCCCATTATTTAGCGATTCCGATTCAGGCTTATGTTCAGAAAGTCGATAAACGTGGTCTTCTCGATATTCCCACACCGTTCGTTCCTTCGACGTATGGCAAGGTGAAAGATTATCCCTGGGTGCCACGTTGGATGCTCCCCGGTTTCGACCCGGAAATTCATGAAACGGCCAAGGTGGAAGAAAAAGCTCCTACTTCTCCGGCCAAGAAGAAAGGAACCCCGCCTCCGATAGATGAAAATGCCGAATCTTCTCTGGACGAAGAGGACTGGGGCGACGAGGATGATTTCTCCGACAGCACTTCCCTGGAAGAGGATTCCGAGGGCGAAAATGACTTTGCTCTGGAAGGTGATTTTACGGAAGTGGAAACGCCCGACGACGGGGAAAACGCTGGATTGGCAGACCTTTTTGGTGTCCGTCCTGGGGAGACGCCGGATGCCACTCCCGCCACGCTCCCGGAAGAAATTCCTCTGGGAGACGATACGCAAGAGGAGGAAACAACTACCGACGATGGGGAAACGACGGAAACGCCTCAAGAGACTGCGGAAGTGACGGAAGTTGTGGAAAATCAAGAACTTGCGGAGGAAGAAAACCAACCGTTGCGGACGCTCCAACCACCGGTTTATACGGCTGGAGACCTGGAAACCGCCCTGAAAGCATTGCCGGGACAATTCAGCCCGGAAGGAATGGATAGTATCTGCCAGACTGCCAAGGTGTTGACGTTTCTGGCCAAAGATGCCGCGACGGAAGCAACTTTGCAACCTGTTGCCGACGCTCTGAAAACCCTGGCCGCGGACGAAGGGCAAAGAACCGCTCTGAATACAGCCATGTTTCCTCGCGTGACGGCTGAAAATCATGGACAGGGAATCGTTTTGACAGGAACGATTGACGAACCCAGGAAAGTGCGTGGTTTGACAGCCATTCCTCTGAAATTGGATGGCACGGAAAAGAAATTTTACGTAATTCACTCCGACGCAGGAAATTTTGAAGCGGGAAAACGGTATCTTTTCACAGGTGTGGTAATCGACCCTCATCAGGATGAGAATGCTGTGGTTACGGCCCAAAAATCGCCTGTTGTCTGGCGTGGAGCTTCCTGGCCGCTGGATTAAAAGGACTGAAAAGGAACTTTAACATCCCTAAATTGCATGGAAAAAACGATTATTCTGGGCGTCGACCCAGGAATCAATACGACCGGTTACGCGGTTCTTGGTAAAAAAGGTTCGCAGCTTCAACTGTTGGAGGGAGGCGTGATTCGAGGCAAATCGAAAGAAACGCTCCCTCTGCGTATCTATGAAATTTATCGGAATCTGAAAGAAATCATCGAAACGTGGAGTCCGCAGGCCATGGCTCTGGAAGAGGTCTATTCCCATTACGAACGACCGAAAACGGCTATTTTAATGGGTCACGTCCGGGGTGTTATCTGCCTCAGCGCTGCGGAAAAAGCAATTCCCGTTTACAGCTATTCCGCCACGACGGTGAAAAAAACCATCACCGGAAGTGGTCGAGCGTCGAAACAGCAGATGCAGCGTGCCATTCAGCTGGAATTTCGGTTGGAACGTCTTCCCGAACCGCCCGACCTGGCCGATGCCCTGGCCATTGCCATTTGTCACGGCTATCACTGTCGTGGGCTGGGGCCATTTCCAGGAGAGAAATTTTAATCGAACGGTATGATTCCCAGGCACAATGTCTTATGGAAAGAAGCAACCTCCCAAAGAAAACGTTCTCTCTGGGAGGTTTCGGGACTTCTATTTAAGCCGACCGAAAAAGAGGCTCAAAATCGGCATCGTCGTAAAGTTCCTTGCCATTTTGCGTCGGCAAGCCCCACGTTCCGGTATCACTGCAAAAAAGATGATTCCAGCCGAAAGTACTCCCATCGTGATGGATTGCTTTTTGCCGAAACGTATAGGTAATAGCCCAGCAGAAAGGGGACTCTCCCACTTCAAAGGTGGATCGATACAATTTGTTGGCCGCCACCCCTTCAAACAACAGCGTTCCAGGAGGGCAATCCAAAAACGTATAACGGTTCAACTTTCCCTGCGTTTCCTGAATCGTAACCCACGGTGGGGAAAGCACTTGCGACCAAACCAACTGGTGTATCGCCTGAGGAATCCGCCTCAGCAAAAGAGAATCCGCAGGAATAGCCGTCGTCGTTCCTTGCCAAACCCATCCTTCTGTTGGAATTTCCTCTTCGACCGCCTCGTAGGCAAGCCGGTACGTAATCTTGGTTCCCGGCTCATTGTCCGGTCCCGATTCCAGGTCCACTTCACTGATCGTGTGGTATTCCACTTTCGCAATCGCCCAGGAATTGTAGGAATTCAAGTCCAGGTGCAGTTTGCTCAGCGTTTTTTTCGTCAGGGCATTTTTATCTGCTGGCGTAAACGTGATTTTCGTTGGAAATACCGAGGTACGATTCGGGTAATACGTGGCGGAACGGTAATCGAACAGTGAGGCGTTTCCCATCACATCTTTGGCAAACGCTTCCCGTTGCTCCCACGCCACCAGAAATGTCCGCACGGCCTGAAACCCTTCCGACGTATATTTTTCCTCCGGCGAACCAGCCATTTCGTAAAAGGGAATCGTACTTTCGGGATTGGAAATCAACTTGGCCATATCATACCCCCTCCGAAACCACTTTTTTGCCCGTCACAACCAGATCGTACGTGGCCGCCTGATCGGTCGCGTTTCCAACCACCAGTTGTTTCTGATCGGTCGTCACCTCCGAATCCGCGTTCGGATTGCACCAACAGAAAAAACCTTTGGAAGGAAGCGTTGCTCTTAAAAACGGATCGCTCCCAGTAACCCCCGAACTACATCCGCAGGCTGTCTCCATCATTTCCACATAAATTTCGCCAGAGGAAGATTGATTGCAAACATAAATGGCACAAAGTTTCTCCAAAGCGATCGTCGTTTCCACATCCAAAACTTCCCGCGTCAAATTCTGCAAATCGTACGTCACTTCCGCAGAACCTGCCAACGGAGCCTCCTGAAGACTCCATACCGCGTCCACCTCCGGGGAAACATCCGAAGTGAAGACCTGTTGCTGACGAACATTCCCATTCTCAATGACGGAAGTGGTGGCTTTCCTCTCCGACCAACTCCAACCAATATCGGCGGTCACTCGTGAATCCAATTTTAAACTCATTTTATCCCTTTCCAAAAACCATCGAGAACCAACTTCCACGCATTGTTGTCCGCACAAAGAATTTCCTGAGAAAGCACCTGAAAATCATCCTTCCGCAAAAGTACCGCAAGCAACCTCTCCGACAATGTTTTCAGCCACGCATGGGAATCGGCCCAAAAAACCATTTCCCACGTGACTTTTTCCTGCAAAAAACCGTCGTTCGTCAAAAAGTCCCAGGTCGTCTCCTTTTCACGAAAGACTCCCAACGGATAACTCTCACAAACCGTCATTCCTGTGGAAAGCCGCTCCAGAGGCAAACATTCCAGAAGCGCCGGCGTCTGTCTCCAAATCTCGCGTATCCGATTCTCAACTTTCATGACGAAATTCCTCCGCAATAACATACGACAACTCTTTCCAACTGGAAGCTGGCTGGTATTCCCGAACCCGAAAACCACGGTTGTCCGGCGTCACCAGACAGTCGCGAAATCCTATTTTCAAATGCGATGGTTGAAAAAAAATCCGAACACGCTTTTTTCCATTCCGCACCTGAACACCACGTGCCTGAATGGTACTCTGCACGATGGAAGTTTCCTCCTCCCATTTCTCCTTTTCAGGAACAATCCTGGCAGCAATTCCTGGCTGGCGCAAACGATACTCCGGTACAGGAACCCCCGATTCATCCAACCGCCATTGAGGTGAATACCAATCGACCCAGGAATCCAGCCCATAACGCAATGCCATGTTAATCCCGCGACATTTCCAACACCCGATTCTCGTCAAGTGCTGAATTTCCGATACAATCCACTCCCTGCCACGCCCGTCTCGCATCGTGTCGCCCAAAAAAGGAACATCCTCCCCCAGTGCCGATGCGGAAAAAATCCAGACCGCCTCATCCCCTGGAGAAGCGGAAACATCCCGAATATTCCGCAGGTTAGACACTTTCCAAGCATCCGTAACCTCCCATTTTCCATCACTTTGCGGTCTGGTAAGCGTCAGCGTTTCTTTCTGATCGACCACGATTAAAAAATCCTCTTCAGGATGAAAAGCCACATCCCTCATTTTCACCTCCCTCACGTTCCCGCCTGTGTCCGAATCTCCACCCTCTCCTCCGCTTCCAACCGCTGGTCACACCAGTCGATGGTGGATTGGAGTTGTTTCAGGTAGGTTTCCCAGGAGATGGATTGGCCATCCAGGGAATAGGACGGTTTGGGATGTTCCGTTATTTCTTTCATGATGTTAAGAGTTTGCGTCCGAATGATACGTATTTGGTCCATAATGCCTCGCTTTCAGACCGTAAATAATCGGAATTGAATCCGAATCGGCGGATAGGTCGTGTCCACCAGAAAAAATGTGTACTCTACCTGATAAAAACGGGATTTTTCGGAAAATGTCTCCTCAGGAACATTCAAAATATGGCGAAAATTATACCCTTTTTCATCCAATGTCCAGGCGGAGTCCTTCCGAAGGGTATTCAGAAATACTTTATCCAAATCCAAAGCCAACTCGGTCATTCCTGGAACAGGTATTTTTTGATTTTCTTCGCGTTGATCCATCCGAAAGATGGAATATTCTCCCGAAAGCAGTTGGCTGCGTGTCAAAACTTCCGAAGAAAAACCTACCACACGAGCCATCAGTACAGCTCCCGCGTTGGTATAAACCGTTCCATAATAATTTCTGGCAGAAATCATGCGTTCTCCTTTTCTTCTCTTTAGGAAATGGTTTTTCCCTCAACTGCGGTGGGAACATGGACCATGCCCGCAGAAGTTGAGAGGGGCCTTTCCAAAAATTGTTTCGCTCCCATCCATTTTCGGACAGCTTGAAAAAAACTTTTCATTTTTCTCTCCTTTCCATGAATTTATCTTTCCACACTCGTGATATTCCCTTCCGCGTCGCGTGTCAGGGTATAAGTGTGCAGAACGCTCCCATTTTTGTCATAGGTGGTTAAAACGTTCTCCGAAACATTCCAGCTACCCAATAACGCAAAAATGGCATTCAACGTTTCCTGAACCGTAGTAATATCCACCGACTGCGAAGAAGTGAGAGTGCGATTGTTGTAACTCCATATTTCTTGGGCAGTTGCGCCTCCACCGCCGGTGGACGATGTGAGGGTTCGAGCCGAAGCATTCCAAACGGCACTGGCGTTTTCGGCGGCAGTTGGCACGTCGATACCATCGGCGTTGACGGTAATTTGTACGTCCGATTTTGCGGCAGGGCTTGCGGGGAGGTTGTCGGTTTTGGCTTTGATGGCGTCAACGACGGTATCGATGGTCGCCAATGCTGCGGCAGTCGCAAGGCCTGAAATATCAACGGTTTGCGTCGTGACGTTGACGGTTTCGGTCGTGGTGGTAAGTTGAACGTCGGACGGTTGAGCGGCTGTTTTGGCAGCGTCGTAAGCCGTTGTCAATGTCATTGCGTCGC
>JAUNBF010000090.1 GCA_030527185.1 Planctomycetia bacterium | reverse complement strand
GGGCGGTTTTTTTGAGTGAGAGTTTACTCAGAAGGGATTGGAATCCATGACGAAGTACGTTTATTCTTTTGGCAAAAACGGAACCGATGGCGATGCGTCGATGCGTAACCTGTTGGGTGGAAAAGGGGCAAACCTGGCGGAAATGGCGAAGATTGGTCTTCCCGTTCCGTCTGGATTCACCATCACGACCGAAGTTTGCACTTATTTCTACGACCATGACCGCACGTATCCCGAAACGCTGAAGGCTGAAGTGGACGCCGCCATGCGGAAAGTCGAAGAGGAAATGGGGAAGAAATTCGGCGACACGGAAAATCTTCCGCTGTTGGTTTCGTGCCGTTCTGGTGCTCGCGAATCGATGCCGGGAATGATGGACACGGTATTGAACATTGGTCTGAACGACCAGACCGTGGCCGTGTTGGCACGTGAATCGGGCGACGAACGGTTTGCGTGGGACTGCTATCGCCGATTTGTGCAGATGTACGGCGACGTGGTTTTGGAGATGAAACCGACCGACAAAACGGAAATTGATCCCTTTGAAAAGATTCTCGAAGCGAAAAAAGAGGCTTGTGGCGTGAAGCTGGACAGTGAATTGCCCGCCGCCGCGTTGAAAGAATTGGTGGCGGAGTTCAAGGCTGCCGTGAAAACGCAGACGGGCAAAGACTTCCCCGAAGACCCGATGGAACAGGTTTGGGGAGCGGTGGGTGCCGTGTTTGGCAGTTGGATGAACGACCGTGCGATCGTCTATCGCCGGATGAATGGCATCCCTCACGATTGGGGCACCGCCGTCAACGTTCAGGCGATGGTCTTCGGCAACATGGGAACCGACTGTGCGACCGGCGTGGCACTGACACGTGACGGAGCGACGGGTGTCAAAGGAATCACGGGCGACTACCTCATCAACGCTCAGGGCGAAGATGTTGTGGCGGGAATCCGTCTGCCGAAGAAAATTGAGGATACGCTGGGACAGGACATGCCGGAAGTGTGGCAGCAGTTCCAGGAAGTTGCCATGTTGCTGGAAAACCATTATCACGACGTGCAGGACATCGAGTTCACGATCGAACGCCAGAAGTTGTACATGCTCCAGACGCGAAATGCCAAGCGAACCGGTTTTGCGCACGTCCGCACGGCGGTGGAGATGGTGGACGAAGGTCTGATCGATGAGGCAACCGCTGTCAAACGGGTTCCGGCCAACGATGTGACGCAGCTTTTGCAGCCGATTTTCTCCGGCCAGGGTCTCAAAGGGATGGAGCCGATTGCCAAAGGCGTGAACGCTGGTCCTGGCGCCGCGACCGGGCAGATTTGCTTCCAGCCGGACGAGGCGGAAAAACTGTGGCAGAAAGACAACAACGTGCAGTTGATTCTTGTCCGTCGTGAAACCACCCCGGAAGACCTCCGCGGGATGAAAGTGGCGAACGGGATTCTCACCAGTTTCGGTGGAGCGGCTTCCCACGCAGCACTCGTTTCCCGCCAGATGGGAAAAGCGTGCGTCTGCGGTTGCGATGGTCTGGAAATTGACTACAAAACCGAAACGATGAAAGTTGGCGATCAGGTTTTCAAGGCGGGCGACTGGATTTCCGTCGATGGATTCACCGGGAAAGTCTATGCCGGCCAGGTTCCGACGAGTCCTTCCGAGGTCTTGCAGGTGCTGATCGACAAGAGTTTGAAGCCGGAAGATGCTCCGATTTATCAGCTTTATGCCAAACTGATGAATTATGCTGACAAATTCCGCAAACTGGGCATCCGCACGAACGCGGACAAACCGGAACAGGCTCAGGCCGCGATTGCGTTGGGAGCTGAGGGAATTGGTCTGACACGTACCGAACACATGTTCTTCGATCATATCGACGAATTCCGCACCATGATTCTGGCCGACAATACCGCCGATCGTGAAAAGGCTCTGGAAGCGCTTCTGCCGTTCCAGCGAGCGGATTTTGAAGGTCTGATGGAAGCGATGGACGGACTTCCGGTCGTGATTCGTCTTCTCGACCCACCGCTCCACGAGTTCCTCCCGCACGACTTGGCCGGGCAGCAGGAATTGGCGGAAAAAACGGGCATGACGGTGGAATTTATCCAGAATCGCGTGCACGATCTGGCCGAATCGAACCCGATGTTGGGACACCGTGGTTGCCGTCTGGGAATCGTCTATCCCGAAATCACCCGGATGCAGGCTCGTGCCATCATCGAAGCGGCTTGCAACGTGAAGGCGAAGGGAATCGACGCGAAACCGGAAATCATGATTCCGCTCGTGACCAGTCTGGCCGAGTTCAAGGATCAGGAAAAGGTTATCCGCGAAGCTGCCGACGCGGTGATTGCGGAACGAAACGTCGATCTGCACTACATGGTCGGAACGATGATCGAGATTCCGCGTGCGGCTCTGACGGCAGACGAAATTGCCCAGAACGCAGAGTTCTTCAGCTTCGGCACGAACGACCTGACGCAGACGACGCTGGGTATTTCCCGTGACGACTACGCCGGATTCATCAACGAGTATCTTGAAAAGGATATTTATCCTGCCGATCCGTTCCAGGTGCTGGATCAGACCGGTGTTGGCAAACTGGTCAAAATTGCTGTCGAAGGTGGCAAAGCGACCCGTCCCGACATCGAACTTGGCATCTGCGGCGAGCATGGTGGCGAACCGGCCAGCGTGAAATTCTGCCATCGGACCGGTTTGAACTACGTTTCCTGCTCCCCGCTCCGCGTCCCGGTGGCCAAATTGGCTGCGGCACAGGCGGCGTTGGAGGAATGCTGCTGCAAATGCGGTTGCAAAAAATAAGGAAACCTGATTTCCAGGTAAACGCCTGAATTTCAAGCTCCCGGTCTCCATGGCCGAGAGCTTTTTTTAATGATGGAATCCTCTATCAATCCCATGTTCCCACCGGAATTTCTTAATCATGATCGTTTTTTCTAGTTAGAACAGCCCAAATTTGTTTGGGGGAGGGGACGAGGAAGAGAGTGCCGGAGGAAGGGGAAGGGGGCAACGAAAACCATTTTCGTACCTCTTCCGGGAGAGGCGTTTTCCCTCGTTTTTTGATTTCGAGGGTTCCCCAACCATGATGAGCGACCCGTTTCCGCACCTGTTTTTTGTCGAGCGGCAAGACTTCCAGAATCTCAAAACAAGACAAGGCCGGGTCGTCCAGAGGAGTGTTGCCGGTGAGGTAGACGCTGCCGGGAAAGACGGCGTGTAAATGATGTGTTTGAGCCAGACTTCCTTCCAATCCTGCCGCCAGAAAGGTGGAATCGACGTCGAAAAGATACGTTCCCCAGGTGGTTGCCGCGGGAATGGGTACACCGGGAGTGCCGCAGAACGTCCGTAAAACGGCTCCCGATTCGGAATCGACGAGGGTTGCTCGATAACGGCCACCTTTTCCCGCGAAATCGGTTCCCAACCAGGCCACGAGTTGCCGACACTGCCGTTTTCGCCCAATCCACTCCCACTCCACACCGCGTTTCTCCCACTCGTTGGGAAGTTCACTCCCCGGAGCCAGTTTTACCGCTGCGCAACGACGGTTTTCCAAAAGTTGTTCCACGATTTTCCGTGAAGGTGCGAAAAAAGCCCACCGCGTTGAGCGAAATCCTTCCGGGCGGCGGTCGGGATCGATGTGGAGGCAGGGAAAGGCGTCGGCAGAAAACCGTTCCAAAAATGCTTCCGCGTCGATGGGCAAAACGGTTCCCCGGTCTTTCAAATTGGCCTGAGCGACCCAGGCCGTTGCCGCGTCCCGCTCAATTCCGCAGACCTCACCACGTCGTGCCAATGCCAGCAAATCTCCGCCGACACCACAGCAGACATCCGCCGCCGGCACACCTTCCGGGAAACGCGACGCTTTATACGCGGCCACCCAGGCATCCGTCGCTTGCTCCAGCCCGACAGGAGTGAAGAACATTTCCTCCGCCGTCGGGAATTTCTCCCTCCCCCGTTGCCGTAAGACATATTGATGTGCGACCAGGGAAGCCCGTTCCCGACTCAGCCCTTCCTTTTCCCGCAACCAGGCCAACAGTGCCACCGTTTCCCATGTTTTCCCCGCCAGCCGTTCCCAACACGCCAACCCTTCCGCTCCGGTGAGCCACTTCCAGTCGTCCAGCGTTGCCATCGTCTCCCTCCGAATCGTCAATCCTCGTCTTCGGGGTAGAGTTCCATCGTAATCCAGAAACGGTGGTGCGGTGTTTCGCCATCCAACGGTGTCGTGCGGTGATACGAACGCATGTAGCTCTGATAATTGTTCGCCAACGTCGGCGATTCGTAGAGAATCACATTCGGGTCGGACGTGATTCGCTTTGCCATGTGGAAATAACGGAGCGTAATCAAAAGTCGCTCCATATCGCCGGTGTAACCCTCAAACGTGATTTTTTCGACTTCCAGTTTGTTGTTGAAATAATAGGTCAGATTCCCCACCAAATCGGACTTGTCGATTCCCGTACAAAGCGGCACACGGTACCCACGGGTGTTGAGCGGTCCGACCGACGTGACGTAACTCCACCGCGATGTCACCCAATCCGGGTCCACGTTGAAATCGAAAATCTCCAGAAAATTCTGCACGGGCGGCCCCGCCACATTCTTCAACGGGTGCGAACCATCCTTCACCAACGGCGGCAAATTCGGCGGTGCGGGACTGGCGGAAGCGGGCGGAGGTGTTACTGGGGAGGGTGCCGGGGCAGGCGGCGCGGATGGGGGAAAAGGTTCCGGGGAAGATGGCGTCGATTCCTTCTCCACCGCAGGTTCCGAAGTGACCATCGGTGCCGATTCCGAACTGGTTTCCATGGGGCTGGAGGTCGTTTCCTCTCCCATTGCGGCAATGGCTCCCCAATCCGGTCCGCCACTCTCATCCGGCAACGACGGCAACATCGATTCCTCAGGATCGGTTCCCACCGTTGGCGAATCTTCCATTCCCGGTATTTCCACCACGCCATCCGAAATACCCTCCGTTTCCGCAGTCCCTTCGGAGGGATTTTCCGCCATGGTGGAAGAAGTTGTTTCCGCCGTCGTTTCCGCTTCTCCTTCCCCTCCTTCCGAATGGGCGTAAGCGACACGATGTACCCGCATTCCATGAGGGGTGGACTCCATTCCAGGCCGTTCCGTGGGCTTCCGAACCATGGTTTCCTCCTCTTTTTCCTTTTGGGGAGCGTTCCACAGAGAGCCAATATCTTCCCGGTTGGCCGAGTAAATCAAAATTCCACCCGCCAGCAAAATTCCCAGGAGGGAAACGCGTCGAAAAAATTGCCGAATGGTTCCGGCTGGTTTTTTGCCATTCTTATCCATATCCTCTTTATCGGCAGCCGCCCGTCCATCCCCCACTTTGCAAAATTCCTGCCGTACAATCCACACAGTCCTCTTTTCTCATTTTTTTGTTAAAATTGGACTAGCCTTTTTCCGCCAAAAAAGGTACACTTCCATCTAGAGGGGACGTTCCCTTCTGCCAAATTTTCCGACACCCTTTCCCTCCACTTTTTTCAAACCGATGTTTCCGTTTCGGGTTCCTTTTTCGTCACGACTTTTCTGGACACTGCTTCTGGTAGGGAGTACACTCCTCGCCACCGGTTGTCTGCGCCGACGTATGACGATCAACAGCAATCCTCCCGGAGCTACCGTCTATGTCGATGGGCACCAACTGGGACGAACCCCTGTCTCTACCGATTTTACCTATTACGGAACGCGAAATATCCGTCTGGAACTCGACAACTACCAGACGCTCGAAGTTCACCAGGCCGTTCGTCCGCCATGGTATCAGCTTCCTCCGTTCGATTTTTTTGTGGAGACCTTTTCCCCCAATGAAATCAAGGATCAGCATACCTGGACGTACAACATGACGCCACGGGTCGTCTCTTCCCCGGAACAAATTCTGGAGCGCGGAAACGAATTGGCCTACGAAGGAAGTCGCGTCGTTTATGACAATGGTCGCGTTGGCCCCCCTGTTTTGTCGGAAAATCTGCCGGAAAATCAGAATTTGTCGCCTCCCAGACCCTCTACCACAACGCCGAATCTGCCTGCCGGAAATTCCGCCCCACAATTTACGACGCCGTAGGAAAGACTTTTGAAAGAGCTTGCTCAAGGAGAAGAAGATGTCATGGTTATGGGACTGGTGGGATTGGGAAGTTCTGGCGGAACACCGGGAAGCCTACCTGGAAATTCTCCAACGTTTTGGCGACTACGAATCCGCAGCCGATCAGGGTGAATTTTTCCTGTTCCACGGTTATTCTCTGGCACTTTTGGCAACGACAGGTTCTTTTCTCTGGTTTTTGACCGATTCGACGCCTGTTTTTTCGATTTTTACGGCTGTTTTTTGCCTCCTTCTCCTTCCGGCGGAAATCGCGCTGTGTGTCCGGCGGCTGCATGACCTCTCCACATCTCCCTGGTTCGTCATTTTTCTGATGGTTCCTGGTGTCAATCTCCTTTTTCTGCTCCTTTTGCTCTGCATTCCGGGAAAAAGCTGATTGGGTGAGAGTCACGCTTCGTGGAGCGTTTTCAGATTCCTCGCCCACTCCCGATTTTCCTGATACCACTGGATGGTTTTTTCAAGCCCTTCTTCGAGGGAAACGGCAGGTGCCCAGCCCAATTGCGTTCGGGCACGTTCAATATCCGCCCAGGTAGAAGGTACGTCGGCGGGATGCGAAGGTCGATACTCGATGTGCGGTTTTTTCCCCAATTTTTCCGAGACAATCCGAATCATTTCACGAATGGTACGCGGATGGTCGCCGCCGAGATTGAAAATCGAATAGCCCGTCGCCCGCAAGGAGGCCAAAACGCCGTCGGCAATATCGGTGACGTAGGTGAAATCGCGGGATTGCGAACCATCGCCGTAGAGAATCATCGGTTTTTCTTCCGCCATGGCATGGACGAATCGCAACACACTCATATCGGGTCGTCCCGCCGGACCATAGACGGTGAAAAAACGTAAAATGGTGGTATCCAGCCCGTAGAGATGATGGTAACTGTGCGCCAGCACCTCCGCCGCTTTTTTGCTGGCAGCGTACGGGGAAGAGGGGCGGTTGGTATCCTCTTCTTCTCGAAAAGCAACGGCCTGTGTGTTGGAAAGGACTTTTCCGTAAACACTCGACGAAGAAGCGAGCAAAAACTTCCGCACAGTGGCACGTCGGCAACATTCCAGCAAATTCAACGTCCCGGTCACATTCGTGTCCACGTACGTCCAGGGATTTTCGACCGAATAACGCACTCCCGCTCTGGCGGCCAGATGAATCACTGCCTCGAACGGACCAGTTTCCTGAAATTCGCGTTCCACCTTTTCCCGCTCCACCACGTCGACAGGCGAAAAGTGAAACCGCGGCCATTTTTTCAACTGTTCCAGCCGCCACTCTTTCAAAATCACGTCGTAAGCGTCATTTCGATTGTCCCAGCCCACCACCCGATGACCTTTTCGGAGCAGTTTTTCAGCCACTTGCGACGCGATAAATCCCGCACAGCCTGTTACCAGATAGTTTCCCATCATCCACCTGTCTTCGTTTCCTGAAATCGTTTCTGGGGCTTTCCGCTTTCCTTTCCAGACGAAAATACTTGCCTAGAGCGTCATAATTGCACTGGAAAGGAGCTTGCCATGGACAAGAAAAAGAGTACTTCCTACTCACAACCTCCGTTTGGTACCTACTCTCCGAGAGAGGAACGGAATTTTTCCAAACGAGCAAAAAAATATTATACACGAAATTCGACAGAACACAAGCGACGCTCCCTGAATCGAACGCTGATTTTTGAAGACCTGGAAGATCGCGAGGTACTCAGTGCCATTTCTCCGGTTGCGGCAAACGTCCCGGAAACGACTTCCCTCATGGATACCACCGCGGTCTACGCTCCCGCCACCGTCGCCCCGGAAACCACCACCTCGGTGGAAATGGTGCCGGCCCATGCCTCCCTCCAGAGTGAAGCATGGAGTACTCCCACGCCCCAGGAAGCTGAAGCCACCGATGCCTTTTTCGCGACGGAGGAAATAGCCACCATGGCATTGTTTCAGAGTCGATCCACGAACAGTCTCTTCGACATTACCGGTGGAGGGGCGGTTCCCGGCAATTACCGTCAATCCATCCCCGGCATTCCTGGAACCGATACCGGAGGTGTCGCGGGATACAATGGCGGTGGGCCACTTCCACTCCAAATCCCCGGTTTTCGTGGTTATGGAAATGCCTATTACCTCGACATTAACGATGAGACGCTCCCGCGAACGGTCTGGTTGTATGCCGAGTATTTCCGCAACCAACCCCGTATCACGCCGGGGCAGGTCTGGCTCGTTCGACCGGATATCGACTATTCCTGGGAGAATTACTATTTCGATGGCGTGCGAATTTCCACCAGTGTATACAGTATGATTACCGACCAAGCTCTGGAAGAACTCAAAGAAGAAAAAATCGAAGACATCATGCAGCAGGAAAAACGTGAAGAAAAAGTCAATACCTTTTTACACAAGGAGAATTCAATGGAAAAACAAATTCCCAAAACGCTTCGGGAAGTCCCTGAAACAGAAGAAATCCCGGAAACACCTGACATGCCTGACACGACCGCGCCGCCAGAGACGATGGACTCTACGGAAACGCCGGAAAGGGAGGAAAATCCTTCCACTACGGAAACGGCACTTCCCCCTGAAACCGATTCCGCCAGACCTTCCCAACCTTCTCCGGTGGAAGTTCCCCATCCTCAGGAACCGCCCGCATATCCTATACCTCAGCCACAAACTCCTGCTACGCCACCCATTATGGACCCACCAGCAACGAAGCCGATGCGAAGTGGCGATGAATTCCAGGAGGGCTAGGCCGTGTTAAATTAATAATGGGATGGAACGTTGAAAAATGGTTTTCCTAGGGTTTCCTCCTCTTCCGTCCCCGTTTCAGCCAGGGATGGTTGAGGAGCGAAAGGAGGATGGCAAGGGGAATTGCCAACAAGACAAGTTTTCGATTGATAACCAGCGCGACCAACACCATCGGCACGGAAAGATACGCCCAGGCGGGGAGGATTTTCAGTTGATTCCACGCCAGCCACCAGAGTGCCAGAACCGGCCCCAGCCGCCAGCAAATGCTGTAATACGGCAAGATTTGCGGTTGTTGGGAGTAGCCCAGAAGCCAAAGGATTACTCCGCATAACAACGTGAAAAGTGCCAGGCAGCCAATCGTATGCTGTCGAATCCGGTCTTCGTTGAGAGGCATGAAATCGTTCTCCATTTGAAAGTTACGGTGCCATTTCCACGAGAGGAAAAAGGGCTACCTCATCCACCCAGACTTTTCCATATCCGGTGAGGGAAAAGTCGAGCGAAATCGGCTCTTCCGTCGTGACCATTCGCTGATACGTCACTTTTTGCCAGCCATTGGTCTCCAAAATCCGCTCCGCCAGCACCTCTCCCGAAGAAGTGTCGGTAATTTTCAGCCCATCGACCGAATTAATCAATTTTCGCGGGATATTGACCCACGCTTCCACCTGATAAAACGTTCCGGGAGGACCGACCCGCACGGCAGGTGAACGGAGCCGCACCGGGGGAGTGTCCAGCATGGCAGGAGCCATTTGAATGTCGGTGGCCAGAACCTCCATCTGCAAGCCGAGCGAACCCTCTTTGGCCGCGTCCCGAACGATGTCGGCACGGGCTGCCACGCCGGGAATCTCGTAATCGTTCTGAAAATGCTTCCATCCGGCCTGCACCATGGCGGGCACACTCTCCAAATCCCCGGCAGGAAGCAGATTCGCACCCCGCGTCCGTTTTCCCACCGCCTCCTGCCAGACTTTCAAAAGTGGCAACGAGCGGAAAGAGGTGGCTGGGGGACAGGCATTGGGGGAACTCAGCGACGCGGTATGATACTGCCAAAGTCGCTGTTCCATAAGCGCAATCGGACGCATCGCCCGTTGAGCCTGCCAATAGGCCTCGGTATACTCCCCTTTTTCCAGGGCTTTTCGCGAAATTTCGAGATAATGCCGCGACCGTTCGTACCACATGGCCTCGTTTCCCTGGAGTGGGGCGGTACCGTGGAACTGGAGGAAGTACCGCATTCGCAACTCGGCAATATCTCCCATCAAACGAGCCAGCGAAGGGGCAAAACGGATACATCGTTGCGACAGACTGTTGATGATGATCGAATTTTGCGTCAGTACCAACGTCGAAACCTGCGGCAATTCCTCCAATTCCAGACGTACGCCCCCGGTCACACGTTTGTGAACCAACGGCACCAGTCCATCCGGTGTCATGTTCCAGCACTGGTACGTGGCAGGGAGTCCCCGTACCAGAAATTCCACATTTTTCGAGGCCAGTACCCCAGGAACATATTGCGAAAATGGCTCCAGGCAAAGCGGAATCAGAATCCGAACATGCTGGATTCCCAAAACGGCTCCGACAACATGGGCCAGACTGGAGGGAATGGTGGTGAAAGTCTCTCCCTGCGAAATCCACTGTTCCAGCAACAACAGTTCCGTATTCACCAACGTCAGCGACTTTTGCCGATAGAGCGTCTCCTGATCGTTTCCGTCCAGCCGGGAGGAACTCTCGAAAAGTAGCCCCCGACTTCCCGCCATGATGGTACTGTACGTCATCAACCGAAGTTGCTCCAACGGAAGTGTCGCCGGAACGCTGTTTTTTTCCGAAATCGGCGTGAGACCATCCCCCCTGGCAACCTGTTCCCACTGGCGTCGCAAGAGAGGTGGATGTTCCGTCTCCACCACCGACCAGAGCGGACGACCGTCGCGGACAATGTTCCCCATCTGCCGGAACCAGAGTCCGTATGAAACAAAATCCTGCGTGGAGTTGACCGGATTGCGATTCAGCAGCAAAATATCGTAAATCCCGCTGTTGCCCCGCAAATTCTTCTCCGGGCAAACCAGCAGGGGACGTTGCGGAAAAAGCGATTCCGGGGCATCCTGAATCCAGCGAACCAGTTGCCGAGCCTTTTCGAGAGAAGTTTGCGACCGGAATTCCGATTCCGTGACCGCGGGAGGTGTCCCCAAATCCCACGCCAGAATCCGATTGTACCCCAGATTGGCCAACGCGGAAGGTTCCGCCAGTGAGGAAATGTCCACCGTGGGATTCTCCAACGGCACGGGAGGGGGCGAAATGAACCACAAATTCAGCAAGGTCGCTTCCGCTTCCATTTCCTGCGTCGGTGGGGAGGCCAGCCAGACAGTGTTGAATCCGAGTCGATGCAAAAATTCCAGCGACTCTCCCCGATGGCGGATGGCGCGGACGAAAATCGGCGTTTCGTTGACCGTCAACATCCATTGATTCAGCCGAACGACGTTCTTTTTGCCAGTCGTCTGAACGGGAGAGGCAGGAGGGAACGTCCCCTCTTTGGTCGGTAAATCCGCCACCGGCACAATTCCTGAGACCGTCTCCACGCGAGGAACCGTTTTCGCTTCCAAAACGGCGGAAATCTCCATCGAATCGATCGCCACCTCCACCCGACCCGGTCCGCACCAGGCATTGATGACCAGGTAGTCCATGTACGCACCTTCCGTATTGATATACGGAGCATTTTTCGTTCTCTGCCGAAGCATGTTGACTTCCCGCGACAGGAGTGACGCCAGAGCATCAATGCGAAGTTTCTGCCAACGCTGGATGGTGGAATACGTCCCTCCCCGCAGGTAAAAAAACATCGCCCGACCTGTTTGAGGGTCTCGTGTACGCGGCAAAACGACGCGAGCCAGAAGCTGAATTCCCGACCGATTCGCCCGAACGCCTACCGAGGGGAGCAATTCGTTCGTCACCAGAACGGGACGCAGGGGATAGACCAGAAAAAGCGAGTTCCCCTCCGCGCCGCATTCCATCTGGAAAACTTCCGCCCACTCCCCTGTCATGGCATTCCCTCTCTGGCGTTGGTGGAGCAGAATCCGATGCGGGCAATCCCCCCCGCCATCCCGCCAGGCTGTCTGCGGTGTCTCATGATCGTCCACCCACGTAACCGGCTGATTCGTGGCGGACGGCAGGTGCGGATTTTCCCCCTCCACCGCCGTTCCACTTTTTAAGAAAAAAAAGGAAACGACGAAAAAACTTAATAAAAACTTCAATATTTTTTTATAAAATTTCAATTTTTCGGTGGATTTTGTGAAAATTTAAGGTATAATAAAATTGTAGGGGCAGAATTCATGACTTTCCCGTCGTGCAAAATCCAGCTTTTTCCCACACGAAGCTGAAAAAGATTTCCCCTCCACACCCAAAAACACTCCTTATCTTACCTTATTTTGAGAAAAAAAACCAGAGCAATTGGGGACGACGATGAATACTTCCATACCCGAAACCACTCGCGGCGAAACCGATCCACGCTTTTTGCCGGAAGATATACGTCAATTGTTGGAAAAAGTCGCCGAATTGCCGGAAGAACAGCAGAAAATGCTCCAGAACGCTCTGCAGGGGGTGGTGCGCGGAACGCAGCGACGGCATGAGTTGCTCCAACTCGTTCAGGAGGCGGTGGCTCAAGTCCGTCTCGATATGAAATATCTTGTTTTTGATCTCGAAGCCACCCGTAAAGAAAGGGATGCTTACCGACCTTCCTGACGCATGGACTCTTTCGTCGTATCGTGCGATCCAGGAAGTGGAACGCGAAAATGTTTTAGAGTACTTCCAAAAAACATTTTCTCTTTTTTATTTTTCCCATAAATTCATCCTAACGAGAAAAATCTACTCTAATCCATTATTTATCACGGCGATAATCCCCATTGGAAGTATCCGTCGAGAAAAAAGTGAGAATGGAAATATCTGCGTCATCTGCGGATCAATATTAACGTTGGAAGTCGTGAAATTTCTGGGTTTATCCAAAAATCTTTCTTAAAAATAGGTTTTTCCGCATTTCCTTTTTTTGTCCGCAAATGACGCAGATGATGTTATTTCCATCTCTCTTTTCTGCGGAAACTCTTCTACGTTGCCAACTGCTCCACCGATGTTTTCAAAATGGCAAACAAATTCTGGAAATGCTCTAACGGTCGATTTCCTGCGATGGCGGGAAAAAACAACGGGCGATTCCCAGAAAAAATACCCCTGCAAGCGAGACCCCTGCCATCAACGCCATTCCCCAGGGGAGGCCGATCGACGTTTTCATGATTCCCAGAGCAATCGGAGCCAAAGCACCGATAAGCAATCCGAACGAGATGACGAATCCCTGAATGGAACTGCGGTAACGGTTTTCCACCCCATCCAAAAGGAGCGGAAAAAAGGTCGAATCACAAATTCCCCGGAAAAATCCAAATCCGCCCACGCCGACGAGCGTCCCCAAGAGCGTCGCACTTTTCCCCAGCATGAAAAGGAACGGTGCGGCACATAAAAATCCGGTCGCGGCCAGAATCAGACGTCCATCAGCCCGACGCCGAACAGCCCAATCGGAGATTTTGCCACCCAGAAGAACGCCTCCCAGGGCACCGAGGACATGGTAAAACATGGAAGAAAAGCCAGCGGAGGCGAGGGAAAGTTGAAAATGTTCGTGCAATAGCGTTGGCATCCAGGTGATATAGCCGACATTGATGAAAACGAGACACCCAAAAATCAGAGCCATTAACCAAATACAGGGGTGGTGGAAAAGGTAGCTCAGGACTTCCGAAACGGGGATTTTATGGGTGACAAGCGACTTTTCCGATCGATTTTCCGAAACGGCATCTTTCAGTCGGAAAAAAAGGACACCTGCCCAGAGAATTCCGAGGATTCCAAACAGGAGGAACGGTGCCCGCCAGCCATAACGCATTCCCAACCATCCTGCCAGGATGCCGCTGCCAATCATCCCGCAGTAGAGAGCCGTCTGGTGAATCGACATGGCAAACGCACGGGTTTTTTCGTGAAATTGGCAGATCAGAGCGTTGGCAGAGGGGAGATAGAACGCTTCGCCAAGGCTTAAACTGGCTCCACGAAAGAGAATCAGATGGACGATGTGGCTGCTCAGACCGGTCAGGAGCGTCGCCAGGCTCCAGGTGAAAATACTCAGCACGACAATCCGACTACGGCGGAAAATATCCCCGACATAACCGGCAAAAGGTGCTAAAATGCCGTAGAAAAGGTGGAATGTGGAGGCAACCAGCCCCAACTGCACGTCGGTCAGCTGCAAATCCGTTTTGATCAACGGCATGACAAATCCGAACATCGCTCGATCGGCCTGATTGAACAGAAACGCGAACCAGAGGAGGATGAGTAACTCCCAACGGTACGGCAAAAACGAATCTTTTTCTTCCGACATGACTCTTCCTGGGTGGGGGAATGAATGGTTTCGTACTTATCAATTCCTAATAATCCAACAATAAACCACCGCTGCAATTCAAACATGCTCCGGTCATGTAACGGTTTTCGACCAGAAAATGAATGGCATGGCACATTTCCTCTATTGTTCCGATACGGTGAAGGGGAATTTGCTGGCAGATTTCGGCGTGACGTTCGGGTGAAATCCGTGTGAGCAGATTTTCCGTCCCAATGGCACCCGGCAAAAAGGCGTTGACGCGAACGTTGAAAGCCCCTCCCGCTAACGCAAACGAACGAGTCAGGCTGATTTGCCCTGCTTTGGCGGCACCGTAGGGAATCCGATCCCAGTCGTTGGGGATGATGCCACGGATGGAGGAGACGTTGATGATACAGCCGCCGTTTTCCTGATGTTTCATTTTTTCCAAGGCCGCAACGCAGCAGAGATACGTTCCTTTGAGGGAAATATCGAGATTCCGATCCCACCACTCACTCTCGGAAATCGGCTCCACCGGTTTGGTGGGGGTGAATCGGGCATTGTTGATCAGAACGTCGAGCCGATCGATGGAATTTAGCGTTTCACGAACGGCCGTTTCGTCGGAAACGTCCAGCCGTAGCGATTTTCCTTCCCCGAAAAGAGGGGCTTCCTTGGAAAACCCGCAGGCATACACGAAGTACCCTCTTTCCGAAAAAGATTCCGAAAGGGCTTTTCCCAACCCCTGGCTGGCACCGGTAATGAGGACGGTTTTCATACTTTTCTCCTTTTTTCGGTTGTTATCGACAACGTTACCACTGGAATTTTTTCGGGCACCAGTCGGCTGGTCGCAGAGGGTCTTTTTCGTAACCTTCCGTCAGACCTGCCTTTCGGTGAGCTTCCGCGTAACGGTGGAATCGGTCCATATCCAGTTCGACACCCCATCCCGGTCGGTTCGGGGCGGTCATGGTTCCCTGATGATAACACATTTTTCCGCCGACGAGAATATCATCCGCCAAATGAGGATAATGCGTGTCGATGGCGTACGTCAGGTTCGGTGTGCAGGTGGCCAGATGAAGTTTGGCAACTTCCGAAATGCCCAATTCCGCCCCGGAATGGATAGACATCCCCAGCATCAGTGTATCGCAAACGGCCGCCAGTTTTTTGGATGCCAGAAGCCCGCCCCATTTGTGCAGGTCGCCGAGAATCACGTCCACGGCATGAAGTCGAAATGCCACGGGAATCTGGTCAAAATCGACGACGCACATGTTCGTCGAAAGGGGAATCGCAATATCCTGCCGCAGACGTGCCATCGCCTCGATACCCCACGTCGGGTCTTCGATATACTCCAGCCGGTACGGTTCCAACCGCTTACAAACCGCCAGGGCTGTCTGCGGAGACCACGTTCCATTCGGATCGATTCGCAAGCCCATTTTCGGTCCGAAAGTCTCCCGAAAAGAGGCGATCGTGGCAATGTCCACGTCGGGATGCGATGCACCGACTTTCAGTTTCAGATTCTGAAAACCATGTTCCCGCACCAATTCCTTACTGAATTCGAGGAGTTCTTCCGGCGTCGTTTCCCCCCCTGCTCCGGTTACTTCATTTCGTGCACGAGTGAAGACGTAGCCCGAAATGGCAATTTTTTCCCGGAATTTCCCCCCCAGCAGCTCGTAAACCGGCTTTCCCAGGGCTTTTCCCAGGATGTCCCAACAAGCCATCTCGATTCCCGCGATCAGGCCATGCCCCGCGTAGCCGAAGAAATAGGGACGAGGTCGGAGAAAAGCGAGGATTCGTTCCAGATCAAAAGGATTTTCGCCGATAATTTTGGCTGCTTCGTAATGGACGTTTTCCGCCCCTACACGACCCATCGTCTCTCCGATTCCGGTAATTCCCTCATCCGTCTCGATTTGGATAATCAGTCGTGTCGTCTCCCGACGAACGCCCCACGACCAGCGAATCGGAGCGACCAATGGAACATTGACCGCCGTTGCGGTAACTTTGGTAATTTTCATAAAAACCTGGCAAATTAAAATGGTTAATACTTCAGAACTTTGTTAAATTGATAATTGATAATTGATAA
>JAUNBF010000089.1:7231-16330 GCA_030527185.1 Planctomycetia bacterium | reverse complement strand
GTGGAAAGGCTGCGCAACGTCTTTTGCCAGGCGATGTTGTGGAAATTCCACCGGACGTGGAGCATTGGCACGGAGCCGCGCCGGACAGTTGGTTTGCCCACCTTGCCATTGCATGCAATTCCCAGACGAACCAAAACACCTGGCTGGAACCGGTTTCCGATGAGGATTACAAATCCGCGACGAGTGAAAAATAGAGAAATTGAGGTCATGAAAGGGAAAGGGTATTCAATTTTTCAAGGAGAGTGGAAAATGACGCGAAATCAGAAGGAGAAAAAGTCGGTGAATCAGGTGTCACGCAATCGGTATCACGATACGGAGGTGACGTTGCCCATGCTCGGTTTTGGAGCGATGCGGCTGCCGGAGAAGGAGGGGAAGATTGACCGGGTGGCGGCACAGAAAATGGTCGATGATGCCATGGCGTGCGGCGTGAATTATTTCGATACGGCCTACATGTATCACGACGGTGAAAGTGAGGCCTTTCTCGGTGAGGCACTGGCAAAATATCCGCGTGAGAGCTTTTATTTGACGGATAAAATGCCGATTATCATGCTTGCGAGCGAAGCGGACAACGAGCGGATTTTCAACGAACAGTTAGAACGAACGCGAGCAGGATATTTCGACTTTTACCTCATGCACTGGCTCAACGATTCGCACTGGGAAATGGCAAAACGGTTCCGCACGTGGGAGTTTATGAAGCGAATGCAGGCCGAGGGGAAGATTCGCCGTCTCGGTTTTTCGTTCCATGGGGATGCGGCCAAACTGAAGGAGATTGCGGAGACACATCCGTGGGATTTGGTGCAGATTCAGTTGAATTATCTCGACTGGGAGGATTGCCATGCTTGCGAACAGTATGAAATCCTGACGAATCTGGGGATTCCGGTTGCGGTGATGGAGCCGTTGAAAGGGGGGACGCTGACACGATTGGGCGACGAAATACGGGGAATTTTCATGAAAGCCAATCCGAATGCGGGGTTGGCGTCGTGGGGACTGCGGTATGTGGCGTCGCTGCCGAACGTTCTGGTGACGCTTTCGGGAATGTCGTCGCGGGAGCAGGTGGAGGAAAATATTCGGACGTTCACGCCGATGGAACCTCTGACGGATGCCGAGCGTGAGACGATTTCCGAAGCGTTGGCGGTGTATCGCCGTTCAATTCCGATTCCGTGTACGAACTGTCACTACTGCGTTCCGTGTCCTGCAGGGGTGGATATTCCCCGGAACCTGGCGATTGCGAATCAATTGAAGGCCATTACGCATCCCTTTGATAAACTGACAGTTAGGAACAATTACGTCACCATCCCTCTGGCAGAACAGGCAACTTCCTGTGTTACTTGTGGGATTTGCCAGACGCGCTGCCCGCAGCAAATCGACATTCCCAAGCACCTGAAAGAGTTGACGGAAGGGCTGGAAGGTTGGGAAAAAGCTCTCCCGCTTCCTCCTACCGTGGAAACCACCAATCATTAACCATTACCAATTACCAATTATCAATTATCCTCTCCGTTTTTTCCCGGCAGACCCTTTCGTTCGAGGTTTTTATACGGTATAATGATTTCATGGAAAGGGAACGGCAATCGAGCGAAAAAATGGGAAGGAGAAAATGATGATTCCAAAAAGGTTGATAGGTTTGGGTATGGGAGTTGTTTTGCTGGTGGGAACGAGCGTCTGGGGAGAGTCGGATTCGGAAGACCCCAGGGCGGAACGTGTCTGGACGGACCGTTTGGGACGGGAAGTCACGGCTACCTGGGACTGGGATCAGGAGGGGGTTTTGCAGAACTTGCAAACGGACGACTCGTTGGACTATCCCTTGCCGATGATTCGTGCCCGGGATGAGAAAGCGTTTGCTCTGCCGTTGGAAAGGTTGTCGGAAGAGGACCGGAATTTGGTGTTGGAGTATAGAAAAAGTCAATTGAACGCGGAGGACGATCCTTTTGCGGGAGCACCGATTCCTGATAAGAAAACGAGGAAAAAAGCGACTTCATCCCGAACTCGGAGCAAAACGACGACGGCCAAAAGTTCCGATAAAGTCACCCCTAAAAAAGAGCGAGTGAGCAAGCCGAAGGCGGGGGAGGAGTGGACGCAGACGATTGAGGATGTGAAATTCACGTTTCGGTATTGTCCGGCTGGCATTTTTCTCGTTCCTGCCGGGAAGCAGATTGCAAGATTTCGCGTGGACGAAGGGTTTTGGATGCTGGCGACGGAGGTGACGCAGGAGCAGTGGAAAGTGATCATGGGGAACAATCCCGCCCACTTCAAAGCGGATACGGCACGTCCGGTGGAGCAGGTCAACTGGTTTGACGCGAATCGGTTTTGTGAAAAAATCGGTGAAAAATTGGGCACGAAAGCCTTTCTCCCCACCGCACTGCAATGGACATGGGCAAGTTGTGCCGGCGAACCGATTACGATGGTACATCGCGACCTCCTTGCCAAGGCGTGGATGAAAGGGAACAGCGACGGCAAAACGCATGCGGCAGCCCAGCTAACTCCCAACGCCTGGGGACTTTACGACATGTACGGCAACGTGTGGGAATGGTGTGCCGAGTGTCGGGATTCGCGGAAACAGCCAGTATTGCCGGGTACCCCCGAAAGGAAGGAAACTTCGGCACTGCACTGCGGCGGAAGTTGGTATGGAGAATCCCCGGAACTGGGAAAAGAGACGTGGCGCGATGCGGATCAGAAGATTTTTGACGTGGGATTTCGTTTCTGCGTCAGTGAAAAGCCGAAAGATTGATTTTTGGGAATCCATGTTGAATAGGAGGATAAGGATATGGAAAGGCGGGAATTTTTGAAAAATTCACTCCTGGCATCGGCCATTCCCGGATTGGTGGCGGGAACGATGGCTGCGGAAGGTTGTGCGGAATCCAAGCCGCAAAACGCGGAGACTCCCGAGGAGACGAAATTGCCGGTCGTTTTCTTCACACGGAAAATCACGCCGGAAAATTTGGTGGAAATCTACGAACGGCTTGGGCGAAAACTGCCGGGAAAGGTGGCGGTGAAAATCCATTCGGGCGAACCGGGCGGGAACCATTTCGTTCAGCCGGAATTCATGAAGTTGTTGGTGGAGTCTGTTCAAGGAACCCTGGTGGAGTGCAATACGGCCTATCCCGGTCGGCGTGACACAACGGAAGAACATCTCCAAGTCCTTGAGGAACATGGTTTTACCAAAATTGCACCGGTTGATTTGCTCGACGCGGAAGGGGAAATGGAACTCCCGATTCCCACAGGAAAACAGATTCAGGTGAATTATGTCGGCGACCATCTGAAACGGTACGATTCCATGCTGGTTCTGTCGCATTTCAAAGGACACCTGATGGGTGGCTTTGGCGGTGCCTTGAAAAACATGTCGATCGGCATTGCCTCTTCGCACGGAAAAGCGTATATCCACGGTGCCGGTTTCCCGGAACAGATGTGGGATTGCGAACAGGACAAATTTCTGGAAGCGATGGCGGACGCGGACCGTTCGATCGTCGATTTTTTCCCGAATAAAATGGCGTTTATCAATGTGATGAAAGACCTGTCGGTGGACTGCGACTGCGATTCCAGTCCGCACGCTCCCGAAATGGCCGATATTGGTATTCTCGCGTCGCTCGACCCCGTGGCACTCGATCAGGCCTGTGTCGATTTGGTCTACCAATCCTCCGACAAGGGAAAAGCAAGCCTCATCGAACGGATGGAGAGCCGTCACGCGGTTCATATCCTGGAAGCTGCCGAGGAACTTGGAGTGGGAAGCCGGAAATATCGTTTGGAAATGATTTGAGTGAATTACTACGCGAAAGGAGAGTTTCCATGCTGTTTCCCAAGTGTCTTTCAGGTTTTCAGAAAATGTTGACTGTGCTGGCAGGAGTCTTGATTATGGGAGGAACTGTGGGGAAGGCCGCGGACGGGATTCCACCGGAAAAGAATCTGGTTCGGCTCTCCAAAATTCGCGTCGATGCTGAAAGACTGGAAGAGTACAAGGCATTTTTGAGAGAGGAAATTACGGAATCCCTGCGTCGAGAACCGGGTGTGTTGGCTCTCTACGCGGTTTCCGAGAAAAAAGACCCGACGCAGTTTACCATCCTGGAAATTTATGCGGACGAAGCGGCTTACCGAAGCCATTTGCAAACGCCGCATTTCAAAAAGTATAAGGAAGGGACGCTCGATATGGTTTTAGAATTGGAACTGATCGATACCCTCCCTCTCATTCCAGGCCTGAAAATCCGATAATTGGAAGAGAGTTTGTCTCCCATGAGTCGCAGCGACTTTTATCTTCCCGTCGCTGTGCCTCCCTCCCTTTTCGATTCATTAGAGTACGTTTTACTCTTTATTTTCCGCGGAAACTTTCCTACGTTGCCAATTTCTCAGCCAATGTTTTCAAAATGTCAAATGTGGCAAACAAATTCTGGAAGTGCCCTGTGAAACTTACAAATATCACGAGTCATAACACGATCCACCCATGAAAATACGGTATGAACATCCATCATTATCCATGGAACAAAGCACTAGGGAATGGCCTTCAAAACATAGGCATGTTTTACCGGAACTGCTGCCGCTCGCACCGCCGCGTCTTCCTGAGTCAGCTTTTCCACCACCGTTTCACGCTGCGGCCAGCCGGCAATATATTTCGGAATCCGGGATTCGTAGTAGCCCGTTTTATGGGAGAGCGAATCGTAAAAAGCCTGCACGGCAGCGAGGTCGTCGGGGTTGACTTTCCGTCGCAAAAACCACCGGGACGCGGCATAATCCCGCAAAAGCCGTTCGGTCGCCATTCGCTGAAGGCTTAATTCCCGCACTTTCTGAGCCTGTTGGTAGGATGGCATGGCGGGGTTCATCGCCAGGTTGATTCCCTGCTCCAACTCTTCACGACGGTACTTTCCCACCACGTTCCCATCCACCCACAGTTCGTAAACCGCTTCGGAAAGCCCGGAAACACGCAGTTTTTGCTGGTTCAAGTCCTCCACAACCGGAATCAGCTCCAACACGGAAGCGGCTGCCGGGTCGATCGGAAAGGGGAGCGACTTTTCCCGAAGCTGGAACGAGATTTCGCCATTTTTCACCTGAAAATCGGAGATTTCCGCGTTTTCACAACGTGTCACTTCCCGTTTCGCACCATCGATTACCACTTCGGAAACCAACGCAGGCACTTCCTGAGCTTTCAGGAAAAGCCATGCCATCATCAAATGCCCCGGAGCCTGCGGATGGACGCGGTCGGAGCCGACGATGGTAAACCGGGGATTCTCCTTTTGTTGCTGGCAATTCAACGCGGTCATCGGTGCGTGAAAATCGACCACCTTCCCGTTCGTCGCATCGGCCAGTTCCCAGACCATGGCGGCGCATTTTTCCAACGCCCCGTTGCAGCCCGGTTGATTGTTGTTGCGGTCGTTTTCCCCCGTATCGTCAAAAGGGGATGGCGTGATGAAAATCAACTGCGGTTGAAGCTGTTCCACCACCCGATTCACCAACGTTTTCATGTTTCCACGATACCCTTCCAGCGAACGTTTCTGGCTGGCAAGTTGCTGTTCGGACGGGTTTGCCACATAATTGCCGCGTCCCACATCGTTCATCCCGAACATGAAAACCACCACGTCGGGATTCCTGGAAAAGACATCCTCCTCCAGCCGTCCCAACGCTCCGCCTGCCGAGTCGCCCGACACCCCAGCATTGAAAAAGGCCACCTTGCGATCCGGGAAACGGGTGACGTAGTAATTGTAAATTGTGTAGTGAAACGTTCCGCCATGCGTGATACTGTCTCCCAGAAAACAGACTTTCGCACCCTCCTCGAACGGTGCCCCGCTCACCCACGTCCCGCATAACAGGATTCCAACCCAAAACATTTTGCGTAAAAATGACATAACCTCTCCTTGACCTTGCAATACGCTCTTCATAAAAAAAGGGAACTTGCGTTCCCCTCCAAAATCTCTCATGCGGCAGAGGATTCTGCCACAGGCAATTTCCGTTTATTCTTCGACAACCTCGACCTCTTCGTCATCCTCACGCGGAACGGTACGCACTGCCACCAGTGTATCCCCATCATCGACGTTCATAATCCGCACCCCCTGCGTATTTCGACCGGTAATGCGAACTTCATCCACATCGATACGCTGGATTTTGCCGCGAGCCGTCATCATCAGAACCTGCTCGCCCGGATAGACCGTGACACAGCCCACCACATTTCCGTTTCGCGCGGAGGTGCGAATATCCATGATTCCCATCCCGCCTCGCGTCTGGCGACGGTACGATTTCTGCCCATCATAAGCCTGATCTTCGGATTCCGATTCGGATGTTTCCGCAACATCTGCCACTTCACCATTTTCCAACTCGTTCTCCTCGATATCCGCAGAAGAACCTTCCTTCCTCAATTTACGTATCTTAAAAACAGGTTCGTTTTCATCGACGCCTGCGGATGTCATCCCTGTTCCAAAAGGAGTCTGCTTCCCGTAGCCATTTTCGCAGACCGTCAGCAAATACGCGTCCGGTTTCGCAATGGCCATGCCGACCACTTCGTCTCCCGCTCGGAGCTTGATACCGCGAACGCCGGTCGCCGTACGTCCCATCGGGCGGACATCGGTATGATCGAATCGAATGACACGTCCTTTTTTCGTCGAAAGAACAATATCGACGCCGGGACCGACAATATCGACGCCGATCAGTTCGTCGCCATCCCGCAGATTCAACGCAATCAACCCGTTGGTGCGTGGCCGACGGTAATCGGACAAATCGGTTTTTTTGATAACGCCTGCCCGCGTCGCCATCACGAGATAGAGGTTTTCCTGGTCGAAATCGCGTACCGGACGGCATTCCGCAATCGTTTCGTCTTTGTCCAAAGCCAAAAAATTCACAATCGCCCGCCCCATCGCGTCGCGTGCCGCTTCGGGAATCTGGTAAATCTTCCGCCAGTAGACCTTCCCCTTGTTGGTGAAAAACATGAGATAATCGTGCGTGCTTCCCACAATCAGGTGCTGAATCGGATCCGCCTCTTTCGTCTTGGCTCCCATCAGCCCTTTCCCGCCGCGTCGCTGCGCACGATACGTCGAAGTTGGCGTGCGTTTGATATAGCCACCCGCCGTAATCGAAACGACCATCATCTCTTCCATGATCAACGATTCCGGCGTGGCATCCAAATCGACATTCTCGATTCCCGTCCGACGCGCGTCGCCATACTTGTCGCGTATTTCCTCCAAATCTTGCCGAATGATGGCGTAGATATTGTCATCGGAGGAGAGAATCCGGTTGTATTCCTTGATATTGGTCAGCAATTCGTGGAACTCACCCGCCAGTTTTTCCTGTTCCAGATTCACCAACTGCCCCAGCGTCATCCGCAGAATCGCGTCGACCTGCACTGGCGAAAGCGTGTATTCCTCTCTCTGGCCATAGTCCAACGCGAAAATGGCAAAACCATCCTCCCCCAACGCCCTTTCAATCAACGCGGCCGGGCACCGGATTTCCGTCAACAGCCGTTGCTTCGCTTCTACCTGCGTTTTGGAAGTCCGAATCGTCCGAATCACCTGGTCGATATTCGCGTGAGCCAGCAAAAGCCCTTCTACCGTATGTTTTCGCTGGCGTGCCTTGGCCAGAAGGAACATCGTCCGGCGACGAATCACCGTCAGGCGGTGCCGCAGAAACTCCTCCAACATCTCTTTGAGCGTCAAAACTCGCGGTTTTCCATCCACCAGTGCCAGCAGAATGATCGAAAAACTGTCCTGAAGCGGCGAAAACTGGTACAACTGGTTCAAAACCACATTCGGATCGGCATCACGCTTCAATTCCAGAATCAACCGTACCGGCTCTTTCAGGTCGCTTTCGTTCCGAATGGCTGAAATTCCCTCGATTTTTCCCGTTGTCACCAGTTCCGCAATCCGTTCTTCCACACGGTCACGTGCCTGCTGATACGGAATCTCCGTCACCACAATCCGGCTGCGATTCCCTTTTGCCATCTCTTCGATATGCGCCCGGGCGCGGACGACAATCGTGCTGCGACCGGTAGAGTAGCCTCGCAAAATTCCCCCGCGACCACAAATCACACCGCCTGTCGGAAAATCCGGTCCCTGAACGATTTCCATCAATTCCAGAAGCGACACCGCCGGTTCGTCAATCACCCGAATCAGTGCGTTGCAAATTTCCGTCAGGTTGTGCGGTGGAATCGACGTCGCCATCCCCACCGCAATCCCGTTCGCTCCGTTGACCAGCAGATTCGGAAACTTCGACGGCAAAACCACCGGTTCCAGGTTCCGTTCGTCATACGTCGGGATGAAATCGACCGTGTCGAGCTTCAAATCTTCCAACATCATTGCGGCAAAACGGGACATCCGCGCTTCCGTATATCGCATGGCTGCCGGAGGAAGCCCCGCAATGGAGCCGAAATTCCCCTGCTTGTCCACCAGCACATACCGCAGGTTCCACTCCTGTGCCATTCGCACCATCGTCGGATAAACGATACTTTCCCCGTGCGGATGGTAGTTACCACTGGTATCGCCTGAAATTTTCGCGCTTTTCACACGACCTGCCGTTGGACCCAGATTCAAATCGTTCATCGCCACCAGAATACGACGCTGCGACGGCTTCAAACCATCGTGAACATTCGGCAACGCACGGCTGACGATTACACTCATCGCATAGGTGAGGTAGCTCGTCTTCATTTCATCTTCCACCGCCAGTTCCAGCATTCGCCCGCCAGCTTGATTTTCCGTGGAACCCATCCCCTCATCCTCGGGATTTACCGGAGGAATATCAGACGCATCAGACACAGTTCTTCCTTCCTACTCTAACCTCCAAACACTCTATAAATACCCTTCCATTATACCATTTTCACCAGGAATAACAAGGGCAGGGAACCGCATGAATTCATTTTTTAAATGGATAATGGATAATTGATAATTATTGGGTGTTCAGACCGTATTTGCCTTGACGACGCAGAAGACGCAGATATTTCTGTTTATACTTTTTTCCCGGCAGATACTGGAAGCTGGAATGAGAAGAATAAAAAGGTGAAGATGCTTTTTATACTCCTTTCACTTTGAATTTCAGGAAAATGAAAGAAAAGCCTCTGGGAGGGGCTTGGGGGAGTGAATCCGAAAAACTCAAGTGGATGGAGTATAGAAGCGTCCCAACCACCAACCACCAACCACC
>JAUNBF010000089.1:0-7221 GCA_030527185.1 Planctomycetia bacterium | reverse complement strand
ATTATCAATTATCAATTATCAATTTAACAAAGCTCTGGGGGGATCGTGATAACAAAAAACGCAGGAAAGGGGTCTCTCCTGCGCTTGGGTTTTTCCAAATTCCGTCAATCTTTACCGAAAACTATTTTTCCGGCAGAATGATGGGGGCGTTTTCGTTGAAACGGAGATGTTTCAGTTCGCCCGTCTCCTTCATCTTGACGCAAATCCGAAGGTTTTTCACCTTGTTCGGTGCCACATCCGTAAAGGCTTTATTGTAATTCGGAATGTCGATAAAACGTCCACCGACAAAGTGCTTTTTCACAATCTCCGTAACGTTGACCCGCTCCGCTTCCACATCGATTCCGTAGTTGGCCGCGACGATTTCACAGTTGGCGGGCTGTTTTTTCGCTTCTTCCAACAACATCTCCCGATGTTTCGTGTTCATGTGGAATTTCGGATCCAGATTCGGCTGCAATTTCAGCGGCCCGCTCACCTTCTCACTGTCACCATCCTGACGGATATTGAACCGATTGATAACCGGAGCGGAGGCAATTCGCGGACGCACCGGCGGAATCGTTTCGATCGCCAGCGAATAGGGATCGTACATGGCACGGACTTCCTCATCACCCAAATACGGACCGTTGCAATCCACCCACGCAATGAGCCGATCCAAATCCTCTTTCGGAATCTTCACGTCGTGGTGATTGCCGCTCGACGCGTTCTGAATCAGCTTGCTGACGGGCGAATACGCGGAATACGGCGGAAGCGTTTCCAGGTTTTTCGGGTCGGTCGTGCCGTAACCTTCGACGACAAAGACACCTGCCAGATTGACCGGAACACCCCGTTCATCCTTCGGTTTGCTGGCACCCCACGGACAATCCCCCGCCACCAGCGTGAGATACGGTTCCGTGAAGGGACTGACATCGTCTGGCCGTGTGTGTACCCAGCCCCACCAACCTTTGCTGGAAGGACGGCTCGTCATGTTGAGCTTTTTGAAAGCGTCGTGTTCCGGGTTCTGGTGGCACTCCGCGCAATGCTTGTCCAAAACCGGTTGCACAAATCGGGCAAAACTGATACTTTCCTTCCCCCACGGAGCAGGCGTCAATTCGACCGGCGGTTTTCGCAACGCCGCACCCATCTGGCCACCGCCCATGAGTTTGTTGCTGCGCGTGTTCATGTTCGATTCATGGCACCCAAAACAGCCACGATTCTCTCCCGGCATGACGTATGTGAACGAACGCATCACATGAATCGCCATTCCGTTTTCGTCCAGCATTTCAAAGAAAAGGGCTTCTCCCGGTGGAACGCGGAAATTGATACTGCCGTCCGACTCGATCGGAACCGTTCCCAGAATCCGTTTCACACCGTCGGCCTGGAAAACGCTGATCGCCGGGCCGTCGTGCTGCACCGTTTTGTGCCACGTGGTGTACGTTTTCGGATCCATCTGAATGACGCGGATATACTTCCCTTTTTCTTTCAGGATTTCGGGAGCGCCTTCAAAAACGTTGTTGCTGTAAAGAATACCGTCCTGCGGCTTTTCGTCGGAGCCGATTTCCGGCCACATCACGCGGTCGGGCAACTCGGTCGGAACTGGTCGCGAACGTACCGGAATGGCATAGTAGGCGTTGTATTTCCCTTCAAAAACCAACTCCTTGTTGCCCCAGACATCCTGAAAATAGAGGTTGAAATACCAGTCGTTGTGCGGACCGCTGTACAGGTGCCCGCCATCGCGTGCCGAGACGAGCATGTACTCCTCGTTCAACGGATACGGCGTTTTGTAGGCGAAATATTTGCCTGCCACGTGGTAGTCGTAGGAAGGTTCCGGGTCGCTCGGACCATTCCCCACTTCCGGCCAGGCGACTTCCCGCGTAATCCGTTCCAGACCATCGGGATAATTCAGCCCTGTGTCCGGGTTGATGTAACCAATCGAACCGTTGAACCAGGCATGGTGCCCCACCGCCGTGAAGACCACTTTCTTGCTCCCCGGAATCTGGCGGGCTTCGGTCAGCACGTCCGGCCAAACGCTCTGGTTCCCCCAGAATGTCTGCGGGTTGGTGCCGTCCGGGTTGATCGTCCAGAGGCTCTGCACACGCCAGAGCGCTTTGTCGGTATACTCCCAACGGGTGAAAATCACACGGCCATCCTGCATCATGCTCGGCATGTATTCCGGTTCGCCATTGGCGGTAATGACGTAGATATTTTTTCCGTCCGCGTCGCAACGTGCCACCGCAAACGAGTGCGTCATCGGCATACAGCGAACATACGAATGCTGGCGGCTGGTGCAGAAAACAATCTTCCCTTCCGGTGTGTAAATCGGGTCAAGGTCGTCGTAGTCCCCCACGGTCAACTGTTTCAGACCACTTCCGTCGATGTTCATTTCGTACAAATGATAGGAACGTTCCTCGGCTGGCTGGAAGCTGAAGACGATCTTTTTCCCGTCAAAAGAGAGATCGGGACGCCAGAAACTCCCTTCTTTTCCTTCCATCAGGTCTTTTTTCACTTCCCCCGGATTCAGGCCAACTCGCAGCATCCGTCCGCCAGGAACCGCCATGTAACCATTTCGGTGGCGGGCTTCGTGACCCCATTCATCCGTCGTGTCCCCCGGTTTTCCTTTCGGATACGGGTTGTCGATGAGCAAAATTTCGCTGAAATCCAGAAGCGGATTCCGCATGACGATTTCCCGCTTCGCGCGACGCACCGCCAGATACAATTCTTTGGCATTTTCCGCATTTTCCTCACTGGCAGCGATTTTCTTCTCCAGTTCCTCCAACGCGGCCAATTGCGGTTTCAAATCCGGGGCGTTTTCCAGTTTGGCGATTCGCTCGGCTGCTTCCCGTGCCCAGGTGATTTCCTGCTGAGCTTTGGCAAAAGTCGGTTCGTTGTCGCACTGGAAGAGCCAGTCCGTTTCCAATTGGGCGATTCCTTCGGGGCTGGTCGGCTGATACTGTCCATGAACCATTCCCGCCAGGAAAATTCCTCCCAATAGAACGGAAGGCAGAATGAAATGTTTCCTCTTCAACACCTTGTCTCTCCTGTAAGGTAAAGTGACTGTAAAAAACTTGAAACGTTTTGAAACAGATCTATTTTAACCTACAGAAGGCTCTTTGACAAGGACGGAGGAATCTTTTTTCCCAAATTTTTTGTTAAAATATTTCAGAGTATTTCAAAAACCGTCAAAAATTTTCAAAAACAAAAAGAAAGCCCCTCCAAAGGGAAAGGCTTTGGGGAGTGAGCCCGAAAAATTCAAGTGAATTAAATATGAAAAACATTCTTCACTTCTTATTTATCTCAACGACAATCCCGATTTCCAGTATCCGCCGAGAAAAAAGTGGGAATGGAAATATCTGCGTCTTCTGCGTCGTCAAGGCAAATCGTATTTTCCTTAATCTGCGGATAATTCTTAATGTTGGAAGTAGTTGAAATTTCTGGATTTATCCTAAAAACTCTCCTGGAATTCTTCTAAAAAATTCGTTTTTCCGCACATCCTTTTTTTGTCCGCAGATTACGCAGAAGACGCAGATGATGTTATTTCCATCTCCATCCTCTGCGGAAAATCTCCTACGCTGCCAACGGCTCAACCGATGTTTTCAAAATGTTAAACGTGGCAAACAAATTCTAGAGTACTCCTGAAAATATTCTCTCTTTATCTCGGCGGTAATCCCGATTTCCAGTATCCGCCGAGAAAAAAGTGGGAACGGAAATATCTGCGTCTTCTGCGTAATCTGCGGATAATTCTTAATGTTGGAAGTAGTTGAAATTTCTGGATTTATCCTAAAAACTCTCCTGGAATTCTTCTAAAAAATTCGTTTTTCCGCACATCCTTTTTTTGTCCGCAGATTACGCAGAAGACGCAGATGATGTTATTTCCATCTCCATCCTCTGCGGAAAATCTCCTACGCTGCCCCATGCTAAAAAGGCTCTATTGCAGAACAGGCGTTTGGGGAGTGGCCACGGTTCGTATTTGTTCGTACAGGCGTTGCAAATGAGGTTGGTGAGGCTGTTCTTGCAGACCCCGTTCCGTAATCTGGAGGGCTTCGGAATATTGGCCGGAACGATAGAGGGACTCGACCCACCGGTGGAAGACATGGACATGATTGTTCCGAAACATGGCATATTCCGGCTCGTACTGAAGCCCGTCGCGCAGTAGCTCGGCGGCCTGGCTGTAATACCCTTCCTGACAGAGGGCAATGGCCCAGTTATTCATCGTGGCGAGGAGGTTTCCGCGTGTCGTTTCGCTCGACGAATCCAAAAGCAGCGCAATCGCGTTTGCCTCCAACGCCCCCGCAAAATCTTTCTCCGCAAGCAAATCGACCCCCCGATTGTAATAAATTTTAGCCAGCAGTTTTTCATCCGAAATGGGGTGAATCTGCCGAAAAAGGTTCTGGCGAGAGGTTTCCTGCATGGCACTGGTGGGATTGGCCTGAAGAATCAAGTCCTCAATCACCTGATTACGGACATCCGGCTTGTCGAGGTACTGGAACCATTCCTTGCAGGTTGTTTCGACATCCATTTTGGAGCCATCCTGTCCATAGACCCAGCACATGGCGTGCCCCGGCAGTTCCACGGGCGTCACTTTCAGGCCTGCCTGCCGTCCGAGACTGCAATAGAGAATCGTGGCGGTCACACAATTATAACGTCCCTGAAAAAGGTTTTCCATCGTGGTCAGTTCCAGTTGATACCCGCCAGTGAGGATTTCCTCATGGATGAACTGGAGCAGTTTTTCCGCTTTTTTCAGTTCGGTATCGTGGGGGGCAAAGGTGGCCAGTGCCTGTTGCTGGAGGCGGTAGTATTGGCGCAAAAGTTCATTTGCTCTTTCCGCGTTGGCGGGGTGGCTGGCGACGATACTGGCTCGAATCAGCGACATCTGCATTGGAAGGTGCGAAAGGGCATTCCGAAGGAGCGAATACTCCTCCGCATCCATATCCCGAATGTATCGGGCAAACCAGGGGAGCGCGGAACGCTCATTTTCCGTAAAAATCCGCCGTGGCAGGTGGGGGTGAAAAAGTTCCTGGGAAGGGAGCCGCACAGCCGTCAATGGAGGTTCCTCCAAACCACGTTGTGCCTGATAATGCGGAATTGATTCTTCCTCCACGGCATTCGACACTCCCTCCACCCGAAGCGGCTGGGCAGAAACAGGAACGGGCAAGTGGTTTTCAGCACGAAATTCCATCCCTGGCCGCACACGCGACTGAATCGGCACGGGCAAAGGAGCCTGCGACGGGGGGGCGGCTTTTTTTTGTACAGGATACGGAAGTTTTTCCTGGGAACGATTGGGATACGTCACATTCTGCGACGCGACATCGGTATAATAGGCCGCAGGAACAATGGCTGTATCTTGCCGCCAGGCCGGGGAAAGAGGCAAAAGTCCTGAATGCTGATTCTGCGGAGGCGTAATTTCAGGAAGATCGGGAATATTTTCCAACGACTCCAAAACCTGAGGTGGTGCCAACTCCAGCTTCTTTTCATCCGGGTGAGGAAGGGGGCGAGTGGTACCATCCTGGTGCAGAAATTCCGGCGGAAGCGTCTCCTCCATAGAAAATCGGGACTCCTGTTCAGGAAAAACGACCGAAAATGGAACCGATTCCACTTCTCTCTCGGAGGCAACCGAAGCGGTTCCCGAACGACCACGTAAACGCTGAACTTTGGCAAAACGTTCCTTCCGACGGTCCGCACGCAGCACCTCGTCTGGTACAGGGCGTGAAACCCCTTCCGCAGGTATAAAAACTTGAGGCGGGGTGTAGGGATCGGGGTAGACTTCCGAAGAGCCAAAAAAATACGCTTCCGAAACATCAGGAATATAACGGGGATATGTGGAGACGGTTTCCGTTACAGAACGCGAGGGAGGAAGAAAAACTTCTCTCGAACGATTCCGACGAAATTCCTGGGCATTCAGAATCACGTTCCCGACAACCAGAATCAGAAAGAACCCTCCAACCCGCAGAAAAGGGCCGGTTTTTCCTACAAACCTTTCTTTCTTCCGTGAGCGACTGTTTTTCTCTCGAACGCATTCCATCGCAAACCTTCTCTATCGTTGAAACGCTCCCCCCAAAACTTTCTCCTCATCGACAGAGGAAAAAAGAGGGTGGCAAAATCCCTTTTTTTCGTTACAAAACGGAATACCCGACCCAAAAGAAGTACTCCACTTCTCTTTACAATCTCTCTTTAGACGGTTATTGGTGAGGCTTTTCTCTCCATACCATCTTTCTATTCCCTGAACCATAACGAGGGAACGGGCAAAGGTATCTATCCCCATAACGTCATTCCTGCGAAAAAAATTCAAAATGTCTCCCCCAGTTCGCATTGTCGGGGTTATTCCGGCTGTTTCGATTGTTCCGGCTGGTAAAGATGCGTATAATAAAACGAAAATAGTGACAAAAACGCCAGTGACGAGAAGAAAAAAGAAAAATTCAGCCAGATACAGGGTTTTCCCTTCAGAAATGGTTTGAAAAAGGCATCAAAAAAGGCTGCTTGGGAAAAACAGCCTTAAAATAGGGAGAAATTCATGAGTTACGATCAACCTTCCTTGACAGGAAGAACAATGTCCACCACTTTGACGGTGACGTACTTCTGACGATGGCCCGTGCGACGGCGCATGGTCTTGCGGCGACGGAATTTCTGAATGACCAGTTTGGGTCCTTTGGTTTCCGTTTCCGAAACTTCCGCCTTCACACGCACATCCAGCGTCGGCTGTCCAATCAGCAATTTCTCATCCGTGCGACAAGCCAGAACATCCTCAAAGACGATTTCGTCACCCTGATTCAATCCCTCGCGATAGTCGATTCGGAGTTCTGTTCCTTTTTCGACTTTGAATTGACGACCACCATCTCGAATAATCGCGTACATCTTTCCCTCTGTTTTCTGTTTTACGTTGAATGATTTATACTGTAGCACGGTTGACAACCGTATAAAACGACAAATGATAGAAAGAACATTCTACACAATTATTTCCTTTTAACAAGGGGGGCTGGGGCACAGAGTGTGGCTCCGGTTACCATCAAACTTTTGGTGTCCCCATTTGGGTGGACCAGGCACTGCGCTTCCAATATTTTGATGTTTTTTTAACGATAGTTTAATGAAAGCAATTTTGATCCTGGCGAGGTAATGGCGGGACAATTTTTCGCAGCGGGTGGCGATTCGTCGGAACTGTTGATTTTTAAGAAGATACGTTCGGCAATGTTGCGTAGTTGGTAACGTTCACGATTAAAAGGAAGTTTGGCCTTCTTTTCGTTGCAACGTCTTGCC
>JAUNBF010000011.1 GCA_030527185.1 Planctomycetia bacterium | reverse complement strand
CCCTCAGCCTTCCGCACAGTACCGACATGTGGAAAAACTACTCGCAACAAAAAAAACATCCCACCCAAATGGGGACACCAAAAGTTTGATGGTAACCTTTTCCCAGTTATTCCCCCTCCCCCGCCTTGACAAAAATGGGGTTTGGGATATAGTTGCCAATAATAGGGTGATTTTTTCCAGACCCGTATTGTGAATACAGTACCGTCGTCTAGGGTTAAGACTAGAGTTATCATTCTTACTATTCCCAGGTTTTTATTTCAGGAGATGAAGACAAACATGAACAAACGCGGAATCTTCGGAGAAATCCTCCGCCGTCATCTTCTCGCACTGGCTGCTCTGGTGGCTATCGTTGCGGGAAGTATGACTTACGCACAAGACAACGCTGAAACTCCAGCGCCGGCCCCGGCAGTGGAAGCTGCTCCGGCACCCGCAGAAACCCCGGCTCCAGCTGAAACGGCTCCGGCAGAAACAGCCCCGGCTCCGGTTGAGACGGCTCCGGCAGAAACTGCCCCGGCAGAGGCTGCTCCCACTCCGGTTCTTGTGGAAGAGACCGTGGTGGAAACTCCTCAGGGAGCGGTTGTGGAAGTCGTTGCGGAAAATCTCGTGACGGGTGAAGTTGCCGTGGTGGAAGCGGAAGTGGAAGAGGCTGCGGTTGCGGAAGCTCAGGCGGTTGAGAACGTGACGGGTCGTGTTCCGTTCCACGGAAAATACGGACTTTACTGGATTCTCTCGCTGGTAGGTTCGTTGGCAGCGTTGGTGTTTGCCCGCCAGTTCTATGTGACGATGATGAAGGCGGACGAAGGGAACGAAGAGATGGTTTCCATCGCCGCAGCCGTTCGTGAAGGTGCGGATGCCTATTTGTGGCAGCAGTACAAAGTCGTCGGTATGTTCTTCGTCGTGATTTGGGCATTCCTGATGTACCTGGCATTTGGGCTGGGTGTGCAGAACAAAGTCGTTCCGTGGGCGTTCCTCACCGGTGGTTTCTTCTCCGGTCTGGCTGGCTGGTGCGGCATGAAAACCGCGACATGGGCTTCCTCCCGAACAGCGGCAGGTGCCATGAAATCGTTGAATCAGGGCTTGCAGGTCGCCTTCCGCTCCGGTGCGGTGATGGGTCTGACGGTCGTCGGGCTGGGTCTTTTGGACATCGTGTTGTGGTTCGGTGCATTGTACTGGATTTTCCCGATGTACGGCTGGTACATGGATTTGACGGAAATCACCGTCGTCATGCTCTGCTTCGGAATGGGTGCTTCTTCGCAGGCATTGTTTGCCCGTGTTGGTGGAGGTATCTACACGAAAGCGGCAGACGTCGGAGCCGACCTTGTGGGGAAAGTGGAAGCGGGAATTCCTGAAGATGACAAACGCAACCCGGCCACGATTGCGGACAACGTTGGCGACAACGTGGGTGACGTGGCAGGTATGGGAGCCGACCTTTACGAATCGTACTGCGGCTCGATTCTCTCCACGGCAGCCCTCGGCGTGGCGGCTTACGCGGCCATGGGTTACAGCACGGATGTGCAGTTGAACGCACTGTTCCTGCCGGTTCTGCTGGCAGCGGTCGGTATCGTTCTTTCGATTCTCGGTATTTTCCTGGTTCGTACGGAAGAAAATGCTGATCAGGGCACGTTGCTCAAGGCGTTGGGCAAAGGGGTCAACTTCCCCTCGCTCATCATCGCCATCGTTTCGGTTCTGGTCGCCTACAAACTGATGGACGGAACGGCCAAATGGGCAGGCCTCTCCGTCGTCACCGGTCTGGCGGCTGGATGGCTGATTGGAAAATGGACGGAATACCGCACCTCTTACGAGTACAAGCCGACACAGGCCATTGCCGAACAGGGGAAAACCGGTCCGGCCACGGTCATCATTGCCGGTATTGCGGAAGGTATGTTCAGCACGTGGGCACCGGTCGTCATCGTCGGTATCGCCACGCTTCTGGCTTTCGGTTTCACCACCGGTTTCGATTTTGCCAATGTGAAGATATTCTCCCTTGGTTTGTATGGTGTCGGTATCGCTGCCGTCGGTATGCTCAGCACGCTGGGCGTCACGCTGGCCACCGACGCTTATGGTCCGATTGCGGATAACGCGGGCGGAAACGCGGAAATGTCCGAACTGCCGCCGGAAGTCCGGGAACGTACCGACGCACTGGATTCGCTCGGAAATACCACCGCAGCGACAGGAAAAGGCTTTGCCATTGGTTCTGCCGCGCTGACCGCGTTGGCTCTGTTGGCGGCGTACATCGAAGAAGTCCGCGTCGGATTTGAACGATGGGGCACCACGGCTGTCGAAATCATTGAAAAAGATGCCGCGAATCCCGAAGGTTACTACAAAGTCTCCAACCAGTTCGTCGTCTTTTATCCCGGTTTTGAAGCGACCGAAGCGGAAAAAGCCGAATATGCCAAGTTGGGCAAGGAATGGTTCCCGAAATCGTATCTGGTGATGCCGAATCAGGCAAGCAACCCGAACGACACCGCCCCGATTTATCGTGGTGCCGAAACGACCTGGGCACAGTCCAACGAAGCCTGGAAATCGGTCGATGTGAAGGATGGTCCGAAGTACCTCGACGGCGAAGTGATGAAGCTCTGTCCGTTCATTCCCGAAACGCTGGCAGACCAGCCAGACCTCGTGAGCGTGAAAAACGCCAACATGATGGACTGGATGAACTACTACACCTGCAACCTCCTGAACCCGAAAGTACTCGTCGGAATCTTCCTCGGCGCGATGAGCGTGTTCGTCTTTGGCGCCATGACGATGATGGCTGTCGGACGGGCGGCCTCCGGTATGGTCGAAGAGGTGCGTCGCCAGTTCCGTGAAATTCCTGGAATCATGGAATACAAAAACAAGCCTGACTACCGAAAACCGGTCGCAATTTCCACCATGGCGGCTCAGCGGGAAATGATCGTCCCGTCGCTTCTGGGGCTGATTTTGCCGGTTGTCGTCGGGCTGCTCCTCGGCGTGACGGGCGTGATTGGTCTGTTGGTCGGAACACTGACCACCGGTTTCTGCGTCGCTGTTTACATGGCAAACGCGGGCGGTGCGTGGGACAACGCGAAGAAATACGTCGAAACCGGCGTTTTCGGTGGCAAAAAGTCCGATACACACAAAGCGACCGTCGTTGGCGATACCGTTGGCGACCCCTTCAAAGACACGACCGGTCCGTCTTTGAACATCCTCATCAAACTGATGAGTATGGTTTCCGTCGTTGCGGCTGGACTGATTGTGAAATTCGCTCTCTTCTAAACCGAGGCGTGATTTTCTGAAAGCGAAAAGGCACAGGGAAATATTTCTCTTGTGCCTTTTTTACTTTCTTTCAGTATTGTGGGAAACGTGAGGAGAACAGAGGAAAACGCCTCTACGGAACTCCTTTCTTAAAGGGAGGTTACGGCAAATTGGATAAATATCGCTCGTAACTGGCAACCATCCGTTCGACAGAAAATTGCTCTGCCCTGGCTCGATTCACCTCTCGATACTTTTCGCGATCTGGCATCTCAAAAATCTCCCGAATCGCCTCGGCTGCACGGTGCGGCGTCTGCTCATCGTACGGAATCATCCGACCATGAACGCCATCTTCAAAAAATTCCGGGATACCGCCCACGTTCGTTACCACCGCCGGCAAGCCCATCGACAACGCTTCCATGATACTCAATCCCCACGCCTCGTACCGCACACAGTGGCAATACAAGTCGCTTTCGCTCAACAATTGCGGAACGTCGTAAATCATCCCCGGAAGAAAAATCCGATTCGCCAGCCCCGCAGCGTCTATTTTCTGCCGAATCGTTTCGCGGAGAACGCCATCCCCTGCCAGAATAAACTTAATCTGCGGCAAATCGGAGAGTTCCTCCGCCATTTGCAGGAAATACTCAGGATGTTTTTCCGCGTCAAAACGGGTCGTGTACGAAACGACAAAATCGTCCCGCGAAAGGCCTGACGACGGTCGGTAAGTGGCTGTCGGATAAAGACTTGCGTCGAAAATCTCCGTGTGAATCCCGTTGTACAAAACCGTGACGTTCTCTTTCGGAACCCCCTCCCACGCATGGAGCTTTTCCCGAATATAATCGCACACAGCAATAAAATCGTCGCATATATCCTGATTCTGCGCCGCGTCTGCCAAAAATTCCGGCCAGTCGTTGTGAATGACATAAGTCGAGCGTTTCCAACACTTTCGGTGAAGTACCGGACGCAAAAAGTGGAGATAGGAATTGCCGCCGATCCAGAAGATCTGGTGGTATTGCCGCGTTTGCAACAACCGTTCGAAAAACTCCACGTTGAAAAGGCTCCCCGCCAGTGCAGGGATGTCCCAGAGATGGTCTGCCACGGCTCGCAGCTCGTTTTCAAAAAGATTCGGACGCAACGGATTCCGACAAACAACCGCCATATCCGCCACGAACCGTTCCCGATTCAGCCCGGCGAGCAAATCTCGCGTCACCCGTTCGCCACCCCCCAGAGCCATGAGCGGATGGACGAACAGAACTCGCGTTTTCCCCTTTTCCGACTCCGAAAGTGCCGGGATTTCCCGCTTGCACCCGGATACTGAAAAACCTTTCCCACCTTTGTAGAAAGAGGAAGCCTTTTGCAGATTCTGCATATTGTGCCCCCCCCCCCCAGCTTAACATTCGCATCTTTCTTTATCCTACCTCATTTTTCAATTCTTTTTCTGAACTTGAAACAGATTCAGCAAACCTTCCTTGCAATCGAAACAAAAAGACTTCCAGGGCTGTTCGTATCGAAAATATCGTCCAGAAAACCATTCTGTCCATGCGAGAGGAAAGTACCTCAGAAAATTCTTTTCAATTTTCAGCCGATTTCCAAAATGAATGTCCTGCTGCCGTAAATATTCCAGATAACCTTTTTTGTACGCATTGTCAGGAAATGCCTTCCACCGTTGGTAAAGAGCCTCCCGCAAAGGGAGTTGTGCTGCATAAAGCTGGACGGAATGAATGTAATAGGTGTTTTGTCCTGCCTTCCAGGTAAGGGGAGAGCCGAAATCCGAAATGTTTTGATCATGTCGCCGATATTGTATCAAGGGAAGATTCAGCGTTCGCATCGACCCAAAAATAGGGGCGGAAACGTAAATCCACATATCGTGCGGCCAATGAGGTGGAAGCGGAAAAATCTTTTCCAACAAAGTTTTTCGGATTGCGGAATAACAACCAGCCCCCTGCGGTGTTTCCTCTCGCAATTTTGTCCAGTAAATATTGGCCTGAGACAGTACCTGCCAATCCATGGCCTCACGTGGCAAATACGGATTTCCATCCTGGTCAATACATTGATACCCACAGTAAACCACCTCCACAGTAGGTTCCTGCTCCAGTACCTGCGTCATTTTCTCGATTTTTTCAGGATGCCAGACATCATCCTGGTCACACGGAAAGAGAATTTCGCCCCGACAACGAGACAAGGTTGCCTCAAAATTTTTCGCAAAACCGAGATTTTTCTCGTTGCGCGTGATATGTACGGGAAAAGGAACTTTTTTTGCCCATGTTTCCAGAATCTCCAGCGTCGAATCGCTCGAACCGTCGTCACCAACCACCACCTCATCCGGCAATCGCGTCTGGCAGGACAAACTTTCCAACTGCGACTGTAAAAAACGCTCGCCATTATAGGTACACAAGGCGACTGAAAGTTTCCAATGTCTCATAGTAATTCTTCCTAAAGGAGTGAACGATGATTTCAGGTTCCTCTGGTAGTCTGTACGGTCCCCAAAATGGCCTTACTCGCTTCGTTCAGAACTGCCCGCCAAGCGAGATTCTGCGAATATGAAATCGTTGCCTAATTTTTTCAGAGTTTTGGGATATTTTGAGTATTTCCATTCGTCGTCTATCTGGTAGCGGAAATAGAGGGTATATTCCTCATCCGGCAATTCGGGAGATAAACCTATTTGAAAACCCCAGGAATACAGTGCGTTAAAGTTATATACTTTTAACGATTCACCCCCGAAACGATTTCCCTGAGAATCTTCCAGATAAGCCAAAACGACACCCTTGTCTGGTTTGGACGGAATGATTACAAATCCTACCAAATGATTGTTCAGAAAGTAATTCGCTCTTACGTAACAAGTAACTTCCTGCCCAAGTTGTTCAGGTATCGCAATGGTTTCGTTGAGTGAATTGCTGAAAACGAGTTTTTGTCGATTCCATACGCTGTCGTCGTGAGAATGGATTTTTTTATTCCACTGTTCTTCAAAAAGTTTCTTTTGCGATTCGGAAGGAGCGAAAAAAAGTGTGTTTCCCCTGGAATTTTGCGACACCGCCGCAATCAACGCAGGTGCTACTTCTGTTTGAGGAAGAACATCGTTGTTTTCCTGCATAGTTTCATGGGTTTCGTTCGGCATCTTCACAAGAAACAATGGATTCATCCCATGAGGAAGTTCCGACAAGCCGAAAAATTTTTCTTCTCGACCATGGTCTCCGGCAATGATTATCAGACTGTTATCGTAAATACCCTCTTTTTTTAGTTGCTCCAAAAATAAGGATACCATTTTCATGCAGGCTTTGCCCTGACGAAGGTATCCATCCAGCGAGGTGCCGGGGTGAGGGGCGCAATTTTCATCCATTTGATAGGGACCATGGACTCCACTCAAATGATAATACTTGAAAACATTTTTAGCATCCCCAATTTCTACACCTTTTTGTATGCCGTTGTAAAAAATAAAATCACCATCAGGCTCTTCGGAATCACTTCGGAAAAAAGAATTTCTCAAACTGGAAACAAAGCGAACCATAAATCCTTTTATTCGGATAGGCATTAGTCGTAAAATCGTTGCATCGGCAAGTAATTGAACCGAGGGTCTATGTCGTGGTAGAAAAATAGAGGAATCTTTTTCCACTTCTGACTTATGTCGTATATTAGAAAGTAGCGATTTATCATGATGTAAAAAAACTGCCCCCGGAAGTGCGCAGGGAATATAGTAGTTTTCAACTCGAAAGCCCATTTCACGGAGCCTTTTAGGAATAGAATTTTCCGCATAATAGATTTTTTGAATAATTTGCGTATACTCTTCAGAATTAAGATCCACGGGAGGAATTTGTATACCCGCCAATAATGCGGGCATTCCATAGACCGTCGCAGGATTTTCGCATAGACATCTTTGATAACGTGTAAAATCACGCAAGGCACGCCATGTACCAGGATATTTCTCCTCCTCCACATCCAACAAAACATTCGGATACGCATCTAAAATCAACAAAATGACATTCCGCTCTTTTCCAAAACGAAATTCATCCGTTCGGTCAATGACATAATTTTTGTAGCTAAACTCCGATTCGCCAGTGACAGTCAACATTAGGTAAGACGGCCAAATAAACCCAAACAATAAAAGAAGTCCACAGGGAAATACGATATGTTTGGAAAACCATTCGCGATCCCTCCAAAACAGGAACGCCAACACTATCAGACAGGTCAACTCAATAAAAGTGTACATTCCATGTTCACGCCAGTCCCACCAAAAATCCTGCCCCATCATCGTACCGATGTCCCAGATGAGAATGTTGGATAAGATGAATAAATAGACTCCAATAACAAAAAAGAGCAGATTTACTACCGAAAAGATTTTTTCTCCTGCAAAACGAAAAGCTCCCTGTAAAATAAACAGAAACAAAAACAAAAGTAGAAAACCTGCCATTAACGGCCCGGCCAAGTCACGAAACGTAAAGGAAAACTCCGAAATATTCGCGAAAAATACTGTCAACACAGCGCAAAGTACCGTCCCCGAAATCAAAAGCGACACCATCCCGGCTCGGACTATTTCTGAGGCATACTTTCTCATCCACGTATTTATTTTTCCAAACATGTTTTTACGTTCCTCCTAAAGTTCCATAACTCTCCCCCCCTAACCCAGCGATTTTAACATAAACCTACAGGACCGTCAAGCACTGGAAACAGGTGATCGTACAGTGAATCCAGGAATCATGGGATATATTTTTCACATATTTCGCCCCTGTTTCACGTCGTGGTTTTTACTATGCAGATTTTTACAATACGACGATTCTGTGGCTTCAGTAAAGAAGGTTCTTCCCCGTCATAGGTACACATCGCAATGGAAAGAAACTGTCTATTGGTCAGGAGTTTCTCCCTTGGCTGTTAACCCTTCTTTCATATCAAACAAAAGCGAATGTATCGGTTGAATCCCATGAAAGTAGCGCAGCATCACGATTTCCCGCAACCAGAGGAAAAAATGTTTCCCAAAGTCAGACTGGATCGCCAGCCTCGCAGCAAAGTGCTTTTCCATCCGATCCAGAAATCGCAGATGATACGCTTTGAGAGGGGAGTCGGGAAAGGTTTTCAGACGCTCTCGAAGCTGCTCCATCCGGGGACGATACTGTTGATAGAGGTGTGTAGCTCCGCGAAAACCATGGGCTTTTCCTTCCTCAAACCACTCCTCACCCTGGTGGGAAAAATTATTGCCATGCAGACGATGCGCAATCAGTGGTTCCTGAAGTGTTCGCGTCCGGGCAAGCGATGGCATCAACGTATAAAACCACATGTCGTGATACCAGCCCTCCGGAATCGGGAACAAGTGCGGCAACCAATCCCTCCGCACTGCGGCACAACACCCCGTGTTGATGGGATTCTTTCGCGTATCCTGAATCGACACGAACCGCGGCATCCCGTATCGCAACCAATCCCGTACGTCCGTTTCCAGCGTTCCAGGAAGTTCCTCCCCCTTTTCATTTATAAACGTCGCGTTGCAGAAAACCAACCCCACATGCAGGTCGTTTTCCAACACCGATGCCATCTTCTCCAGTTTTTCTGGATACCACACATCGTCCTGGTCACACGGGAAAATCACGTCTCCAGTACAACGACGCATCGTGTTTTCAAAATTCCTCGCAAACCCATAGTTTTTCGCGTTCTGTTCCACCCACACCGGAAAGGGTACACCTTTCGCCCAACTTTCCAGAATCGCCATCGTTTCGTCCATCGAACCGTCGTCACTCACCACCACCTCGTCCGGCAATCGACTCTGCGACACCAGACTGTCCAACTGCTCCTGCAAAAAACGTTCGCCATTGTAGGTGCAAAGTGCGATGGAAACGGTCAAGGACATTTCACATTCCCCTTTCGATGAAAAATTTTTCTCATCACGGACCAACCCTCCTTAAACGTTTTAACAGGGTTCAAGCCATTCCAAATTCCCATTCCACAATCGTATACCATCGACTTGAACGGCTGAATTCGTTGGAAATAACGAAACGCAAAAATCATTTGCCATTGTATGTACAAAGAACGAGGGAAACATCCGTTCTTCCATAATTCACACTTGCCCAACATCGTCATACTCTACCTCAAGCACTCTTTTTTCATCAGCATAATTACGCCATTGAGCAATCGTTGAATCTACCTGCTTTTCCTCATTTTGTGTAATTTTTTGTAAATAACAGGAATGGCGTAATAACATGCGATAAATCGAGGTGACAAAATAATCCACAGATACGTTTTTCCAGTATTTTAATAAAAATATAAATTGTTTAACGGATGTTGGTCTCATGGACAAATAAAAACAACGAACTTTGGCATTCACGTCTAACGTGAAATTCTCCAGTAATTTTAACTCTTCCGAAGAAATTATCTCAAAAACTTTTTTCGCAAAACTCCTTTTCAGAAAAAGAGGGAGATGATGGTAGGATTCGTATAATTGCTTCAACTTGTATGAAGAGAGAAATAATCGAGTTTCTGGTTGTAAATTAACACCTTGGAAATTGTCAAAAAAGGTTTTCATAGTTTCCAGCCATTTGAAATGGTTAGAACGACATTGGGTTGTCGAGCCAGGCCGTTGCCGATAATAGTACCCTCTTTCGAAACAGAATACAATTTTGTTCGCTTTATATGCTGAAAGTGAGTTGAATACATTATCTTCCCAAATCAATCCTGGAACAAAACGTAAATTGTTTTCTTTCAAAAAAGAATTTTTGTACAATATGCTGCAAGCCGAATTTCCTGAATGAAGAATGGTTTTAATCTTTTCACACTCCTCCGTGATGGGAAAAGGAGAAATTCCCAACATAGAATAACCTGGAACAATTTGTGAGTTTTCAATTCTGTAAAAAAAGAATACTGTCATTTCCGCATCGGACACTATAGCCTTAGTATAAACTCTCTCATAGAGTTGTAAATCAATATAATCGTCTGAGTCAACAAACGCAACATACTCCCCCTTTGCCACGTCCATCCCAGCATTTCGCGCAACCGATAGTCCACCATTTTCTTGGGTAAGAATTTGAATTCGCTTATCTTTTGCTGCGTATTCCTCCAAAATAGCGGCACTGCCATCGGTGGAACCATCGTTGACACAGATGATTTCAATCTCTTGTATTGTCTGATTTACAACGGAATTCAAACACTCTCGGAGATATTTTTCCACGTTGTACACCGGAATGATAATGGAAATTTTAGGATTTTTCATTATTTTTCAACCTTTCTATTTCCAGTCTTTGATCATTGATTGTATCTAAAACCGACTGTAACCATCCCGAATGAGGAATCAACCGTTTGACAAATAAATTTGCCAGTAAACACTTCCACCACTTCAATCGATAGACTCCTCGATGAAACGGAGAGCTGCTACCAATGCTTAGTAGCCATAAGGAGGCTTCATAGGAAACATTCAATTTACCTTGCTCTAATAAATCCCAATACTCTTTACAAATGTTAAGTCGAATTTGCTGGCATTGTTTCCAGGTATTTCTTGGGAAATATTGTGAGCTTGTATAAAAGCTTGGAAAAAATGACTCAAGATACCAATAATATGTCTGTTCACTACAGCCACACTCCAACATCTTTTGCAACGTTGTCTGAAAAGATTGGATTTTGCCGAGATAATCGGTAGTATGCGTGGCCGTCAGTGAATTTTCACGAACTCGGTAATTGTAGAGAACATCCTGTAACAGGCACAGTTTTTTCGCCACAACCGCTCCATGCATGGCAAAATACATGTCTTCTCCATCCTGCCAATTAGGAAAACAAAGTTGATTTTCCAACACAAAATCACGTCGCCAAAGTTTACTCCACACGTTTGGTCCACCACTGTAAATTATTTGGCATCGCCGTAAACAAGTATCTTCTTTCTCTGAAATAAACGTTCTGTCCAGTAGTTTCGTTCCATCCATTTTTTGATAGCGAAAACGAACAATATCGGCTCCGGATTGTTCAGCAAACCTGTAAACCTTTTCACAAAGTGTTGGCTCATAAGTGTCATCCGAATCTAAAAATGCAATATAGGGACTAGATGATTGTTGAATTCCCAGATTGCGAGCTACTCCCACTCCTTGATTGGGTTGTCGGATAACATGAATTCGCGAGTCTCTCGCTGCATATTCGTCTAAAATGGCACCACTACCGTCTGTCGAACCGTCATCAATACAAATAACCTCAATCTCAGGCATCGTTTGATTCACAACGGAGTCCAGACACTGACGTAGATATTTTTCCACGTTGTATACCGGGATGATAATGGAAATTTTAGGACTTTTCATTATTTTTCAACCGTTCTATTTCCAGTCTTTGATCATTGATTGTATCTAAAACCGACTGTAACCAGACAGAGTGTGGAACCAATTGTCTTGCCAGCCAATCTGCCATAAATTGCTTAAAACACTTTAGATGTTTTGATGTTTTGGGACATCTCTACTGGCAATTCGTTTGATCGACGTTACCCGAAAGAACATAAAAACAATCGTTCCTCAACCCCCATTCTCATTATACGTCAGGGCAAATCGTATCCCAACTCGCCAAGGTGTTCAAGCGCCAGTTGATAGTCGGCGGGTGTGTCAATTTCGTAACAATCAATCGGTTGGCAACGCAGAGGCAAATGTTTTGCGAGGGTGTCGCAAATGAACTGTTCTGATGATTCAATTGTAAATCCGTTAATATACGCGACCCCGCTCCATTCCCATTTCGATACAGGTTTTCGAGTGAATGACAATATGTTCTTCTCTTGGGAATCCAGTTCGACAAATACAGCGTCTTGGGTTTTGGCAAGAGTTATCCCAATCAACGTTTTTCCGTCCTGCGTCTGATTGACAAACTGCCTGAACGATTGACAATTCAGCAACAAATCTCCGTCAACGATTAAATAGGGTTCATCGATATCCCGGCACCCCATATTAATACTGAATGCACATGACGTTGTCTCGTAAATGTCGTTATGGACAAAGGTAACATCGTTTCTTATGGATCGAACGTAATCAATTACCTTTTCGGCACAATAACCAACGACAATTCTTACATCTGGAATATCAAAAGTGTTTTGCAGCAAATACCAAACGAGCTTGTGTTGACCAATATCAACCAACCCCTTTGGGCAGTTCTTCCCTAACCGGGATCCCATGCCCGCCATGCTAACAATTACGTGTTTGATAATACTCACGATATTCTCATTTCTCTTTTTCTAACAGGTAGTACTTTGCCTGAGTTTCAACTCTAGAATCCAAGTTTCTACTGTACGAAAATCCTTTATGGGTGACGTGGAAGCCATGAAGAGATTTAAATAAATCGATCATTTCCCCTTCCGTTCGATAAATTGCGCTATACTCAGCCTGAAGACCTTCCGAATAAAAGTCTCTCAGTGTGAGGCGCTCGTCTATAATGGAAACCGGCTCACGGACAACAATCTGTGCATGTTCAGCAACGAAAGAATTTAACAATTTGAACAATGCGATGATTTCTTCATCATCCAAATACATCAAAATTCCAGAGAAAAGGATGATATCATAAGGTGGTGGCAAAAGCAGTTCACGTTCGATGATTTGCGTGGCAGACATCACTTGGAAGAGGCAGTTATCGTAGCCAAAATGTTCTTTGGCAATTTGAATCAATCCTGATGAAAAATCAATGCCTAGGTACTTTTGTATCTTATCATGAAGGGCGTCTGCCCAGCGACCAACCCCACAACCAACTTCGAATATTTTAGATTGACCAGAAAGGCGAAGCAAGGGCACCAGCGTCTGAACATCCATGGCATGGCGTTTTTCTACGTTTTCCTTGTCTTGGTACATAACTAAGGACAAAATGCTTTCCATACTCTTCTTAGAGCGTTCTTCAAAAAACTTCCTGAGGGACTCGTGATTTAAATCACATTTTTCGCCATAAATTCTTGCCATATTGTCACCCCTTCCTTGAAATTTGGAATAGTGTAGAAAACCCCTTTTCTAGTAACGAAACACATCTTAGTCGAACAGCCCTTCGTATTCGAAGTTATTTTCACCCTCAGTCGGATTGGAACAGTTCGACCAAATATTGCAGAATACTCTCTCCTGCGGAACCAAGGTTCAACAATTCGGACAACGCTTCCATCCGCTCATTATATCGCGTGTCCGATTGTGGCAAAACCACCTGGGACAGGAATTCTTTAATGCCTTCCATGTCTTTTGCCTGATAATAAGATTGTACGAGTCGATTTGTGAAATCGTTTAATCCCAAATTTTTTTCCGACAGCAATCGTAGAATAGGTTTGCGAGTCGGCAAATATTCAATCAAAAAACTTACTGAATCGGTTATAAGCGCATCGGACGTTTTAAAATAATCCATATACCCCCCGTCAAAACAGACCTGCCCGTTGGGAAGTTGCGCCCATTCATGATAATAAGCATCGGTCTCTTCTGTCGACATAATCCCACGATGGATTATTTCTTGATACAGTAGTGGATGTGGCTTAAACAACCAGTCCACTTGGGGCGTTCTGCGAGCGTAACTTAAGATTTCTCGGTAGGTTCCTTTGAAGAGAGAAAAAAGTACCAGCATATCTTCCGCAACACTCCAGTGCGGTGCCCAAACAACACGACGAACATTGGGGTTCAGTCCAGACTTCCATATTTTGTCTGCGGGTTTTTCGGTTGGATATGCATAGGCGTCGAGTTTGGGGTATCCCAACGCCACTACGTTTTCCCCGTTTCGCTTTCCGTATTTAATGTACTGCTCTTTGTGCCAATCCGTTTCAACAAAGTTTCTCCACGAAAAATTGTGCAAATCGAGATTGTATTGATAGTTTTCAATTCCAGCAGCACTCATAAATCCGTATGGGATGTAGCAGACTAACGATTGCCGGGACAAAGGTAAAACAAAAATCTCTGGCGGTACGATCGCCCACGGCTGTTCTAAAAAGACGATATCCAAATCTCTGAAAAACGATAACGATTCATAACGCCTGTGCCCTATATCAAATCCGCGCAATACGGAGCAACCTCTCTCTGTGTAGAACCGGATATTCTCTTCATAACTTTCTGCAAAAGAGAGGTGGTTTTCGATTTTGACGCTACCTGCGGAAAAATCTTTACTCGAATAATTTTTTTTCAGAGGCAAACCTCGCTGGACCTGTGGAAATACACATACAACAGCTTCAAAAGCATCGTGTTGGCTGAGCGCTTTGTACAGGGAGTCACAAGACCATTTCGACGGCTCGGAAACGAAAAAGCCGACTCGCACAGGTTGTTTTTGCCGCATCTTTTCGCGAATCTTTTTTTCTTTTGCGGGATACCATTCCTGAAATATACGTTGGTGGTAGTATCGGTTCTGGCGCCAACTTTGAATTACACAGAAACGCTGGCGCATTTCACTCACACGTCCCCAATGTTGCGGACAAGCACACGTCTCTAGCAAGTCAAGAGTTGTTCCCAACCAGTACCTTAGCCTTGCATTCATTCGGTCGCCTCGGTTACGTGAAATGAAAAGTCCGTCAGACATCGAGGTGAATAAGGCGCACGAAGTAAAACATTTTTCCCGAATCGTTTTCCCTCCACCGTGAGATCATCTATGTGAAGAACACGATCTATTGCGCCCCGCCCATCCATAATCAACGCGGAAATACGATAGTTTCTCGGTGCTAAAGGCAACATTTGCGTCTCAAAGCAGAAACAACCATCGCGATCCAATCGTTTGATCGGCTGCGGGACGTCACGACTGTTGAATTGGAGTATGTTGATGTCGTTTTCGTCCCAAACGCTGATGTACAATTCAAAATCTTCTACAGGTTTATTCACGTGAAAATGTAGCTCAATACGAACCCCCTCGCCCAAACCAACAATATTTGTTCGAGTTTGAAGTCCCCGTAACAGGAACTTTGTAAATCGAACTTCACCAGAACCATCGTACGATTTTCGACTCGTCAGGTCTGTCGAAGGATTGCCAACAGATTGCAGGTATCCATGTATCACCTCGTCTGCCCGACCATCCCCCTTCTTCTCCCCCTTTTGAAGCAAAATCGCTCGTTGACACAAATTTTTCACCGCACCCATATTATGACTGACGAACAACACGGTTCTTCCTTCCCGAGTGACTTCGTTCATTTTCCCCAGGCATTTTTTCTGGAAGGCGGTATCGCCGACGGAGAGGACTTCGTCGACGATGAGGATGTCGGGTTCGAGGTGGGCGGCGACGGCAAAGCCGAGGCGGGCGTGCATGCCGGAGGAGTAGCGTTTGACTGGGGTGTCGAGGAAGTCTTCAATGCCGGAAAAGTCGACGATTTCGTCAAACTTGCGGTCGATTTCCGCTTTTTTCATGCCGAGAATCGTGCCGTTGAGGTAGATGTTTTCGCGGCCGGTGAGATCGCCATGAAAACCCGCCCCGATTTCGATGAGCGTCCCGAGCCGGCCTTCCATGCGGATGTTGCCGCGGTTGGGACGGATGATTCGGGAGAGGAGTTTCAGCAAGGTGCTTTTGCCCGCCCCGTTATGGCCGATAATTCCGAAGGATTCTCCTTTTTTGACTTCAAAGGAAATATCTTTCAGTGCCCAGAAATCTCCTTTACCGAGGTCTTGCTGGTTGGTTTTGCCGACGAGTGATTTGAAAAAGGCGGGGATGGCGTCTCGCAGGGAATCGTGAAATTCCCCTTTGTGAAAACGTTTCCAGACATGATCGACTTGGACGGCAATTTCGGACATGGGACAGGAATCCGTAAAAAGGAAAAGGGTATTTTTTTCGCGGCAGGCGATTTTTCAATATTTTACGATAATAACTTCCATTATATATCAAAAAAATATTTTTTCTACCCCGGACAGAGATTTTGAGGGGAACTTTTTTGAAGGAGTGTAAAAATAGGAGGCATGTGGAAAATACAATAGAAGATAAATCGATTGGGAGAGGCTTGCAAAACATGAAGAAGTTTATCGTTACATCAACTTTTCGCGATTTAACTTTTGTAATGGACAGAAATGCAAAAAATAGGTTAAAAAAACCAAAGAGAAAACATTTTTCCACTGAAAATAGGTTATACTAAAGATAGAATTCGTCGAAAGAAACATTTCATGGTATCATCCTACTGGCTTTAAGAATTTTTTTCGTTTTTATTGCCAGAAGGGAGGTGCCATGAGATAATTTTTCGGAAGGAACTTCTCTGAAAGGATTACCAATCCCTACCATTATTTTTAAGGGAAGTGGTATAAAAAGGGAACCTCCCATTTCTGAGGACTTTTGCCTGGCACGAAATTTAGGAAAAGGCGCGGAGTTTCTGGAGTGGAGCAGGTTATGTTTTATTGTTAGAATGTATTTTTAGGAGGAATGATCCATGAAAAGCCGTCAACAACATTCAAATTTCGATTCTTTACCATCTCTCACACCACGGCAATTAGAGGTCTGGCGTTATCTTTCCCGTTGTATTTCAGGACAGGGAATTTGTCCTTCTTATCGGGAAATTGCGCAGCACTTGAAAATTCATTCCTCCTATGGCGTTCGTACTCACCTGGATGCACTGGAAAGAAAAGGGTATCTGAAACGGATTCCCAACTGTTCGCGAGCCATTACCCTTTTGAAGCGAAAATCGACGAAGAGTTATGATGAAATACCTCGGTTGGGGACGATACGGGGAAATACGGTCACGCTTTCGGAGGAGTATTCCGGTCGACAACAATTTTCCAAAGGCTCCTTTTATCCCTATCTTTCTCTTTACGTGGAAGAGGCACCTCCTTCCTGTTCGCGCGTTCAGAAAGGTTATTCGCTTCTTTTGCATGCCTCTCCCATCGTGGAGGAAAATCGAAGACTGGCCTGGATGACACCGAAAAAAGAGCTGATTCTTGGAACGTGCATTTATCATTCCGCAACGAAACGTTATGCCATCCAGCGGAGAGGAGACGCGAAACTTTATTTTGACTGGAAGAAGTGGACATTTCTCGGAATTGTGAAAGGCTGGGTGGTGCCGATAGAGTAATTTCGGAGGAAAGGGGAGAGAAAATGGATGAAGAAAAGGTCTGGTACGAAGCCGGGCTGGCGTTTGAGTGCCAGGAATGTGGTTGTTGTTGTACCGGGGAACCGGGGTATATCTGGGTTTCCGAGGAGGAAATTTTACATCTGGCAGACCGTTTGGGAATCGATTTTGAGGCTTTTGAAAACCGTTTCGTCAAAAAGGTGGGACGGCGGAAGAGTCTGATCGAATTGCCGAATGGCGACTGCATTTTTTTCGACCGCTTCCAGCGACGCTGCAAAGTTTATGAAGAACGTCCGATTCAGTGCCGCACCTGGCCTTTTTGGAGTTCCAATCTGGAAAACCTGGAGGAATGGGAGAAAATCTCCCGTTCCTGCAAGGGGTGCAATCGTGGGGCGGTGGTACCACTGGAAGAGATTCAAAAACGCAAAGGTTTGCGGAAAATGTGAATTTTCATGGCCAGGAAAGCCTTTTTTCTATTCATACTCACTAAATTCTTCCAGGTCTTGATACACCGGGCTAGCCAGATTCTCAAATTTGGTCTGTTTCGCAATCCACGCCAGGGGGATGGTATCGGTCGGACCGTTACGCTGTTTCGCAATGATAATTTCCGCCTTGCCTGCCAACTGTTTTTTCTCGATGTAATCCCGGTCTCCGGCATGGTAGTATTCTTCCCGATGGACGAACATCACCACGTCGGCATCCTGCTCAATCGCACCTGATTCGCGGAGTTGGCTCAATTTCGGACGGTGGTCGCCCGTCGCTTCGGTCTGGCGGTTCAACTGGGAGAGGCAGATGACCGGAACGTCCATCTCACGTGCCAGGCCTTTCAGTCGTCGGGCAATTTTGGAGACCTGTTCCTGACGTGAATCCCGGGAATTGTCCTCTTTAATCAGTTGCAAATAGTCGATGATAATCAACGACAACTTTCCCTGACGTTTCAGACGGCGCGCGGTGGCGGCAATTTCCGAAACGGTACGGCTGGGGGAATCGTCGATGAAAAACGGAGCGTCCATCATCTGACTGGAGGCTTCCTGGAGGCTCGATTTCTCCGACCGGGAAAGACGACCGCGACGCAGTTGCTGGCTGTCCACTTTGGCTCTTCCGCAGAGCAGGCGCATGACGAGTTCCTGACGTGCCATTTCCAGACTGACGAACAGGACGCCACGATTCTGCGCAATGGCAACCGAGTCGGCAATGTTTGTGGCAAACGCTGTTTTTCCCATACTTGGGCGGGCGGCCAGAATAATCAATTCCGAATTGTGCAGACCGCCTGTCAATTCGTCCAGCCGGATAAAACCGGTCGGAATTCCCACGGAACCACCTTCCCGCGAAAAAATATCGATTTTCGTCCAGACTTCATCCAAAACCATGTGAATATCGGCCACGGAATCGTTGGAACGCTCGTCGTGTACCGCAAAAATCTTTTCCTCCGCCTGCGAAACGAGTTTGTCGATTTCCACATCCGGTTCGTAGGCACTCTGCAAAATCGCGTTGCTGGCATGAATCAGTTGTCGCAATTTCGCCTTGTCCCGCAGAATCTCCGCATACGCTTTCGCATGAGCGGCATGGGGAGCGCTGTGGAGGATTTCCGCCAGATATTCCACCCCGCCAACCTGCTGCAATTTCTTTACATTTCGCAGGTGGTTGATCAGAATCATCTCGTCGATTTGACGGTTGGCACGACTGAGTTCCTCCATTTCGTGGAAGAGAATCTGGTGTTGTTCCAGATAAAAATCTTGCTCTCGAAGCAGCATTACCACGTCGTCGAACACTTCCGGGTCGAGCATCACGCTTCCCAGCACCACCCGTTCCATATCGAGGTCGTGCGGCGGGACATGCTGCGGCAAATTCTCCGCTGCGGTCGCTATTTTTTTCGTTCGCCGTGTTTTCTTAACATCTTCTACCATTTTTCAAAACCCCTTCCTCAACCCTCAACCCTCAACCAGTATCAATTATCAATTATCAATTAGTCAACCTCCTCGCATTCTTCCGCCCGCGTCGATTTGGAGGATTTGTCCCGAAGTTACTTCGATGGCTGTCAACCAGCCGCCGCCGTAGAGGAAGGTGTCGATGCACATGAGGTGGCCGACGTCGAGGATTTCTCCCTGGCGCTGGGCGGAATGGCCGACGTAGACTTTTTTCCCGGAAAAGTGCGGTGCGGGAATTGATTCTCGCAGTCGGTGAAAGAGGAGTGCTTCCGAGGGCTGTTCCTCCATGGGAAGTTCCGGGAGATACGCGGCGTGGGTAAAAATCGCGTCCGGGGTTTCGTAATAAAGGCGGGTTTGCTGGAGGAATTCGAGGTGGTCGGTTGGGATTTGCTCAATCTGCCAGACATTCGGACCGTAGGAGGCCAGCGTCTGTCGCCCTCCCAAAAGCACCCACTCAGGAAACCGAATCGTTTCCGCACGGTATTTGCCGACCGTCCAGTACGTCCACTGCCGACGGAGGAATTTGCGGAAGCTGAACGGGCGTTTTTTGCCCAAGACCTGGTGCCGCAGCCAGATCGCCAGCAACATCGCCTCGTGATTTCCCCGCAGAGGAACGTAATGACACTCTTTTTGTAGCTGTATGAGTCGCTCCAAAACCCCTCGCGTATCGGGACCGCGGTCGATGTAGTCTCCCAACGTCACCACCGTATCTTCCGGTTCCGGTGCAATCCGATCCAGAAGCCGCCGCAGCGACAGGGAATAGCCATGAATATCGCCAATCGCCCAGAGCATACCGTCCTCACTTTTTCCAAAACGCCGGTGAAAAGAGGAGTAAAATCGCAAAAAAGTCCAACCTTCCAATGAGCATATCACAAAGTAGGATGAATTTCGAGGGGGTGGAAAGGTTGCCGAAATTGCTCATCGGTCCGACGCTCCCGAAACCTGGTCCGACGTTGGAATAGTGCGACACGATGGCACTGAACAGGTCGAAAGCCTTGCATTGCATCGGGTGATCAAAATGCGACCAGAGCGTATTCGGCTCGCAAAACATAATCGCCAGCCACGAAATCAGCAGCGTGACAAACATCATCGCAAAATAAAGCAAAACGCTGCGGGAAAGGGCATCGTTGACAATCCGTTCGCCGTTGAAATAGAGCGGACGGACGATTGCCGGACGGTAGGCTCGCTCCATTTCCAGCCGCAAAATCTTGAACAGCAGGACGTAACGAACCACTTTCGGACCACCGCTCGTACTCCCCGAACAGGCCGTCACGAACATCAGTAAAAAGAGAATCCCCTGCGCAAAAGGGTGCCAGTAAACGTAATCCACACTGGCATAACCGGTCGTCGTGATGATGGAGGAGACTTGCAAAAAACTGACTCGAAGGCCTTCTTCCAAACTCTCAAACGAGGAAAATTCCGTCTGAAAAATCAGAAGAGCGGCCACGGCAACAATCAAAACGTAAACCTGCCACTCCGTCTTCCGAACGAGCCAGCCGCAGTTCCCCGTCGCCACAAAAAACAGCCCCAGCAAATTCATTCCCGACAGGAACATGAACGTCGCCATTCCCCATTCCACCAGCCGAAAATGAACCCCTTCCGCCGTGCGAAAATGGATCAGACTGTCGTTGTACGTCCCCAAACCGCCCGTGGCAATCGTGCCGAAGGAGTGGCACAGCGCGTCAAAAACCGACAACCCCGCCACCAGCAACAGTGCCGTCAAAAAAACGTTCAACAACAGATAGACCGAAACTGTCCGCCGAACGATCATCTGCGTCCGCGTGTACGATTGCAGATTCTGCCGTGGCCCGGTCAATTCCCGTTGGACGAGCGACTTTCCCGACATCCCCGTGTCCAAAAGAGCCACCAACAGCACAATAATCCCCAAACCGCCGATAAAATGCGTCGTTGAACGCCAGAAAAGGATACATCGCGGCATCCACCGGGGGTCTTCCAACTCCGAGCAAATCGTGGCACCCGAAGTCGTCAATCCCGAAACCGACTCGAACAGAGCGTCCACCACCGACATGGGCGTCTCCACCCCCCGGCACGTTCCGCTCAACCAATACGGCAAACTGGCCAAAATCGCCGCCGTAATCCACCCCAGCCCAACAATGGCGTACGCTTCCCGACGGAACAGAGGAGCCTGTTTTGCCTCTTTTCCCTGCGAAAAGAAGAAGAAACTCAACAGCCCGGACACCAGAATCGAAAATCCCAGCCCCAACACTCCCCGACGCTCATACTCCCAAACCCCACCCAGACACGGCAAAGCCCACACCATACTGAAAACCATCGCACAGGCAATCAGCAGCGATATAATTCCCAAATTGTAAGAAACCAACCGCAAATTCATGATAAATAATAATGACAATAAAAGCCGCGTAGCGGCAAATAAAAATCTTGGGAAGGAGGGGTCTGGGGAGGAAACACTTTCTATAGAAAGGTTTCCTCTCCCACGACGCTTCAAATCTTGGCGGGCAAGCGGCTATCGCCTTGGCGCAAGCCGCGCTACCCCTGGCCAAAAGACCTGTTTCCCATTGCGTAAAGTTTATCGACCTGGAAAACGTTTGCCGCGAAAACCATCTTTTCGGCGGAAGGAGCCGTCACGATTCTCCCGTGGCTTCCACTCACCAGAACGTTCTCGTGGCTTCCACTCACCGGAGCGTTCCCGTGGTTTCCAGTCATCGGAGCGTTCCCGTGGCTTGGAGTCGCGGTCATCACGAGAGCGAAAACGGGAGTCGTCGCCACGTCGCTGCCGGAAATCCGGTCGGTCATTGCGTCGAAAATCATCCCGACGCCCCTCCCGGCGAGAGTCATCCCGGCGGTCATCCCGGCGAAATCCTTCCCGACGCGGTTCCTCACGACGCGGACGCCAGGTGGAAACGCTCCGTCGGTCGGTGCTGTCCGCATCCCACTGACGCGGTGCCGGACGGTCGGTATTTCCCGAATCGTCTTGCCGAGGTCGCCGTTCCTGCCATTCACGCCGTGGCGGGCGGTCGTCGAAATTCCGACGCGGCGGACGGTCATCTCTGGAAAAAGGCTTCTCCTCCCGCCGATTTTCCCACCGGTTCCCCCGGTCATTTCCACGATTATTGTCCCGGTCATTTCCCCGATAATTCTCTCGTCGATTTTCCCAACGTCCGCCACGATCACCTTCCCGATGGTCACGACGGTTGTCTCGCCGATGGTCGGGACGAAAATCTCCCCGCGATTCCCGGCGAAATTCCCGATTCCCGCCACGATCTTCCCGACGGTCGTCGTTGCGGAAATCCCGACGATGATCGTTACGATGGTCTTCCCGCCGTCCTTCCCGTCCTTCCCGTGGCCGGTCGTCCCAGCGTCGTTCCTGACGGTCTTCCCAACGCCGTTCCGGTCGGTGATTGAACTGACGTTTGGCGTATCGATCCGAGGAACGTTTTTCCGGGCTCTCCTCCCGATCTCGCTCCCGCCCCCATCGTTCCCGTTGGGTGATTCGCTGCATGGCACGCTGTTCCCGCTGAGCGTTTTCTTCCCGGCTGCGCTGGCGGTAACCTCCTCCTTCGGCACGGGCACGTTCGGGTTTTGCCCCATTTTCGGCGGGCGGATAACTTCTGATGAGGCATTCCACCCCATCCCCCATCAAATCTTCCCGCCCCAGACGCTCCAGAACATCCCGCACGGCATGATAGTTTTCCGGCTTGTAATACTGCAACAACGCACGCTGCAAACGCCGTTCCCGGTCGCCTCGCGGAACGTACACTTCCTCTCCCGTCATCGGGTCGAGACCGGTGTAGTACATGCACGTCGAAATCGCAAACGGAGCGGGGAGATAATCCTGCACCTGCTGCGGGCGATACCCGTTGTTGTGGAGGTAAACGGCCAATTCCAACATCGCCTCCAGGTCACATCCCGGGTGCGACGCAATGAAATACGGCACGGTATAGACATTTTTTTCCGCTTTTTCCGCCGCTTCCTCAAATTCCACCGTAAAGGCGTCGAAATCGTCGATCGTCGGCTTTCGCATACAGGCCAAAACCCGTGCCACGGAGTGTTCAGGAGCGACTTTCAAATGCCCACCGACGTGGTGTTCGACCAGTTCCTGAAGAAATTCGGGACTCTTCCGCGCCAAATCTGTCCGAATTCCCGACGCGATAAAGACGTTACGGACATTCGCAACGCCACGTGCCGCCCGCAAAACGCCCAGATACGCTTCATGCGAAGTGTCCAGATTCCCACAGACTTCAGGATACAGACAACTCGTCCGTTTGCAAGCCCGTCGCGCTTCCGCGTTGGTACAGCCCGTGCCGTACATGTTCGCCGTCGGGCCGCCAATATCGGTAATCGTGCCGGAAAAATGCGTGTCGGAAGCAATCGTTGCAATCTCCGAAACGATCGATTCCTGCGAACGGCACTGAATCTGCTTCCCCTCGTGAGCCGCAATCGCACAGAACGCGCACCCGCCGTAACAGCCACGAACCGCCTGCACCGAATCCTGGACGATCTGCAATGCCGGGACTTTTTCTTCGCCGTAGGAAGGGTGTTCCCGGCGAGTGAACGGAAGCGAATAGATCGCGTCCATCTCCTCCGTGGAAAGGGGCCGTCCGGGAGGATTCACCACCACCGCCTCCGTGCCGCACTGCTGGAACAACGGCCGTCCCGACCAGGGATTCAGCTCGTCGTAAATCTGCTTCGTCATGGCCGCAAACGACGCTTTTTCCGCCTGCACCTCCTCCACACTCGGCAATATCACCACCGATTCGGGAAGAGCTTCCATGCGAATACGCGACTCCTCCCCCTCTTTTTCCAGAAATTCCGACGCACCAAGCCGATACGCCGTGCCGGGAATGTCGCGAATTTCCTCCACCGCCGTCCCTGCGTCCAGCCGACGAATCACCTCCAACAACGACAATTCCCCCATCCCGAAAAGCAGCAAATCGGCCTTGGAATCGAGCAAAACGGAACGTCGCACCTTGTCGCTCCAGTAATCGTAATGTGCTAACCGCCGTAAACTGGCCTCCAACCCTCCGGCCAGCACCGGCACCCCCGGAAACGCTTCGCGGGCACGTTGGCAATAAACCGCCGTTGCTCGATCCGGTCGCATTCCAATCTTGCCGCCAGCCGTGTACGCATCGACGTTCCGAATCTTGCGGTTCGCGGTATAGTGATTCACCATCGAGTCCATATTTCCCGCACTGACCGCAAAACAGAGTCGCGGTTTCCCGAATTTTCGCCACGCGTCGCACGATTTCCAGTCCGGCTGCGACAAAATCGCCACGCGAATACCGTGAGCCTCCAGCCACCGTCCCAAAAGCGACGCGGCAAACGACGGATGATCCACATACGCGTCGCCTGTCACAAAAACGACATCGACCTGATCCCAACCATGCTCCGACATTTCTTCCAAAGAGATCGGCAGCGTATTTTTATGACACAAATTTTTATCCATGTAAGGATTCATTTTTCCTCTATTCTCTCATAATCGTAAACCGTACAACGGCACCTATCGCCCATCATTAATCATTAAATTTCGTTTCTGCTTCCTGGGAAAGCTGGCCGTGCTGTCGTACGTATGTCATTTCCTGGGCAATTTCCTGCGGACTCCATCGTTTCCAGAAATTTTTGCCTGGAATCCAAATCGCGTTCAAGTCGCCTGGCTCCAGTTTGTACAAACCATTGCCGTAAGAACGCATCTGTTGGAGGATCGTTTCCCGACCCGTGCGGGACATCCAGAACAGAAACAGTGCGTCGATATGCTTTTTCCCTTCTTCGTTGGGATAAAAGCCATGATAACACGTCAAATGCCGGGTATTGGTCAAATTCCGAACCACGCGATACCCCTGACGTGAAAAAACGCCAATCCAAATCGGTGCAGGCTCTTTTCTCTCCTGCCGATACCAGGGGTGGCGGTGCCGCGTTAAAAACCGCCGAGGAATCCCCTGCGCTTCGCCTTCCTGCAAGTAACGTCGCATGTTCCGGGACAACGGTTCTTGAGGGTGCAACAAAAAAATCGCGGCATTCGCTTTCTGTAGCCGCTTCACATCTTCCGGGAGCAACACGGGCTGGGTCATCTGGCGACTCTTCGTCACACAGGGAATCACCTCCCGACGGGAGAGTCCTCTCCCCTTTCGCTCCTCTTCATTCATCGTAAAAAACGCGTTCGCCCCGGTAGCAATCCCCCGCTGAAAAGTTCCCCACTCCCGCAGAGGTATCCAACCTGCGGTAACGGTCGCGGGACGCCGATTCTGGAAAAATGGCTCCCACTTTTTCTCTGGGGTCAAACCTCCCCACGCCGTCCCTTGCCGAAACGCTTTCGACAGGTCGCTCAGGGAAGAAAGGTTGTAAAAAATCGTCTTTCCGCTTCGTTTTCCTTTCTCAAAAAATAGAATTCCCACCGTCGTCATCACTTCGGGAAAAACCTCCGTCTCACACCGGAGCTTCCCCAACGCAACAATTTTTCCCTGCTGCGTCAAAAATCGTTTCACCGGCACGCCATAACCGGTATTCAAAAATTCCAGAGGCATCAAATAAGCCAAACGGCCGCCGACGCACAACTCCGACACCGATTTCACCAAAAAAGCCGACGCCATGTTGGTGTAGCCGGAAAGCCGAATTCCCAGGTGCTGCTCGAACAGCGAAAACACTTCCCCGCGATTGCGGAAATGCTGGAATCGTTGGTAAGGCGGATTGCACACAATGGCATCCCGCGCCGCTCCCCAGTGAAGAAGGTAATCTCCCTGACAGACTTCCGCAAAACCAGCTTTTTCCCCTTTTTTCCAGGCATCCAGGATTTTTGGGCAAATTTCCATTCCCTGCACGCGGATTTTCGGGTTTCGCTGCCACGCCGCCGTTGCCAAAGCACCCAACCCAAACGCCGGGTCGAACAACGTCTCGCACGGTTTCCGCAAGAGCCATTCCACCATAAAATCGGCCACCACCGGTGGAGTGAAAAACTGTCCCCACTGTTGGCGATAGGAAAAGTCGGTTGTCTGGAGGTATTCTTGCGGATTCATCGAAAATCTCAAAACTCCCATTATACCTTCCTCTGGAAATAATACAAGGAAACCCTCCACACTTTCCTGACAGTTTGTCCAACCTGGAATCATGGAGATTAGGGAGAACTTGGAAAAAATAGCCGAAAAAGAATGTTTTTTCAGAAACTTGCCGGGAGGGTGTGAAACAAATAGCCAGGGAGTAAATCAATTTCAACCTGCGGAGTTGGTGGATTGACCCTTCTGGAGAGATGCCCGGGGTATATTGCACCGGAAACCGCTCTCCACAACTATTTCTTTCACACTCTCCCTTTCGGGCGTTCTCAAATGTCGCACAGCGCCACAGCCTCTTCCAGACTCTTCAACGCATCCCGCCGTGGACAAAATTCCTGTCCGACGTACCCCTGATAATTGGTTTTGGCAATTTCCCGCATGATCGCGACGTAATCGAGTTCCTGCGATGCCTTGTCGATTTCCGCCCGTCCGGGGTATCCGCCTGTGTGGTAATGTCCCCAGCAGTCGTGGTGTTCGCGGATGTCCTGAATCGGGTCTTCGCCCATCATGGCGGCGTGATAAATGTCGTAAAGCACCTTGAAATGCGGCGAATCGAGTTCGTGTACCAGCCGCACCAGCCAGTCGGTTTTGTCTCCCATGTAATCCTTATGATTGATCGAGTTGAGGAATTCCATGTTCAGAATAATCCCTTTTTCTTTGGCGTAGGGAATCACCTGTTTCAGGCCGGTGACGCAGTTGCGTAGTCCCTCTTCTTTGTCCATGCCATCGCAATTGCCGGAGAAACAGATGACGTTGGGGAAGTTCCACGCCACCGCACGGTCGATAGCCGCTTTGGTAACGCCGATGAGTTCCTCGTGGTTTTCGAGCCGATTGAACCCTTTCGGGATACTTCCGCTGGGAACCATGGCGCACATCAGGCCATGCTTCTTCATCACTTCCCACTCGTTCGGCCCGGTCAACTCAATCGATTTCAGTCCCAGTTTGGCACAAAATTCACTGAACTGGTCCAGGGAAAGGTGGTTCTTTTTCAGATAACCGTTGTAGCACCAGAGACAGACCGACTGCTTCAGGCCATATTTGCCTGCGGCAGCCAGCGCGTCGAGGTTGTGAGGCAGGATTCCGACCGCAGCCAGTGCGGATAATGATTTCAAAACATCGCGTCGATTCATTGATTTCTCCCTGATTTTATTCTTTTTCATCCATTCTATCGGCAAAAAATTTTACCACCCTCCATCGTAAGAAATTTCCCCCCTTTTTTCAAGGGGCACCTCTTTTCATTGTCGCGGGGTGGCGGCTTTGTAAAATACCTGCGTAATCCGAAAGCCCGTTTGGGAATAGAGCCGCAAGGCGCGAGTGTTGTCGGAGGTCACTTCCAAATTCGCAATCCGAACCCCCCATTCCTGATAGCCACGCAAGGAGAGTTGCAGAAGAATCTTCCCCAGTCCTTTTCCCTGATGGTTGGGAACAACGCCGATGTTCTGAATCGCCCCCTGACCGTGAGCGTCGAGAACTCCCTGAATCGTCGCCACAAACTCCGTATGAAACGATTCTGCCGGATGGTAGACAATCAGATGCGTCGCCGCGGGAAGAAAATTTCGTCGGGTGAAAATGTTCTCCATCACCCGCCGACATCCGCGAAACGTCTGAAAATTGCCAAACAACGTCGCGTCCGGGGTGTCGCGGAAACTCAGATAATGTGCCGTGGCATGAGCCTCCAGAAGGGAACGGCTCCACGGCTCCACATAATAATCTTGCGGTAAGGGCGGAATTTCCAAGGCCGTTTGTCGAAGGTCGATTTCCATCCGATAACGTTTGAAGGTCTTCAGTTCCATGGCTGCTCTGTTTTTTAAGTTGCCTGGTTGCCGCAATCTAATCTATCGGTTCCTGTCGGGCAATGGCCTGTAAATCGTAGTCATCCCCACCCACTATTTCGCACGGGACAATCGTTCCGACAGCCAGCCCTTTTCCTGTGACAAAAACTTTGCCGTCCACATCAGGTGCGTCGTACGCCGTTCGCCCCAACCACTTCCCTTCACCCAATTCCACGTCCAGAATCACGTCCAGCGTCGTGCCGATTTGCCGGCGTACCCACTCGGCAGAAATCTGACGCTGCAAGGCCATCACTTTTTCCGTTCGTTTCCGAGCCACCTTCCGCGAAACGGGATGTTCCATTTCCGCAGCCGGCGTTCCCTCCTCCGGGGAAAACTGAAAAACGCCCAGTCGGGGAAATCGTTGTTTTCGCAAAAAGGCCATCAGTTCCTCAAATTCCGCGTCCGTTTCGCCGGGATACCCCACAATGACCGCCGTCCGCAAAACCAGCCCCGGAATCTGCGCATGAAGCCGTTCCAGAAGTGCCAGTGTCTCGGTCCGCGAAACGGATCGCCGCATCGACTTGAGAATCCGATTGTTGATATGCTGTAGCGGCATGTCCAAATACGGCACCACCTGCGGCGTCTCTGCCAGTGCATCGATCAAATCGTCATCAAAATGCTGCGGATAAAGATACATCACGCGAATCCAACGCAGCCCCTCCAAATTTCCCAACTCCCGAATCAACGCGGCCAGAGAGGTTTTGCCGTCTGCCAAATCTTTTCCGTAAAAACTGGTTTCCTGCGCAATGAGAATCAGCTCCTGAACCCCACTTTTCACCAAATTTCGCGCTTCCACAAGGACTTCCTCAAGCGGTTTGCTGACAAATTTGCCGCGAATGTTGGGAATGGCACAGAACGCACAGCGGCGATTGCACCCCTCCGCAATCTTCAAATACGCCACGTGCGACGGCAAAAGAGGAAATCGATTCTCATCCCGCGCAATCCCTTCCGTACCGCCACAGTAGAGCCGATTTTCCAACTTCCGCGGTGGTTCCTTTTTCCCAACGCCCATTTGCCGAACCACTTCCACCACGGCATCTCGGGAAAAAACGTCCAGAAACGCATCCACATCGGGACACTGCGCCACCAGTTTTTCCCGGTCTCGCGAAACCAGGCAGCCCGCCACAATCAGGCATTGGAGCGGACGATTCGGGTCACGACGCAGGACTTCCATGGCATGAATCTGCTCCAGACCTTCCTCCCGTGAAGCCGCCAGAAAACCGCACGTGTTGATCAGCACCACCTCCGCGTTTTCCTCTTCCCACGAAACCTCCAGTCCTTCTTTTTGCAAAAGTCCCAGCATTTGCTCACTGTCCACCAGATTTTTCGGACATCCGAGAGAAATCATTGCGCATGTCACCATTTTTCCACTCCTTTTTGTATAGGATACCGAAAAAACAGAACGATGGTAGGGGGTGAACGCTCTTTCCGCCCAGGTTTTTGAAAAATTATGGATTTCCCGGAAATTTTTCGGACTCATGCCCCCCGGAAAACCACTTCGGGAAGCAGGAACACACCTCGTGCCGCGTCAATATTGGGGAAGCGTCAATATTGGGGAAACAGTCACCTTGTAGCCGCCCCCTACCCTCGTGAAAATATTTTGTTATAATGCAGACGTTTCTACCCGTCATTGAAAGTCCCAGATAAATCGGAGAATGATCCATGAAATCAAACCTTTCCCGCAGAATCCAGGCACTGGAACCGTCTGCCACGCTGGCCATGGCCGCCAAAGCCAAAGAATTGAAGGCGGCGGGGCGAACCGTCTATGATTTAAGTCTGGGCGAACCGGATTTCTGCACACCTCAGCATATTTGCGAAGCCGCCGTTGCCGCCATGCAGTCGGGGCAGACGCATTATACCGTCGCGTCTGGCATTCCTGCCCTCAAAGAAGCGGTCATCCAGCAGTACAAAGAGCGGCATGGACTCGACTACTCCCTGGCCAACGTCGTTGTTTCCAATGGTGCGAAACATGCTCTGCACAACATTTTCACCGTCCTGATTGACGAGGGAGAAGAAGTCATCATTCCCGCGCCGTACTGGGTCAGCTATGCGGAATTGGTGAAGCTGGCGGGGGGCGTTCCGGTGATTGTTTCCACGCGGCAGGAAAACAATTTCAAGTTGACAGCCGCGCAACTTCGGGAAAATTGCACCGAAAAGACCAAATGTCTCCTTCTGTGCAGCCCTTCCAACCCGACCGGAAGCATGTACAGTGGCGACGAATTGGGTGAATTGGCCGACGTGGTTCTGGAAAAAGACCTTTGGGTCATCTCCGACGAAATCTACGAAAATCTGATTTACGGCGACAATGTTTTCGTCAGTTTCCCCACCGTCCGGCCAGGATTGCAAGAGCGTACCTGCCTGGTCAATGGCGTCAGCAAAACGTATGCCATGACGGGCTGGCGAATTGGGTGGACGATTGCCCCCGCCGACGTTTCCAAGAAAATGGCCAGTTTACAGAGCCAGGAAACCTCCAATCCGTGCAGCATTTCGCAGTATGCCGCCCTCGCTGCCCTTCAGGGGTCGCAGCAGTGCGTGGCGGACATGCTGGCAGAATTTGCCAAACGTCGTGATTTCTGTGCCCGGCGGATTGAGGAGATTCAGGGACTTTCCTGCCCGGTCATGGGGGGGGCGTTTTACGCCTTCATCAACATCTCCGCTCACCTGGGGCGAAAATATGGCGACAAAATGATTGCCACCGATACCGATTGGTGTCTGGAACTTCTGGAGAAGAAGGGGGTGGCGATGGTCATGGGAAGTGCGTTTGGCGCTCCCGGTTACGCACGTGCCAGTTTTGCCACCAGTATGGAAAATCTCGAAAAAGCGTTCGCGTTGATCGAAGAATTCGTGGCGGAATAAGTTCTCCACCAAAAGTAACCCTAAAAAAGGGAGGAATGGCGATTGCGTTCCTCCTTTTTTATTTGGAAAGGGAGGTTTATTTTCCCCCTTCGTAAATACTGAACTTGGCCCAGACAGGGGTCTGATCGAAGGGAATCTGGCTTTTTCGCTGGAACTGTTCCCGCAAATCCCAGACACCACCTGCACCGGCAAACTCGGAAGTTGCCTGAGTGAGGAAGAATATGTTCTCGGCTGTCAGCCGATACTTTCCCCAGGTGTTCGTCGCCAGTCCCACGACTGCCCAACTCAGATTTTCGTGAAACGAGCGGTTTCGGATATGGATTTTATCCGGGTCGATGCCGATATGTCCCAGAAAGAGGATGTCGTCCTCCATCTTCCCATTCTCCATCGTATTTTCCTGCACCACTCGCACAACATCCGGCAAATACTCCATCTCGTACGCTTCGTAAGTCGGAAAGAGGTTCATATTCACCGCCAAAAACGTAAACGCTTTTTCCGGGGCAGTTTTTTTCGTGCGAAATTTCGCCACCAACGGCGGAAAGACAAACGGTTTCCCCGGTTTTCCAGCATAAAAAACGGTTCGGGAATCGACTTCCATGGTCGTCGTGTCGTAAAAGAAGACCGGAACCGGGTCGTTGGGCGTGTTTTGCAATCGCGCCACGGCGGCGACGTAGTGAAACTTCCTCCCTGCACGGCGACTCAAACGTCGGGCCAAATCTTCCAGCATTGCCACCTGATCCGTTTTGATTCCCTGCACCGCCACCAGATCGAACTGCGCCAGCGTCACCAGAAGTTCATCCAGCAACTGCGGATACAACATATCCTCCTGATCCCACGGATCGATATTGAAAGAGCCGATCAGGATTTCTTCAGGAGATTCGCAGACCCTTGGCGAAACGATGCCCGCATAGGATTCCTCTTCGGGAACATCCGGTTTTTTCTCCTCTTTTTGGCCGTATGCCTCGCGAACCTGGTCCATGGCGGAAACGTTGGTGCCGGTCTGTTTTTCCGGGGTGGCTTTCTCCCCTTGCAGTTCCGGGGTGGCCAGCGGCTCCTCCTTTTCCGGGCTTCCCACCGAGTGCGTGCGTGGATAACGTCCGCGTGAGGCCGTCTGTTCTTCCTGCGGTTCTTTGTTGCTGGGAATCATTTTAACCGCGTTTTTAAACGTATAACTCCCCAGCCCGACAGGTCCTTTTTGATGTTGCAGCCGGGAGTCCGTCTCCAACGCCTCAGGATAGATGGCATGATCGGATGGCTGTTGGGGATTTTTGGGAGTAATGACAATACGCTCCAGATTATTGGAATCTTTCCAGGTAAACACATCGAACTGGCAGTTCGTAAAGACCAGATACAAAATCCCAGCAACCGCAATAACGAGAATATTTCTGAACATGGTTTTCCAATCCCTTCCGCAAGATTCTCCATCCAACGGATTGCCACTCCCTGTCAATCCATCTACCCTCCGAAACCCTTCCATTCCTCGCAAACAGAAGACCAGTTTCCACGGGAGGTTTGTAGACTCCTCTATTTGTAATATACCATATATTTGGAATAATGATAATATCCTCACACCTTTTACAACGAAAATTTTAAAAATTTATGCGAAAAAGAATCGGTTATAAGGATTGTATCGATTACGTCAAGGGCAATGATTAATGATGCTGGTTCTGGCTTGTATTGCCAGGTGAAAGGGAAGATACAAGGAAACTCCGATCAGTTTTCTTTGTAGGTATTGGGATCCCATTATCTCATTAATCATTATCTCATTAATATTTTTACATTTCTTTTACATTCATCCTTTTCAGATTTTAATTTTGAGGTATAATAGGGATTCTGCCTCTTGTTTTTGGAGAGATAAGGGGGGGAGGGTTGGAGATATTTACAGAAATTTGACACTTTTTCCCTACCCAAATCCTGGGTTTCGTGTTATGATAAAATGAAACAGGATAGGGGGAATGGGGATGGACGGATACGATATGAAGAAGAATGAGACGAATTCCGCTCTGCCTGGTGACAACCTGTCTGAAACATCATCTTCCAGAGGGCTTTTATCGTGGAGTTTTCTGGGACTGTTGCTGACACAATTTACGGTAGCGCTGAACGACAACATCTTTCGCTGGCTGATTATTCCGATAGGCAAAGCCCGATTCGGCGTGATGTACGAAGATTACGACTACGGAGCAGGACTTGCGCTGACACTTGGTGGGATGGTTTTTCTCCTGCCGTTCGTTCTGTTTTCCGGGTATGGCGGATTTTTTGCGGATCGGTTCAGCAAACGGTCGGTGATGATTGGCTGCAAGGTGGCGGAGATTCTCATCATGGCTGCCGGGGTGGGAGCGATTTACCTGGGGAATCCGTGGCTGCTGTTTGTCGTTCTTTTTGCGATGGGGTTGCAAAGTACGTTTTATAGTCCGGCCAAATATAGTTGTATACCGGAGATTGTTTCGGAAAAGAACATTGCCAAGGCGAACGGTTGGATTGGTCTGACGACGATGGCAGCGATTATCCTGGGAACATTCCTGGGAGGATGGCTCTACGCGGCGACGACGCTGGAAGGCACGGCGGGGAAACATCTTTCGTCGGCTCCGGGACAACACGCGTTGTGGCTCTCCGCCAGCGTTTTGCTGGGAGTGGCGACGCTGGGACTGTTGACTTCGCTGATGGTCGGACGATTGCGGGCAGCGAATCCGCAACGGCCATTTTCGTGGAATCCCGTGAGGCAGAGTTTCCGCGATTTGGGCTATTTGTGGAATCATCAGGCGATTTTGCTGGTGGCCTTGGGGAGTGCGTATTACTGGGGGCTGGCTTCGCTGGCACAGACCACGATCGATAAATTTGCCCTGCCGGAGCTGGTCGGACCGAACGGGCAGACGGAAGTCGGCTATTTGCTGGGGATTCTCACGATGGGGATCGGCGTGGGGAGTTTTCTGGCCGGGTGGATTTCCCGCCAGGGGGTGACGCTCAAACCGGTGCCGTTCGCGATGGCCGGGTTGGGAATTTTCAGTTGCCTGTTGTTTTTCACCCCACCAGGGACGGGCAGTCTTCCGTCGGCAGCGTTTACGTACGCGGCGACGCTGTTGGGTTTGCTGGGCGTGGCGGCAGGGCTGTTCGACATTCCGCTTTTGGCTTACATGCAGGAAAAAGGGGAGGAGACGCAACGGGGTCGAATCATTGCGGGGAGTAACTTTTTGAGCTTCACCGCCATGTTTTTGGGAGCGGGGGCGTTTGGTCTCTTTTCGTGGTTGGGGTTGAATGCGAGGGAAATTTGGCTTGCCGCGGGGGTGGTGAGTCTGCTGGTGGCGGGAGTGGCGTTTTTTTTCGTCTTCCTGAAATTGTCCGCCAGAATCCTTCTCGTCGGGTTTTTACGGATGTTTTACCGGATTCGGCTGGAGGGTGTGGAGAATTTGCCACCGGAGGGTCCGGCGGTACTCGTCAGCAACCATGTGAGTTACCTGGACGGAATCATCATGCAGATGTTGCTTCCACTGGGAAAGCGGATTCCCCGGATTTTGTACTGGCACGTTTTCGGAAAGCCGCCGATCATGCAGAAACTTTCGATTCTGTACCGGTCGATTCCCGTGGCGCCAGGTCGAACGGCCGTTTACGCGATTCGGGAATCCCGCAAAGCGTTGGAGGAAGGGGATGTGGTGGGGATTTTCCCGGAAGGTGGAATCACTCGCCATGCCATCATCATGCCTTTCAAACCGGGCATACGGCACATGATGCGTGGCAAAGGGGACGTGCCGGTCATTCCGATGTATATTGGTGGCCTGTATGGAAGCATTTTCAGCTTCAAGGGGACGACGTTTTTTGGCAAATGGCCGGAGCGTTTCTCGTGGCGTTACCTTTTGCATGGTCATTTTCGCAGGAAAGTGACGGTCAAGATCGGGAAACCGATTTACAATTTGTGCGATCAGGATGTTCGGACGGCGCAACGAGCCGTTTACGATCTCGAACATGACTTTATCAGGAATACGATTATGAAAACAGGTTCGGAGACGGACAATTTCAACAACGACTGGATTCCGGCGCGAGCGGTGATTCGCCAGTGGAAAAAGACGATTCCCAACGAATTGGCGATTGCGGACTCGACGGGGATGGAATTGACCGGTTCCAATGCACTGCTGCGGGCGTTGATTTTCCGCCGACTGCTGCGGAAGCATATTCTGGAGAAGGACGAAAAGAACGTCGGGCTGTTGATTCCGCCAAGTGTTCCTGGCGTGCTGGCGAATGTGGCATTGACGATCGACCAGCGTGTGCCGATCAATCTGAATTATACCGTCAGTCCCGACATTTTGAACCAGTGTATCGAAAAGGTGGGGATGAAGCACCTTTTGACCAGCCGCAAGGTGATGGAGAAATTCCAGTTCCAGCCTTCGTGCGAGGTGATCTATCTGGAGGACTACGTTCCGAAAGTGACGCTCTGGGACAAACTGGTCTGCGCGTTTCAGGCCAAAGTGATGCCGTTGGGAATGCTGTACAAGGTGCTGGGGCTGGACAAAATCGATCCCGACGATACGATGACGATCATCTTCACCTCCGGCTCCACCGGAATCCCGAAAGGGGTGATGTTGACGCACAAAAACATCGGCTCCAATATCGCGTGCTATGCCAATTTCTTCCACATCGGGTCTCACGACAGCGCGATTGGTGTTTTGCCGTTTTTCCACTCGTTTGGCTTTACGGGAACGCTCTGGACGGTGTTGACACGCGGCATGAAAGGGTATTACCACTATTCGCCATTGGAAGTCCGTCCGATTGCGAAGCTCTGCCGCAAATACCGTCCGACGATGTTGGTCGGAACGCCGACGTTTCTCCGAACGTATGCCCGACGGATGGAGCGGGACGACTTGAGTTCCGTCAATTTGGTCGTCTCCGGTGCGGAAAGATGTCCGGTGGCACTGATGGACGAGTACGAAAACCGTTTCGGCGTTCGTCCGATTCAGGGCTACGGGATTACGGAAACGTCGCCGGTCGTCGCCGCCAATATTCCACCGTCCCGCCACTTTTCCGGTGCCGAACCGAATCCGAAAGATGAGTCGATCGGGTTCCCGATGCCGGGGGTGAGTGTGAAGGTGCTGAATCTGGATACCGGGGAACTGTGCAAAACGGGTGAGGTGGGAATGTTGTGGGTTTCTGGCGTCAACATCATGAAAGGCTATTACGGCGAGCCGGAAAAAACGGCGGAAGTGATCAAGGATGGCTGGTACTGCACGGGCGACCTGGTTTATCAGGACGCGGACAATTTCCTCTTCATTGCCGGACGTTTGAGTCGATTTGCGAAAATCGGCGGTGAGATGGTTCCGCACGAAGGTTTGGAAGATGCGTTGAACAAAATCCTGGGAAATAAGGCGGACGAGGACTTGAAACTCTGCGTCACCTCCGTTCCCGACGAGCGAAAAGGGGAGAAAATCATCGTTCTCTATACCGAATTAAGTAAAACGCCGGAAGAAATTCACGCGGAGTTGCTGGAGCAGAAGTATCCCGCACTCTGGATTCCGGCACAGGACGCCTACTACCAGATTGACCATATTCCGCTGTTGGGAACGGGAAAACTCGACCTGTACGCGATTCACGAAAAAGCCAAGGAGTTGACGAAAAAGTAAGTTTTTCGGGTTCGTTTTCAAAAGCCCCTTTTCAAGGAAGGGGCGTGGTTTTGTTTTCTGAAAATTTCCCCTGGAATCAGGAAAAGTTATTTTATTCTATCAACGATTCTCCATACGTATCGATCCATCTTCGGGCAAAGTCCACCGCTTCGAGATTCATGTCACACAACGGCGTGCAGTGGAAAATCAACCCTTCCACTTCCCCGCTTCGCAGCCATTGGAGTGCCAGCTTGCACTGCAGTTCCATCAAATCCCGACTGATCGGTTTTTTGGCACCGAAATCCCACATGTAAATCCCCAACCGTGTGCGATGTTTCGGCAAAATGGCACGGTAAGTGGCAAAGTTTTTCTCCAGATGAATCAGGTCTTTTGCCACCCACGTCCAAAAATAAACCACATCGACACGCTGCAAATGCTGGCGAATGGCGGGATGTAACTGGTTGGAATACAAGACGATAGATAAATCGAGTTTTTTTCCATGACATCGGGGAGCGGTGGTTTGAAGCTCCTCCTGAATCCCTGTCACCTGAGAGGGAGCATAAGCGGCGGGGGAAAAACCCTGGCGATACTCCTCATTCCAAGGCCGGACGAGGCTTTCTGCCGGAAATTCGCCATGACCCCAGAGAGAACTGGCGGTAACTTTAGCCGACGACCAGTCGAGCAGGCAATTTCCATCGTAGGCAAAGAGCCGTTTTAGCCCGACAGAACAGACACTTCCGGTATCGTGAGTGCTGGTGATTTTCAGTTGAATGGCCGAGGTTGACGTGCGTGGAAAACGTACTTCGGCAAGCGAACGAGCCTCTTTGGAAAGTTGCTGTTGGGCGACCTCCTTCCAAACTCCATCTTCCGTCCGCAAAAGCACCGTCACCTCTTTGGTTCGGAAATTTCCAGCCTCCCAGTCCGACTGCATCAATTCGATTCGGTCGATTGCGACAGGTTTTTCCAACGTTGCGGTCCATGTCACAGGAAACCGTGCGGCAGGTTCCCCAGCGGACAGATTGCCAGCCAGCCACACGTCAAAATTCCGTTGCGGGTCGCCGTTTCCATGGAAAAAATCGTCCATGTCCAACCCGACAAAATTAGGGTATTCGGGAGCGATGGCGTAGAGAGAGCGACGAATCGAATCCGCTATTTTGGCTTTTCCATGCACGAAACTCCACGTAAAACGCTTCACCGAAGGGCGATGAAACGGTTGGGCATATTCCGCGTACTCTTCCGGTCGAGGTGTTCCGGTGAAAGGTACCATGCAGACGTTGGGAATTCCCATTGATTCTATCGCGTCCACAGGCAAAATTTTTCCTCCGCCATACGCATCCAGCCCCCACGCACGTGCCAGAGAACCCGCGTCGTGTCCCCACATCCAAAGTCGGTCACGCAACGTCTTGTCAAAAGGAATCGGGCATTGGGCGTTGAGAAGAACCTCGTTTTTCTCTGCCGTAAGTCCCATCCGGGGGAGAATGCCTCTCCAGGCTACCGTGGAAAGCGCCAGGGAAGAGGTTAAAAAAGTACGTCGATTCATGCCGTAAGTCTCCATTGGTCAAAGGGTTCAAAACAAACATCATGCCCACTCTCAAATGTCCGAAAACACTCTCATGGAATCCATTATACAAACGTAACAACTTTCCCACAAGAGGCTTGGGCAGAGGAATCTTTTTCCAAAGCAACCGTCAGGATTGTCAAGGGGTGAACGAAAAAATTCTAGGATTTCTCCATCCTTATGACGATGGGAAAAACGAATTGTTTATCGCTTGACCAGTGTCAGCAACGCAACACGGACTACGGAGAACGGTGCGATAGCACCAAGTCGCTGCCGGTCGTATCGGCTCCAAAGACGTTTTTGTTTCAAAATCGTGGAGAGTTCAAAATCGTCTCCCTCTCCACAAAACGGATTTTTTAGAAGAATGACAGGAAAGTTTTTGGAATAAATCCAGCAATATCAACCGTTAAGGTAAAACGTATTTTCCTTCCCTTCCAACGTTCATATTTATCCTCAGATGACACACACGTTTCCATTCCCTCTTTTTTCTCGGCAGAGACTTGAAACGGGAATCATCGACCTGATGAAGAAGATAAATTTATGGAAAAAATAAAAAGGATGGAATGTTTTTGGCACTCCTTTCACTTTAAATTTCCAGAAAACGAAAGGAAAATCACGGCCTTCGGGAGGGGTACGGCATACCCTGGCAGAAGAGAGGATTCCTATTTTCATTCAACACAACGGTATTCCAGAAAATTCTCCATCTGTCACTATAGGGGGGATTCATGTCCGAATCATGAGTGTTCCGACAAATGTCCAGATGACAACAAAAGTAATATTTAATGCCCAGATAATCCATTCCATACTTTTTCCCTCACCAAAAATTCCCAGCCCGTCGTGGGACTATTGGTATATAGCATATTCCCGACGTTTCGAGAATACCACTTTTCTCTCCTCGGCATATTTTCTTTTTATCGCCACCTTTTTCTCTCTTTTTTTAAGTTTTTTTCCAAGAAAAAAGAGAAATCGCCCTCTCGAACGATTTCTCTGCCATATTTTCAACGTTTTCTTAAAACTATTCCTCGTTTTCTTCTATCGGTTCCTCCGCATGGTCGTCCAACAGCCCCAGACCTTCCAAACCAGGGGCAGTGTCATCCAAAAGCGGGAACGTTTCTTCCGTACGATCTTCGGGAAAAATGTCGTCGAGCGTCGGCGTACTCGATGGATAATCAATCGCCACCGCATCGGCACTCTGGCCCCATTCCGCGTCCTGATAGAGCCGAAAACCGGTGCCTGCCGGAATCAGGTGTCCCAAAATCACGTTCTCCTTCAAGCCCACCAGATGGTCGATTTTCCCTGCCAACGCCGCTTCCGTCAGGACTTTCGTCGTTTCCTGGAAGCTGGCGGCGGAGATGAAACTGGAACTCTGAACGGCGGCTTTGGAAATTCCCAGCAACTGCGTACTGGCAGTGGCAGGCGTCGGAGCCACGAACTTCGCTTCCGTGCCACCAGCGGCAAGGACTTCCTCGTTCCGAACCTCAAAACGCTCTTTCGGCACAATTTCCCCGGTCACAAAATCGGTCTCACCAGGAGATGTCACCTTCACGCACTTCGCCAACTCATTGTTTTTCGCGTAAAAATCGAATTTGTCCATCAGCGAACCTTCCAGAAGACCGGTGTCGCCAACGTCTTCCACCAGAACTTTCCGAAGCATTTGCGAAACGATGATTTCGATATGCTTGTCGTTGATACGGACGTTTTGCGAGCGGTACACTTTCTGAATTTCCCGCGTGAGGTACTGCTGCACCGCCTCTTCCCCGGAAACTCGGAGAATATCGTGCGGCACCAGGGGACCTTCCACCAGTGCGTCGCCTGCCTTGACCATATCGCCCGTGCGAACACGCAGTTGACGTCCCGGCGGGATGAGGTGTTCGTGAATCTTCACATCGCCATTCTCGTCCCGAATCGCGTCGTTCGTGATAATGACCGTACGCTTGCCGCGACGTTTTTCCTGGAGCAACTCCACTTTTCCACTGACTTCCGCAATCACTGCCGGATCGTGCGGTTTACGAGCCTCGAAAATCTCCGCCACACGAGGCAAACCACCCGTAATGTCTTGCGTTCCCGAAACTTCTCGCGGCGTCTTGGCCAGAATCGTTCCTGCGGAGACCCACGTCCCCTCTTCCACTTCGATGTTCGCTTTTTCAAACAGGTAGTAAAATTCCAGCGTCTTGCCGCTCTCATCTTCCAGAACAATCTGCGGGTGGAATTCCCCACGGTGTTCCATGACCGTGCGACGAACCGTGCCGACATTATCCTTCTCGACGCGAATCGTTTCCCCTTCAATCAGGTCTTCAAAACGGACTTTACCGTCTCGCTCCGCCAAAATCGGGATACTGTGCGGATCCCAACGGCAAAGAATCGATTCTCCAGGCACTTTGGCCTGATCTTCCGTCATGATTTGCGCTCCGACCGGAACCTTGTACCGATCCAGTTCACGACCACGACTGTCCAAAACCGCCAATTCGCCGTTACGGTTCAACGCGACCAGTTGACCCGCGTCGTTTTTCACCACTTTCAAATTGATGTAGTGAACCGTGCCCCCTTTTTTGCACCGGACTTCCCGTTCTTCCACACCACGGGCTGCGGTACCGCCGATGTGGAACGTCCGCATCGTCAACTGCGTTCCCGGCTCGCCGATACTCTGAGCGGCAATCGTGCCAACCGCCATTCCCTGTTCCACCATCATGCCGGTGGAAAGGTCCATGCCGTAGCATTTCGCGCAGATACCCAACGCTGCCTCACACGTCATCGGGCTGCGAACCATGATCTTCTCGATTCCCATCTCGTCGATTTTCCGAGCCGCTTCGATCGTAATCATTTCACCTGCCCGGACAATCACTTCGTCCGTGATCGGATTCACCACGTTCACACAACTCACACGACCCTTGATCGAGTCGGCCAGCGAAACTTCCACCTTCTCACCACGGTAGATGATTCCTTTGGAAATTCCCTGCGTCGTGCCGCAGTCGTCGCACGTAATCACCACGTTCTGCGAAACATCCGCCAGTTTTCGCGTCAGATAACCGGAGTCCGCCGTCTTCAATGCCGTGTCGGCCAAACCTTTGCGGGCACCGTGCGTGGAGGAGAAATACTCCAAAACGCTCAAACCTTCGCGGAAATTGGCCTTGATCGGCGTTTCGATAATCTTGCCGCTCGGCTTGGCCATCAAACCTCGCATTCCGGCCAACTGTCGAATCTGCTCGATACCACCTCGGGCACCCGATTGCGCCATCAGGTAAATCGGATTGACGTAACCCGGCTTCCGATGGTCGTTTTCCAACGCCTCCTTCATCGCGTTGGTAATCGTGTTGTTCGCGCTGGTCCAGGTGTCCAGAACTTTCGCGTAACGTTCCCGGTCGGTAATGTAACCACGCTGATAATCTCGCATGATTCGCATGACCGCTCGTTCCGTATCGTCCAGAATCTGTTTTTTCGCTTCCGGCGTAATCAAATCGTCCGTCGCGAACGACAATCCCGAACGGGTACTCTGCCGGAAACCCATCTGATTCATGTCGTCCAGCAAATCGATCGTCTGCCGTGTCCCCAGAAGCTCGTAACAGTCCGAAATCACCCGTCCCAACATCCGGCTCGTCATCAGTTCGTTGTAAAACGGCATCCCTTTCGGAAGATTGTCGTTGAACAGAACGCGACCGACCGTCGTTTTCAGCAAATCCCCCGCACGGATATGGGAATCGTTGTTCACCGTGATTCCCACCGGAAGACGGACTTCAATCGGAGCGTGCAAGGCCACTTTATGATGCGCAAAGGCGGTGTGAACCTCCTCAAACGACGCAAATTTCATCCCCTCTCCACGACAATTGTCCAACTGGAGCGTCATGTAATAACACCCCATCACCACGTCCTGCGAAGGGCTGATAATCGGGCTGCCGTTGGCAGGGCTGAAAATGTTGTTCGTCGACATCATCAGCGTGTGCGCTTCCACCTGTGCCTCAATCGAAAGCGGCAGGTGAACCGCCATCTGGTCGCCGTCGAAGTCCGCGTTGAATCCCTTACAGACCAGCGGGTGGAGCTTGATCGCGTTTCCTTCCACCAGAATCGGCTCGAACGCCTGGATTCCCATTCGGTGCAACGTCGGGGCACGGTTGAGCATGACCGGATGGTTCCGAATCACCTCTTCTAGAATATCCCAGACCTCCTCATCCTTCCGCTCCAGCATCTTTTTCGCGCTCTTGATCGTGTCGGCATGTTCCAACTCCTTGAGACGACGGATGATGAACGGTTGGAACAGTTCCAACGCAATCTTTTTCGGCAGCCCGCACTGGTGCAATCGGAGCGTCGGCCCCACGACAATCACGCTTCGGGCAGAGTAGTCCACACGTTTTCCCAGCAGGTTTTCGCGGAAACGACCCTGTTTTCCCTTAATCATATCGGTCAACGATTTCAACGGACGGTTGCTGCTCCCTGCCACCGGACGTTTGCACCGGCCATTGTCGAACAGAGCATCGACCGACTGCTGCAACATCCGTTTCTCGTTGCGGACGATCACTTCCGGCGCGTTCAGATCGACCAGCTTTTTCAGACGGTTGTTCCGGTTGATAATCCGGCGGTACAAATCGTTCAAGTCGCTCGTGGCAAAGTTCCCGCTCTCCAACATCACCAACGGACGCAAATCGGGCGGAATCACCGGAATCACATCCATCACCATCCATTCAGGACGATTGTCGCTGTCTCGAATCGACTCCACAATCTTCAGCCGATTGATCAGTTCCTTTTTACGCTGTTTGGAATTCGTCGTTTTCAGCTCTTCCCGAAGATCGACCGACAGTTTCACCAAGTCCAAATCCATCAGGAGCGTCCGAATCGCCTCGGCTCCCATGTCCGCCTTGAAACTCTTCTCCCCATACGAATTTACCGCGTCGCGATACTCCCCTTCCGAAAGCAATTGCAATCGTGTCAACGGCGTTTCGCCAGGATCAGTCACCACGTAGTCCTGAAAATAAATCACCCGTTCCAGATGGCTCATCTTCATGTCCAGCAAGTTCCCCAGACGACTGGGCATCGTCTTGAAAAACCAAATGTGTACAATCGGCGCGGCCAGTTCAATATGTCCCATACGCTGCCGACGGACACGGCTGTGCGTGATTTTGACGCCACATCGGTCGCAGATCATTCCCTTGTACTTCATCCCACGGTACTTGCCGCACGTGCATTCCCAGTCCTTCTCGGGACCAAAAATCCGTTCGCAAAACAAACCGTCCCGCTCCGGCCGATACGTACGATAGTTGATGGTTTCCGGCTTCTTCACCTCTCCATAAGACCAACTCCGAATATCGTGTGGCCGCGCAAGATTGATTTTCACGGCCGTGTAATCGTTAATTCGCTCGTAGGTACGATCTGTACTACTCATTCACCGAATCTCCTGTTTATTAAATAAGGTTTGTCTGAGACGTTTTTTCTGCCCTGTCGAAAATCACTGGAACGTAAAACTGTTCCCGCGTTCCAACTGCATGTTCAGACCCAGACCGCGAATTTCGTTGGTCAACACATCGAAACTGGCAGGCGTCCCCGCTTCCAGACGGTTTTCGCCCTTGACCATCGATTCGTAAATCTTCGTTCGGCCTTCCACATCGTCGCTCTTGACCGTGAGCAGTTCCTGCAAAATGTAGGCCGCTCCGTAGGCTTCCAATGCCCAGACTTCCATTTCGCCAAAGCGCTGACCACCAAAACGTGCCTTACCGCCCAACGGCTGCTGCGTAATCATCGAGTACGGGCCGGTGCTGCGGGCGTGAACCTTGTCGTCCACCAGGTGGTGCAACTTCAGCATGTAAATGTAACCCACCGTCGTCTCCTGTTCAAACGGTTCCCCCGTTCGACCGTCGAAAAGTCGCGTCTTGCCATGACGCGGCAAACCCGACTCTTCCAGAGCGTTGTTGATGTCCTCTTCCGACGCTCCGTTGAATACCGGTGTGACCGAGCGGAAATTCGAGGTCGCCCCCGCCCAGCCAAGGTGCGTCTCCAGAATCTGCCCCACGTTCATTCGTGACGGCACGCCCAACGGATTGAGCAAAATCTGAACCGGCGTCCCGTCCGCCAAAAACGGCATGTCTTCTTTCGGCATGATTTTGGAAATCACCCCTTTATTTCCGTGACGGCCTGCCATCTTGTCACCCACCGAAATGACCCGTTTCGTCGCGATGTAAACCTTCGCCATCCGCAATACGCCGGAACGCAGCTCGTCGCCAATCTTCATCGAGTTGAGCTTCTGATCCAGCTTCTCCAACGCGTTTTCCACACGAGGACGCATTTCCAACAGAATCTCCAATACCGCCGCACGTTTCTTGCCAGGCAGATCAAGATAGATGTTGTAGTCGAAATTTCGCGCTTCCGCAACGATGTCCCGGTGCGACTTCCCTTCCAGCATCGGCTGACCATGCTTGTCCTGAACCGGTGCCCCCAGTGCCTCTTCCAGACGATCGACCATCCGGGCAAAAATCTTCGTCACCGCTTCACTGTACTCACTCTCCACTTCCTTCAAACGGGCTTCAAACTCCGCTCGTTCCAGTTCGCTGAGACTCAGTTTCCGCGAATAATACTGCGTGTCGATCACGATTCCCTCCACACCCGACGGCACTTCCAGCGAATCGTTCTTCACATCCTCTCCCGCACGTCCGAAAATCGTGTGCAACAACTTCTCTTCCGGCGTCAATTCCGTTTTCGACTTGGGCGTCACCTTGCCGACCAGAATGTCTCCCGGCTGCACATACGTCCCGACGTACACAATCCCGTTTTCGTCCAGATTCCGAAGCATCTTTTCGCTCACATTCGGAATGTCGCGTGTGAACTCCTCTTTCCCCAGCTTCGTTTCCCGGATTTCAATGTCGTATTCCTCAATGTGAATCGAAGTGTAAACGTCGTTCTGAACCAACTCTTCACTGATGATGATCGCGTCTTCAAAGTTGTACCCTTCCCAGACCATGAACGCGACCAGAACGTTGCGACCCAACGCCAGATTTCCCTGGTGCGTCGCGGCACCATCCGCAATCACATCCCCCGCCTTCACTTCCTGCCCAGGAACCACAATCGGCTTCTGGTTCTGGCACGTCCGTTCGTTCAGACCGATGAATTTCCGCAGTTCGTAAACGTCGTCCCCAATTTCAATCCGGCTGGCGTCGCAGTACGTCACCTTCCCACCACGTTTGGCTCGTGTCAAAAGGCTGGAATTCAAAGCCGCCACCCGTTCCAGCCCCGTTCCCACCAAGGGCGTTTCCGCAATCAAAAGTGGGACGGCCTGGCGCTGCATGTTGGAACCCATCAGTGCCCGGTTCGCGTCGTCGTGTTCCAGGAACGGAATCAGCCCTGCCGACACGCCGACCATCTGGCTGGGCGAAACGTCGATGTAATTCACCTTCTTCGTACTGACAACCTCGTATTCCCCATCTTTACGGGCAATCACGTTCTCCCCCACCGCGCGGGTGTCGCCGACAATCATCCCATCTTTAATAATCACGTCGGCAGGGGCAAAAATCGCCTCCCCTTCTTCATCCGCTCGCAGCCACCGAATCTCTCCCGTCAGTTTCCCCTCTTCAACCACCTGATACGGCGTAACCAGAAAACCATACTCGTCCACCCCGGCATAAATCCCCAGACTGGAAATCAGTCCAATATTCGTACCTTCCGGCGTCTCAATCGGACAAATCCGTCCGTAGTGCGAACTGTGTACGTCTCGAACGTCGAAACCGGCTCGTTTTCGGTTCAAACCGCCTGGCCCCAACGCGGAAAGACGCCGTTCGTGCGTCAACATCGACAGCGGATTCGTCTGGTCCACTACCTGCGACAATTCCCCACGTCCAAAGAAGAAATCGACCGTCGAGGAGACACTCTTCGGATTGATCAGCGTCCGGGGCGACATTTCATGAAGATCTTTCACCCCCATGCGTTCGATCACCGTCCGACGCAGTTTCGCAAAACCTTTCCGAATCTCTTCCGCCGCCAGTTCGTCAATCGTCCGCAAACGACGGTTTCCCAAGTGGTCAATATCGTCGATCTGGATGCTCGGATCACCATAGTACAATCCCAACATGGCCTTGATCGCTGAAATCAGGTCTTCCGGCTGAAGCGTCATCACCTCTTCGGAAATATCCAGCCCGAATTTCCGGTTGATACGAAAACGCCCTACCCGACCCAGGCGATACCGATTCACATCGTAAAATTTCTCCTCAAACAGCTTCTTCGCCTTGTCCAACTGTGGCGGGTTGCCAGGACGCATTCGCTGGTAAATTCGCAACAACGCCTCTTCATGACTGAGCGTATTGTCTTCCGCCAGCGTGTTCATGAACAACGTGTTTTTCGCGTCGTCCATCACCTCCACTTCCTCAATTTCCGACGAACAGATCATCTCCGCCAGATTCTTCGTGATTTTCTGGCCACATTCCACAATGATCTCCCCAGCAGTGGGCGACGTGGCAGGATAAATCACATTGTCAACCGACAGTTTTCCCTCTATGTCCGCAACGTTCCGACCCCCCTTCGTCTTCACCTTCCTCGTCTCAAAAAATGCCCGCAAAATGCTCGCGTTGTCCGAATATTTCGGGTCCATCGCACGCAACAGCGTCAACGCCGAAAATTTCCCCGTCTGGTCGATCCGAACCGTGATACTTTCCTTCCGCGAAATGTTCAGCTCGATCCAACTCCCCCGTTCAGGAATAATCCGGCAATTGAAACTGCGGCTGCTCTCCCCCGAAACATCTTCTTCCGAGACAAAATCGACACCGGGACTACGGTGCAACTGGCTCACCACCACACGCTCCGCACCGTTGATAATGAATTCGCCGCCCCCCAGCATGATCGGAAGCTCACCGAGGAAAACATCCTCCTCGATCGGCTCGTCCTTGTTCAACCGAAGTCGCACTTTCAACGGACGACCATACGTCAACTTCAATCGACGGCATTCGTCCGGCTCGAAGCGAGGTTTCCCCAAATCGTAATTCACGTATTCCAGACTCACCTTGTCGTCGTGACCGCTGATCGGGAAAATCTCCCGCAAAACCGACTCCAGACCGATATCCTGGCGTGCTTCAGGCGGTATCTTGTAGTCGTTCAGGCGGACTTCATCCGGCAAACCTTCCCGTTCCTCTTCCGGGTACTGGTACTGGAGAAAGCGTTCGTAACTGGCCGTCTGCAATTTCGTCAAGTTCGGAACTTCGATAACATCGAAATTGGAACCAAAATAACGAATGTTTTCAGGATATATACGACGTGTTGGAGATGTTGCCATGGATTATTCACCAGATATTTTCGTTGAAATCGCTCCGTCTAGCGGAAGCATGATGTCAGAAATACAAAACGTGGCTCGAAAAAAACGTACCCCGATACTCGCCTGGCAAGAGGCGGCGACTGCCTTCCGTACCAACGATATTTTCTTTTTCCGTGACCATACGCACAAAACCGCGTAAAACCTCTTCCCCAGGCTTCACGCGGTTTATCCATAAAATTTGTTCAATAGGTCGCCTGACTGCATCTGTTCATTCTTCTCCGTACGGGAAATCGAATTGATTCCAAAAGAAATAAATCATGTTACTTTTTCGGGACTCATTCATCTTCCACAGCCCTGTGAAGAAAATGAACAGTTGGGTCGATCACCTGCGTTGCAGCATAAAAATTCCCATTTCTGGCGGGGGACGAATTCCAGTACAGGGAATTTTCTCTAAAATATCTCCCCAGAAAAGACACCCTTATTTTCGAGACTACCACAACCCGAACATAACAAATGTCTTCCTGAGGAAATAGCTTTCCTTATCGGAGCGGAAAATACCCGCTTGAAAAAGGAAAATCCTTCATCATAAAAATGAATAGCACGTATATTACCACATTCTCACATAATAACAAGGGGGGGGAATTGGCCTTCCAGGTTCCTCGCTCCCATCAACCATTATCAAATAAATCCTTCGAGGACTTCTTTGGGGGCGGGTTTGTAGGTGAAGGGTTCCATGGAGAAGGAGGCGTGTCCCTGGCTGAGACTTTTGACGGCATTGGAGTAGCCGAAAAGGTTGACCAGGGGGGCTTCCGCTTCGATGATGGTGTTGCGGCCACGAACGTAGGTTTGGTTGATCATGGCGCGACGCTGTTGCAAATCGCTGATGATGTCGCCAACATTCTCGTCGGGAGCGGTTACTTCGAGCTTCATCACCGGTTCCATCAGTTCAACGCCTGCCTGCAAAACCGCCTTGTTGAACGCGTCCGCCGCCGCGATCCGAACGGCTGTTTCGGTTGTCTGGTCGTCGGTCTGAATGTCGGAAATGGTCATTTTGATATGGATGAGCGGAAAACCGTACATGCCGCCGCCATCTCCCTGTTCCCGCATTGTCTGGACGGCCGCCTCCACGAACTCCGACGGGCAGGTCGATTCGATCGGCAACATCGGAATCACCAGCACCGACTTGTCCCCTTTGTCGAAAGGCTCCATCCGCAGTGAAACCTGGGCAAAAAGCACCGTTTCTCCCACTTTCCGACGGCATTCCCCCACCACTTCCGCCGTCGAGCGAATCGTCTCACGGTAACTGACCCTCGGTGGCCGGACGCGGACGTTGAGTTTAAAATCCCGCAAGAGCCGATGTTTGATAATTTCGAGGTGCAGCTCTCCCATTCCACTGATGAGCGTCTGCCCCGTTTCGGGATTGACCACGGCAGAAAAAGTCGGGTCTTGCCGCCGCATGATTTCCAGCGTCTCATCCAGTTTTTTCCGTTCCGCCGTCGTTTCCGGTTCAATCGCCATGGAAATGACCGTTTCGGGAAAATCGATCGATTCGAGCAAAACCGGTTTGCCCGTATCGGAGAGCGTATCTCCCGTGACCGAGTGGTTCAGCCCAACGATACCAACGATGTCGCCAGCATACACCGCGTCTTTGATCGGCTCTTTGTGCCCGGCCAGGAGTCGAAAAATCTGCGGCACGTTTTCCTTCTCGTTCCGTCCCACATTCAACACCCGCGTTCCAGGCTTCAGTGCCCCGGAATACACCCGCACATACGTCAAATCGCCGTGCCGCCCTGGGATAATCTTGAAAACCAGCCCGCAGAAAGGCTCTTTCGGGTCGGTTTTGCGGACGACTTTTTTCGCCTCTTCCCCCTGCCGTTTCGCTTTCGGGTCCATCCCCTGCACAGGCGGAATGTCGAGCGGACTGGGCAAATACGCCACCGCCGCGTCCATCAACGGCTGCACCCCGATGTAATGCAACGCCGTTCCGCAAAGTACCGGCACACACAGCGCGTGAATCGTCGCGTCGCGAATCACCTTGTGAATCAACGTTTCGGGAACTTCCTCTTCCGCCAACATCAGTTCCGTAATCTCGTCGCTGAACATCGAAAGTTGATCCAACATCTGCGACCGCCACAACTCCGCCTCGTCCCGCATCTCGTCGGGAATGTCGTGAATTTCAAACTCCTTGCCGCAGTTTTCCTGATCAAACGTCAACATCTTCATCCGAATCAGATCAATCGTCGCGCGGAAAGGATCGTTCGTGTGTTCCGGCCCGGCCCCCACAGGAAGCGTGACGACCAAAGGATTCGCGTCGAGCCGCTTCTGAATCTCGGTCACGGTCGCGTAAAAATCGGCTCCTTCGCGATCCATCTTGTTGATGAACGCAATCCGTGGCACGTTGTATTTGTCCGCCTGCCGCCAGACCGTCTCGCTCTGCGCTTCCACCCCTTCACGGGCACTGAACACCACCACCGCTCCGTCCAGAACCCGCAGGCTCCGTTCGACTTCGGCAGTGAAATCGACGTGTCCCGGCGTGTCGATCAGATTCACCTGACAGCCGTTCCAGTCAAACGTTACCGCCACGGAATAAATCGTGATTCCCCGCTCCTGCTCCTCCACGTCAAAGTCCGTCACCGTCGTCCCCTCATCGACCGAGCCGACGCGGTGGGTGAAATGGGCGTAGTACAAAACCCGTTCGGAAACGGTGGTTTTTCCCGCGTCGATGTGAGCGATAATGCCAATATTGCGTATGTTTTCAATTCCGTTCATGCTTTTTTCACAGAAATTTCTGCCAGGATTTTCAGGATTATCTTCTTTTCTCCAATAACGGCACATTCCCCCAAACGGCCAAAATTTTTCTTCCCCAAAGGAGAATAAACCTCTATCATACACTATCCTCTCCAAAAAGTCCAGTATTTGCGAAAAAATCCAGTAAAAAACTTCCGTTTTTTATAAAAAAAGACTCCCGGAAACACGATTGCCCGCCAGCAACTCGCCAGGAACATGACGGAAACAGAGCATGACGAAAAAAGATGTTTTCTATTTCTTCCATTTGGAATTTCCAGAAAACGCAAAAAAACTCCCAGAGGGAGAGGCTTTGTGAAGTGAATCCGAAAAACTCAAGTGAATGAAGTAGAGAAATTTTCCTCTCTTTTTTCGTCCCACCCATTGACAATCGTTTCCCAAGGTGAAATACTGGACGAATAAGGAGGAAAACGACATGATCGCCCCATCCATTCGGAACGTTTGTTTTTTCACAATTCTCCTGATGGGAGGTTTTCTTGTGGCGGAGGAACAGTCCGCGGAAAGAGCGTTGGTAAAAGCATTCCCCGAATGGACGCCCCAGGAGCGGGAGTTGGAGGAGAAGCTGAATCAGAGAGCTTCGTTCCACTTTGAAAATACCAGGTTGATGGACGTTCTGAGCGAAATTGACCAGAAATATGGCATAAAAATGGTTCTCGACGCCAAGCCGTTCTGGGAAGAGGCCGGAATCGTGCCAGAGGAAATAACGTTTCAATTCCATATCGAACACGTTCCTCTGCGAATCGCGTTGGAACAACTCCTGCGTTCTCGTGAAAATGAAGGGGGTTCGCAAGATATTTTTTTTCGTCCGTGGAAAGGAATCCCTCTTTTGACGACACTGCAACAAACCTCCGAAAAAATCTTTTCTCGCGTGTACGTCCTGCCGGAAAATAAAGGGCCTCTCGCCGAGCTGCTACAAACAACGTTTGAACCCCAAAGGTATGCGTTCGATCTGCTCGAACAGTATCCGCCAGCACAACTCGACAACCTCATCCTGGCGTGCGGGAACTTTTTCTACCACCAGAAACTGGAGCGGGAATTGCGGTATCTCTATGACGAAGTTCCTCGCTGGACACCTGAGGAGGAGAAAATCCTCGCTTTTCTGAATCAGCCCGCAACGTTCGATGGGAATGTCCAGACACTCGGAGAACTGATTCCTTTTCTACGGGAAAAAGGGGAGATCGGGGTCTTCTGTAATTGGTGTGAAATGGACCAGGAACCGGAAACACCGTTGCCTTCCTGGGAGTTGCTCTTATGGCCGGAGAAAAACCTGACTGTCGGTGAGGTACTGCAATTATGGCTCGGTGATTTTTCCATCGGCTACATCATTCAAGACCAGACGCTGATTTTGGTTAGAGATGAGGTGGCCTATGAAAATAGGAAGCCGTTCCGCTATCCCTACCATGGCTCCGTCCAAAAATTGACGGCTTGGTTCGACTCCTCCCTGAAAGGACGTCTGTGGGATTACCAGTTTTACCCTCTCCAAAATGAAGTTGTCATTCGGCATCACCCTTTCTCAGACCAAAAAATTGCCGAAATCATGCGGTTGGTCGAAATGTATCACCAGCCCTCTCCCGAAAGTGTGAAGAAACGGCAAGAGGAACTGCAAGAAAAAAATACGGAACATCATTATGGAGGGTTTATGTAATGGAGGGTTTATGTAATGGATAAACGTTCTCCCCAAAAAATATCCACCCCCTCTTGACAAAATTGGAATCTTTGTTATCCTGTACCATACTAAAGTCTGTTTGATACTTTTCTATTTTTGAAAAGGATTGTGAAAAATGATAAAAGATGCTTTGTATTACGAATTTCGTGAGAAGTGTCAGGAATATGGCCTGGCGGTGACGAAACAGCGACATTTGGTCTATCGCGTTTTGTCACAGTCGAAGAATCATCCCACAGCCGACCAGATTTACGAGAAGATTCTGGAGCAATTTCCGAAAATCTCCCGAATGAGTGTTTATCGGATTTTGGAGACGTTTGCTGCCTGCCGGATGATTCGTCGTGTGAACCACCCCGGCTACGCGACGCGATACGACATGTTTTACATTCCGCACCACCATCTGATCTGCACCCATTGCGGGATGGTGCAGGACATCGACCCCGTGCCGGTCAATTTCAAAGTGGAGCTTCGCAAAGTCCCCGAAGGATTTCAAATTCAGGATTACTGCATTGATTTTCAGGGATTGTGTGCCGACTGCGCCCAATCCACCCAATAACGTATTAATCATTATATCATTATTTCATTGTTTCATTATTATTGAGGTTCATCATGCTGGAGAGAATTTGGCGAACCGTCCTGGCGGGGTATCTTGCTGTGGGCGCAGGAGGATTGTGGGCAGCGGAGGAGATTCCCCAGGGACCTCACGGAGCTGCGAAAGAAGCGTATCAGGAGAAGGTTCTGGATCGTCTCGAGACGAATCTGGCGATTCCCTGCGGTGTGGACGCGACGTACTGGAAGTCGCTGGTTCCTGAGGAGAACGAAACGACGCCAGAGCGTGTGGCCTTGGGGCGGAAGCTCTATTTTGACCCACGGCTTTCGGCAGACGGCACGGTTTCGTGCGCGACGTGCCACGACGTGACGCGGGGCTTTACCGACCAGCGTCCGACTTCGGAAGGGATTGATGGGCAATTGGGAAAACGGAATGCACCGACGAATCTCAACGCGGCGCTGTTGCACAACTTTTTCTGGGACGGCCGTTCTCCGTCGCTGGATCATCAGGCGATGCAGCCGATCATCAATCCGGTGGAGATGGGTGTGGAGAATGTGGAGGCGAAAATCATTGCTCCGATCAAGGACGACCCGGAATATCAGAAAATGTTCCAGGCAGCGTATGGCCGGGACGTGAATTACGCGGACATCGGGCTGGCCCTGGGAGCGTTTGAGCGGACGTTGAATTTCTTCGATTCGCCGTTTCGACGGTATCTGGCCGGAGACGAAAACGCGATTTCGGAAGATGCCAAACAGGGTTGGGCGTTGTTCAATCGGGAAGGACGTTGCGTGAGTTGCCACACCATGAGTCCCTCGAATCCCATCGGCAGCGACAGCAAATTCCACAACATCGGCATTGCGGCCAAAAATCAGAATTTTGAGCAGTTGGCACGGGAAGCGCTTCATGCCCTGGCGGAAGACAATTCGGACGAGAAGTTGGACGAGTTGGCGATTGCGACCGATTTGAGTGAACTGGGTCGTTTCATGGTGACGAAAGAACGAGCGGACATCGGTGCGTTTCGGACGCCGCTATTGACCAACATCGGCATTACCGGACCGTACATGCACGACGGGTCGCTGGCAACGCTCTGGGATGTGATCGATCATTACAATAAAGGTGGGGAAGCGAATCTCTATCTCGACGGCGGTATCGAGCCGTTGAATTTGACGGATCGCCAGGTGGATCAGTTGGTGGAATTTCTCTTCACGCTGACCGACGTTCGTTTTGCGGAGGAGAACGCGAAGTTTTACGCTCAGCAGAAAGCAATTGCGGAAAAAAGCCGTGAAAATCGGGATGCGGCGAAAGCGGCACGAAAAGTTTTGACGTTTGAAGACTACCGACATCAGGAAAATCAGGCCATTTCGCAGGAAGGAGCGGCACAATGACTCAGTATCGAAAAGAAAACCTCGAAACGCGGGTGGAACGGGAGCGGACGGAGTTTTTTGCCGGGTTGCGGAATCTGGATCGACGTTCGTTTCTGAAGGTCTCGGCAGCCAGTTTTGCCGCCGCAGCCACTGCGGGAATGGCCGACTTTGGCTCGTTCCAGCCGATCAAGATTGCGTTGGGCGAAGATGCGCAGGGAAAAGAGCAGTCGTTCAAAATTGCGTACATTTCCGACTCGCACCTTTACCAGAAGCATATCAACGACCGTTTTGCCAACGCGCTCATGCGGGCGGTGGCGGACGTGAACGCGATGGAGGAAGCCCCGGATTTCATTTTCTATGGGGGTGATTTGGCTCAATTGGGCCAGCCGGAGGAACTGGAACTCGGCGCGGAGATTCTCAACGGGCTGAAATACCGCGACCGGCTGCGGATTATGGTGGGCGAACATGACTGGTATTTCGACATGGGCGAAAAATGGAAGTCGCTTTTCGGCAGTCCCACCTGGTCGTTCGATCACAAAGGAGTGCGGTTCGTCTGCCTGATGAGCGTGAATGAGGAGGATTTCTGGACGGAAGCGGGGATGACGCCGTTGCAGCGAATGCAGACGGTGGCTGGGCTGGATAATCAGAAACAGCGTCCCTTTTTCGTCGGCGACGACCAGATCGCGTGGCTGGAGAAAACGCTGGAAGATTGCGACAACACCAAGCCGATCGTGGTCTTTTCACACTCACCGCTTTACAAGTTGTACAAAAACTGGAATTTCTGGACGGACGACGCGGAGAAGGTGCAAAACGTCCTGAAACGGTTCGACCGTGTGACCGTCATTCACGGCCATACGCACCAGGTTCTGACGAACAAAATCGGCAACATCCATTTTCATGGACTCCTGTCGACCGCCTGGCCGTGGCCGTATGCTCCGAAAGGGATGCCGGAGTGGACGGTTCAGATGAATCGCTCCGATCCGTTTAATTCGCTCGACGGCTGCGGAAATGGCGAAATCCTCGTCCATCCCGACGGACTGGTGGACAAGGTTTATGGATTGTGGAACCGCAAACCGATGTTGGTTTCGGCGGCTTATTTGAACAGCGACGGGAAAGAAGACCGTCCGATGCGTCCGAATCTGCCGTCCTTTTAAGAACGGCCAAGGCGGAAAGTCCAGATTTTCAACCCGATTCATAATATAAAGGAAAAACCATGAAATATTTCAAAATATTACTTCCCGTGCTGCTTCTGGCCACGTTCTGGCTCACGAACAGCTATGCTCAACGACGTGCGGTGCGAGTGGTGCGGCCGGCCGTGGCGCAGCCTGCGGAAAAGGTGGAAAAGAACGAAAAAGAGGGCGTGAAACCGTTCCCCGGAATGGATGATCAGTGGAACGATTCGCAGTCGACCGACTGGATAGAAGACGAACGGGCGGCTCACCCAATCCCGCCATCCTTCAACAATCGCGGCGTCCTCAAAGGCGAACAGCGCGACGGACATGCCTACGGACGTTATACCGAAGCGGACGTCCTCCTCTGGAAACAGGAGACCGAACGGCTTGTGCTGGAGGGGAGTCGCATTTTTCACAGTGCCGACCTGCTCGGAAGCACCAACGGCACCTCGTGCGACATGTGTCATCCCGACGGCTCCAACACCCACGCGGAAACGTACCCCAAATACCAGGTGCAACTCGGTCGCGCGGCGGTGCTGCGTGACATGATCAACTGGTGTCTGGAACATCCCTGCCGAGCCGAACCGATGAGTGGTGACGACGCGCGCATTCGCGCCATCGAAGCCTATCTGTACGCTCAGGCCAACAATAAACCGATCAAATACGGAAAACACTGATTAATTGATAATTGATAATTGATAATTTTTCGGGTTTTTGTGCAAAAAGGGGCGGGTTGTGCGGTTGGAGAGTCTGACTGCCTGCCTCTTTCAGGAAAAAATAGTTGATACGAAAGGAAGACAACGATGACAAACGGATGTTGTTGCTGTGGTTGCGGCAAAAAAGAAGAAGGCGTGACGCTGAAAAACCTCATTGCGGCGTATAACGGTGAGTCAAATGCCAGTGCGAAGTATGCCGTCTATTCAGAAAAAGCGAAGTCGGAAGGGTATCTCGGACTGGCTGCGCTGTTTGCGGCGGCAAGTAAGGCCGAAACGCTCCACGCGGCTCGTCACGCTCGGGTTATCAAGGCTCTGGGAGGCGAAGCGGTTGCGGAGATCGCGACGTACGAAGGGAAGAGCATTGAGGAAATGCTGAAAGACGCGATTGCGGGCGAGACGGAAGAGTTTACGCACATGTATCCCGGTTTCATTGCGGATGCGGAAAAAGAGGGTCAGGCGGCCGCGATTGCCTCTTTCAAAGGGGCGTTGGAAGCGGAAGTGGTACATGCCCGGCTTTACACCGAAGCGTTGGAAAATACAGAAGCGTGGAAGGCAGAGCGAGCGTTTTACGTCTGCTCCATCTGCGGCTGGACGGAAGAAGGGCAAGCCCCGGAAAAATGCCCGATTTGTGGTGTGAGCGCGGAGAAGTTCCTGAAATTTTAGTCCTCCATGAGCGTTGTGGTGGGAGAGGAAATGGACGATTTACCGTTTGGCAAACGTTTGTGATACGGAACCTTGCGAACCATCGTTCCTGGTCATCTCGGTTCCTCTCCCAATCCCTTTTTCCCAGAATTTTCGATTTTTGCCACACGAATTTTGCGTTATTTATTTTTCAACCTCCCGTTTTGACGAGACGAACATGCCGAACTGGTTCTATTTTGACAAAGACGCGAAAAAAGGACCGTTTACCTCGGAAGAGTTTCTTTCACTGGCAGTATCGGGAGAAATTCGGTGGGAAACGATCGTCGAGACGGAAGATGGGCGACAGACGCTGGCCAAAAATGTGAAAGGTCTTTTTCCCACGCAGGAGTTGGTCACGCAACCTTTTGTGCCGATTCCGCCCGGAGCCATTCCTCCCGTGGCAGAATTTCCCTCCCCGCCCGGCCTCAATGCTTCGGAAGGAGCAAGCGTTGGCTTATCCATCTCCGCGTCTCCGGGACGAACCTCGTTTATCCTGTTGCGTTTTTTATTGTTCGGGTGTTGTGTACTTTGTTTTTTGTTTAGCGCAATTGGAATTTATTTCGCCATGGAGTCTATTCATGAGCGAAAATCAGCGGAAGAAAAAATCGAGAAGTTTCTCTTTTTTGAATTTCGACAAAGCCTTGCGAACGTGAGTGAGGGAATTTCCAACGGCACTCCTCCTGGAACGTATTTTGCGGACAACCGTCTCCGTTCATTACAATGCACCATCCACTCTGCCGTCGCGTTTCTTCTGGCGGGAATGTCGGGGATGGCAGCTATTTTTCTCTTCGTTGGCAAAAAACTCCTTCGGCACGAGTTCACAAAATGAGCATGGCATCGCCGTAACTGTAGAATCGGTACCCTTTTTCAATCGCTTCGGCATACGCTCGCCGCAACAATTCGTCGCCGCCAAATGTCCGTACCAAAACCAACAACGACGACTTCGGAAGATGAAAATTCGTCATCAGAGCGTCCACCGCATGGAACGTATACGGCGGGCGGATGAAAAGATCGGTATAGCCCTCAAACGGTTGTAATTGCGAAGACGACTCCAGCACGCGGACAGACGTTGTTCCCACCGCCACAATTTTCCCGCCACGCTGCCGACATTCCCGAAGCTCTTGGGCGGCAAGCGGAGAAAGCGACCCCCATTCCCGGTGCATGGTGTGATGCTCCAGATTCTCCGCGGAAATAGGCCGAAACGTTCCCAGTCCGACGTGAAGCGTGACGAAAATTTTCTCAACGCCTTGTTTTTCAAGTGTTTCCAGCAACTCCGGCGTGAAGTGTAATCCGGCGGTGGGGGCTGCCACGGCTCCCGGCTGAGAGGCATAGACCGTCTGGTAATTTTGCACATCCGAAGCGTCTGAAACCCCCTTGCGAATGTATGGCGGAATCGGCACACTACCCACCTGCCGCAAAATCTCCCAGCACGACTCGTCCGTCGGCTCTCCATCCAGCAACGGCAGGCAAATCCACGACCCATCCTGCCGATTCTTTTTCTCCATTCGCAGGCGGATATAAGGCCGTGCGTAAGCGTCCACCAACGTCACCGTCTCTCCCGGCTGCAATTTTCCCCGCGTCGTTCCGAGGATGTTCCAACGCTGCCACGTACGGTCAAACGGCTGCGACGGCCAATCTTCCGGCAAATCACGCCCCGCCACCGGTTCGAGAAACAGCCCTTCCCACGCCCCCCCTGTCAACGTCCGCACCCCTTTCAACCGTGCCGGAACCACCTTCGTATCGTTCAGCACCAGGCAATCCCCACCCTCCAGCCATTGTGGTAAATCTCCCACATGCGCATGTTCGATCGTCTGCGTCTGGCGATGCACCACCATCAGGCGTGCTTCCAAACGATTTTCCATCGGACGCGACGCGATAAGGTGTTCCGGTAGAGGGTAATCGTAGTGAGAAAGCGATTGAAGGTCAGGCATGGTTGGATTCCAGGGAACAAAAATAAAAAAATGTCGCAACCGCGGATTCTTTATTCTTTTCGTTATTTCTCCTCTTTTTCCACAATACGAATGCACTTCGCCGCCGCTTTCGCCCGCTTGCGCAAAATCTCCAAATCCGCTCCAGGCTCCTCGTAAGTGACAGCCACGGCCATCCGTCGTCGAACACGTGTGGATGGTTTCCCGAAAATCCGCACGTACGTATTGGGAAATTCGAGTGCTTTTTCCACACCCTCGTAGTCTGGCTCTTCGGAAGAAGCCGTTTCCGCCAGTACCACCGCCGACGCACCCGCTTTTTCAAGCCGAATTTCCTGAATGGGAAGTCCGAGAATGGCGTAGAGATGGAGTTCAAATTCGCTCAGATTCTGCGTATTGGCAAGCGTGACCATGCCGGTATCGTGAGGTCTGGGGGAAAGTTCGGAAAAATAGACACCTTTTTCGTTCGAGATGAAAAATTCCACCCCCCAAATACCGTTACCGGTCAATTCCCGCGTCACTTTTTCCGCCATTTCCTGAGCCTGGCGAAGATGTTCCGGTTTCATCGGCATGGGCTGGAAACTTTCCTGGTAGTCGCCGCCGACCTGCACATGACCGATAGGGGGACAGAAAAGCGTCTTGCCGTTGGCCTGCGTGACGGTCAGAAGGGTGATTTCGTAGTCGAACGGAATGAACTCCTCGACAATCAATTCCTGAATATCGCCGCGACTTTTCGTGGTGCCGTATTCCCACGCGTGATCCAGATCCGCCTCACTTTTCACCAACGACTGCCCTTTGCCGGATGAGGACATGAGTGGCTTGACGACGCACGGATATCCGATTTTCTCTGCCGCGGCCACCATTTCCGCTTTCGTTTTGGCGTAGAAATATTTTGCCGTCTGCAATTGTAATTCCTGGGCCGCCAAATCCCGGATTGCCCGTCGATTCATCGTAAAATTGACTGCCCGGGCACTGGGCACAACCTGGATGCCCGCTTTTTCAAAATCGTACAGACGCTCCGTCCGAATGGCCTCGATTTCCGGCACAATAATATCCGGCTGGTGTTTGGCCACGACGCGATCGAGTTCCTCACCGTCGAGCATGTTGATCACCTCGGATTCATCCGCGACCTGCATGGCGGGGGCACGGGGATACGAGTCGCAGGCCACGACATATTGCCCCATCCGTTTGGCGGCAATGACAAACTCTTTTCCCAATTCGCCCGAACCGAGCAACAATATTTTCCTAATCATCCGAGCATTCTCCCTCTCCAACAATGAAATAATAAAATAACGATTCATGAATAATTGGGAATGGGGTGAGCATTCTACCTTTCCACCAGTTGGTCGGGGTTGGAAAGAAGCACCTGGAAACCATTGTAAACGACGTTTCCGAGAAACCAAGGGGGAGTGGGGCAAAAATCTTCCTCGTGGCTTATGAATCATTAAAAAAAGAACCGCCTGGGAATCCCTTCCAAGACGGTTCTTGTCAAAGAACAATGGTTGTGTTACGGCTTAGGGAGCAACACGCGATTGTCCTTCCGCTTCCTGCGAAGACTTTTACGGATTTTCCGGCTGGTACGGGTCTTCCTCTTCCTGAATGATGATTCGCGGTGTGACCATCATCATCAGACTGGAGGTGTCTCGACCAATGCCGGTATTTTTGAAGAGACGGTTGATGAACGGAATCTTGTTGAGAATCGGCACACCCATTTCGTCTCGACCTTCACTCAAACGCTTGATACCGCCCAGCAGAATCGTTCCGCCATCCGGCACACTGACCGTCGTCGTCACGGTGACGAAGGAGAACGTCGGCAACTGGACGGAGGTTCCACTTCGCTCGCTGCTTTCGGACGAGGAATTGGAGGAACTGTCGTTCGGATCATCCTGATTTCCAGAAGAAGTCGTATCGCTGGAGGTCGTGTTGGTTCCGGTGAAGGTGAATTCTTCCACATTGCCGATTTGGCTGAAGTACGGCACGACGGTGAGTCGGACATAGCGTCGGTCGGCGGAAACCACGGCCTGGACGGTCATGAAAGTACCTTCGGACAGGACGACAATCACCGGTTGCAACGCGGCGGCAAAGTCACCCACAACCGGCGTCACGCTGATGACGAACGGTGTCTGGGAGGTATCTGCCACGAATGCCTGCTGGCCGTTGAAGAGTGTCACTTTCGGAGCCTGGAGGATGTTCGACCGTTTGGTACTTTGAGCCGCCTCCATGAAGAGGTACGCCTCGACATCCGACAGAATCGCGAAGCCCAACTGAGCGCCTGCCTGCGACAACGGGTCGTAACCACCAAACGACGGGGTTGCCAATGCCGCACTGCCGTTGATCAGGTTGATATTCCCCGGCTGAGCGTTGTTGGTGCCAATCGCGTTGTGGCCGATCGTGGCCGAATTGTTGGAGGTGTAACCACCCGTGCTGGTTCCAATCAGAGCATTCTCATCGGTACGGATGTTCATCTGGAAATCGACGCCAATCCGTTCGTAGAAACTGTCGCTCAGGGTGATGAATCGAACTTCGATCGTCACCTGGAGGTCTTGCAGACGACGGAGCTGTTTCAGCAAATCGGCAATCTGCTCATGGTTTTCCTGCGTTTGGCTGATGACGAGACTCAGGTTGACCGGGAAGGGGGCAATCGAGCCGGAACCACCGTTTTCTTCCCAGGAATCGGACTTGATCGTTTTGGTAATCAGTTCGATCAGACTGTCGAAGTCGGCTGACGCGGCACCACCACTTCCGCCCGCTCCTGGAATTCCAAAGCCGGACTGTCCCACACCACCAAACGCGCCCGTTCCGACACCACCGTTGGCCGTCCCAATCGGAACGCTCTGTCCCAACGCGGCAGGATCCATTCGCGGGTCACTTCCCGGACGCGACGCCATCGCCACGGAGGGAGCCATCATCGGGTTGGCCCAGTTGGAACCGTTGTTCTGATTCAGCGACATGGCATTCCGCAACGCCCCTTCCAGACCCATGTTGGCGGAGGGCTGGAAGTTCGGAATCGGAATCACCAGGTCGGCCACGGGATACGTCACCTGATAAATATCGGTATCTTTCATCCCTTTGCTGGTAATCATCAGGACTTCGTTGCGAATCACATAGTCCAGATTCATCGGGCCGAGAATCAAGTTCAAGGCACTTTTCAGACTGATTTCATCCTGCGTCACGAGCGTGACAGGCTGGCTGGGAGCCACACCCTGTTCGGAGAGTCCGTCCGGCGCCAGGTGAATGCTGATTCCGGTCATTTTCCCGAGCGTTTCCATCACACTTTGCAGCGGCTGGTTCTCGAACGAGGCCTGAATCGGCGTGGACATCTTTTTCAGAATATCCAACTCTTTTTCGCTGTAACGGGTTTCCGGTCGGGAGTATTTTTCCCGCTTTTTCGTGATTTCATCCCAGTTTTTCGCGTATTCAATATCCTTCGTGAACGGAATCGAACTCTCATCCACTTTCAGGAGTGCGTCAACCACCCCCTCTTCCTTCGCGTCGCGGATTCGGGTGTTGATGGCCATGCGGTTGAGCATTTTTCCCATGGTGTACAACTGGACCGCCGCCGACTCCTCCGGGAAAAGTTCCTTGGCACGTTTCCCGAGCGCTTCCGCTTCCGCAAAACGCATTTCGTCCACCAGACGATTGAATTCCTCCGTCATTTCCTGGAGCCGTTGATGTTTCCCGGTCAGGTTTTCTTTGTCCAGCTTCCGATTATCCGCATTGGCACGATTCCGGTTTTTCAGGTCAATTTCCGACTGATTATCGGCAATGTACCCTTCCATTTCGACGATTTTGGCACGTGTGCGCTTCAAGAGCAAATCACGTTGTCCCTCTGCCAGACCGGCACCTTCCACTTTCGTCTGGAAATCTTTCAACAATTGCAACGCGGCCTGGGGGTCTTCCTCCCGGACGACGCTCACTTTCTGTTCCAGATTGCTCAATTCCGTCGCCAATTGTCCGAGCAGCGCAGACGATTCGGTCGTCATCGTCGCGGGCTGTCCCGGAGGAATCGAGACTGCCGGTGCCGTGGCGGAAATGGCGTTGGGATCAGGCGTCGAGAGCATCATCTGCAAATCGTTCAGCCGTTTCGCACTTGCCGCGTCGAGTTCGCCGCGATACTGCATCGCCTGAGCAACAATCTGCCGTGCCTGTTCCCGATTTCCCTGTTGCAAAGCGACCTGAGCCTGTTGCAGAAGTGAATAACCAACACTTCCGCCCGCGACAGGTTGCGTGCTGTTGACCTGGATGTTCTGCGTGTTGTCCAGACCGGTATTGTAAACGGCAGGATTCGCGCCAGGCACCGGATTTTGAGCCGCGACGGGCATGACCGCGGGATCGTGCGAAGCTACCGGCATTCCCACGGGAGGCGTGGCGGTGGGAACCGGCGTAGTCATCGGCACGGAGACCGTATTTCCTTCCACCGTGGGATCGGCCTGCGTCTGTGCCACCGCTTCTACCGGAGCCTTCTTCCCGGCTCGGCGTGCTTCTTGCACTTTCCGGGCATTTTCAATCCGCGCCAACAGGTCTTTCGGCTGGACTTCAAACTGGTTGAACTGGATTCCCAAACGGCTGGCAGCCAGTGCCAATTGGCTCGCTTCCTCCAGTTTTCCCCATCCCAGCAGAACTTGCGACTGATCCAGCAACGATTTGGCCATCAGACGACGGACATTTTCCGTTTCCCCTTCCCGCTTGCGCATTTCGAGAATCCGGTTGAAATCGTCGATATGTTTCAGCACATTCTGGTGCGTATCGTCCTTGGCATTGTACGGCACATTCATCGCCCCCGCTTCCTGAGCCAGACGTGTCGCTCGCGGGACATCCCCCGAAGCCAGAGCCACGCGGGCATCGATAATGAGGTGGTTCCGCTTTCCAATCAGCCGTGGCGAAACGGTGGCGGTCGTGACTGCCGTCGCACCAATGGCTGGAGCGGTATTGGCCATCATCGGATTCGGAACAGTTGCCGTATTCGCGGTTGCCGTACCACCAACCCGTTGTTCTGCCAGACGAATATCCTGGAATAGTTTTTCCGGCGTATCTTCCCCAATGCCATACTGGACAGCCAGTGCGGAAGCCTGATTTCCCCAGTGTGCGGCCTGTTGCAAATTGCCTGTTTGCAACGCTTCCCGCCCCAGTTGGAGAAAACGTTGTGCCTGGGATTTCGGATCAATCCCTGCCGGACGTGTGGTGTACGAAGACATCCCCGTACCTGGTTGGCTGCCGGCCATTGTCGGTGTGTCCAAACTCGTTGGCAAATCGCCTGGAAGCTGTTGCCCCCAGACTGCCGACACGAAAGGACTCCATGCAACAGCCGCGATCGCCAGAATGGTCTGTGCGCTGAATCTGTTTTTCATGTCTCTCTTCATGTTTCTGTTTCCTAAGCCTTGATTGCAGAAATGAAACGACTCTCTGCCACCACTTTCAGGGATTCCTTTCGCTCTGAAAACGATGGCAAAAAGCCCGTTTCATGAATCTATGTCCGTTCTCGTGAGATTCTCATCCCTCTCCAGGAGCCGTGATGCCAGATTGCCGCACGTCTCGATTCGAGGGAAAAATCTCTCAGAAGAATCGTCCTCTATCTTGCTGACTTCTCAAATTCATACAAATTACTGAAAAAACCGTCAAGATGAATTTTTGCGGAAAACCCCTTTTTTTCGTTTTTTTTCCAAAAAAAGAGTTTTTTTCCCCTTTTTTTTCGCAGAGTGGGGAAAAGATAGCCAGATTTTGTCGATTTCATGCAAAAATTTCGACTTTTCGCACCTGGCAATAGCAACAGCGGAAGACACCGCGCGACTCACGGCGAAAGACGAGAGTGGCTTGCCCGTCCAATCACGACGGCCGTGGGGAGGAAACTTTTCTATAGAAAGTGTTCTCCTCCCCAGACCCCTCTTTCCCAAGATTTTTGTCTGCCACTTGCGCGGCTATTATTTTGCGTTGCTTTTATTCTATTTTCACTCTTCCATGCTTTTTCGCACCCAAAACCACATTAACCACAAAACGACAAGGAAAACCACCACGGCGACGGCATTGACGCGGAAAAAGTGCTTGCCAACCGATTCGCGAACCATGCCGATTGTTCGGTCGTAGGACTGTTGGACAATGACGAGCCAATCACCGCCATCGTCTGTCTGCAAATGAACCCGGGCACTTTGGGCAATCCACCTCCCCGCAAACTCCTGCCCGTAGGGAGACTGGGCAAGCGGGTCGCGGTATTGAGCCGCTTTTTCATACGTATTGGGGAGGGATTCTTGCGTCACGCGGTATTGCGGACGCATGAACTCTTCGGGGAGCGGATTCCCTTTTTCCATCAACTTGTCGTATAGAGGGTGCTGCAAAATCAGCCCGTGATACTTTCCCGGACGGTTGTCGACCAGCACGGCAAATTGCGAATCGTCGCAGATCGTATCGACAAATCGACGCACACCCACAGCCATGGAAACCATCCCTAAAAGGCGGCGAGAAGCGTCGGTGCTGAAAACCGGAGCGGAAATCCCCACCACCCACTGCCCCGAAACCGGACTGCGGTAAATCTCCGAAACGGTGACATTTTGCGGGAGCGTCCTTTTCAGGGGGCACTCTTCCTGGCAGGGAAAAACGAGCGGTGAGTAATCTTTTCCAATCGTGGTGGAAAAAGGAATCCGCACGGCAGACAGACCGTGAGCATCGCAGAAAAACCAACTGGCCACGTTCGCCCGCAGACGTCGTGAAACTTCCGGCATTGGCGTTTCTCCCACAAATTCTCCCGGCAAAAACCCTGGCGGACGGGTCGTTTTGTCGATTGCGGTCGGCTTTTTCGCGGAGGTGGAAGTGGAGGAGGCCTGCGAATCGGTTTCCGCCTCAATCACCTCCAGAATCTGCTGCACCTCATGGGCAATGACCCGTGCGGTGGGGCGTGTGGTGGCCTCTTTCAGCTCCACCCCATGAAAATCCTCCGGCACGAAATCCTCCGGCAAAATCCGTTCCATCGCCTCCTGAATCCGGCGACGGCCTTCCAGCGCAATGAACTGTTCCTGAAGCTGGGCAATTTCCCGGTCTTTGAGCGTCGGATCGCGTAATTTCCGCGTTAACGCTTCCCACTGCGGGGAGGCGGTCACCTCCTCCACCAGAAGCCGAAATTCCATGTTGTTCGCCAGCGTCTGCACCGCTCGAATCCGGCGGGCAAACTCATATTCCGCACTCTTCGCCACCGACTCGGCAGCAAACGAATCGCCCTGAATCGTCGAAATGAGCAAAGCTCGAAAACCTTCGTGAAACGCGGAATTGAACGCCCAAAAGATGAAAAAGGCCGATACCAGCATCAGCACAAACGGCGTCACCGCCCCCAGCAAAAACAGAGGCCGCCGTACCTTGATTCGCTGATACTTTTTCCAGGCACTCTGCAATTCCCGCACGCTCTGAAAACGTTTTTCCGGGTCGGCCTGCAAACACTTTTCCAAAAGACGAATCAGGAAAATATCCCTCCGTTTCAGCTCTCGATAAAGCGAAAGCGGCGGCTCGGTTTCCAAAAGGTTCCGGTACTCTTTCAGACGGTGGGAGAGTTTTTTGTGCGACTGGATTTTCTCCACAAAATCCGGCGTATAATGCGGTGGCTGGCCCAGAAGAAGCGTGTGCAAAATCGCCCCCAACGCATAAATATCCCACCGCACATCCGGCGTGGCGGTCAAACTGGCCTGTTCGGGAGCCATGAAAAAAAACGTCCCCAACGCTGGCGACATATCGTTCGTCAGACGGGATTGCCCAAAGTCGCCCAGCCGTGGATTGCCGTCTTTGTCCAGCAAAATGTTCCCCGGTTTCAGGTCGCAGTGAACAATCCCACGGGCGTGCGAATGTGCCAGTGCGGTCAGCAACTCCTCAAAAATCCGCTCCGCTTCCGCTCGTGGAAATTTCCGCTCCGTCAGACGCTCTGCCAGCGAACCGTTTTCCAGAAATTCCATCACGTAAAACGGCGGATTCTCCTCCATCCCCACCTGCAACAACTGCACCACCGTCCGATCGGAAAAAAGCAACGCCAATTTCTCCACTTCCTGCGAAAGCAATTCCCGATTCAGACCGTTACGATGGGTGAAAAACTTGACCGCCACCGTCCGTCCGGTATTTTCCTGCACCGCCGTCCAAACCTCACCATACGCTCCCGCTCCGAGAAATTTCAGAAACGTGTAGCCCGAAATCGAGGCAGGGGGAGCCTGAGGATGAATCCGTGGAGCGTTCCCCGACTGAACCGATTCTTCCGAATAGAACGATTCCGTGGACACGCCATCCTCTTCCATCCAAAGCGTCGCGTCTTCCGCACTGTTACGATGTCCGTCGTTTTTTTCCAACTCAAAACCCATGGGATAATTGATAATTGATAATT
>JAUNBF010000088.1 GCA_030527185.1 Planctomycetia bacterium | reverse complement strand
ACCAGTCGGTGGCGTACGACGTTTTTCTCGGCTACGACGCGGGAAATTACATCCTCCGCTCGGCAGTCAACGACATTTCCGGCGTTGAAGGAAACGCTTCGGCTGCGGAAGACCTTTTCGGGATGGGATTTTTCGACATTCCGAGTGTGGAAGAAGCACGTGCGAATGTGAATGCCGCGACGGGCGAAATTTTTGCCTCGGTGGCCCACGTCCAAACCCAACGCATGACGTACTTGAACCAGATGATCACCAACCGGACGCGCAACCTCCAGACGTGCGACAGTTGTCCGTGTGACGCAAGTCGGCCGAACTTATGGTTTTCCAGCTACGGACTCGGCGGCAGCGCGGGCATGCACGACAACTTCATGGACTACGATTACACGTCGTGGGGGATGATGCTCGGCGCGGAGTTCGTCAACGATTTCTCACGCCTCGGCTTCCACTACGCTTACGGCCAGACCGAAACGGAATCGGCACAGTCCGCCCTCAACTCCGACGACCACACGTTCGGAGCGTATTTCCAGTGGCAAAACCGCTACCTCGGCGGCTACTCCCACCTTGCCGGTTCGTTCTCGTTCAGCGACAACGAAGCCTCCCGCCACTACCTCGGCAATGCCTTCCGCAACGACTACGATTCGTGGATGGGACTCCTCCACTACGAAAAAGGTTGGGAGACCGTCCTCGGCTCGTTTGCCGTCGTAAATCCCTACATCTCGCTGCAATACATGCGTTACGACGCCGACGATTTCGCCGACGCCACCCTCGCCATCCGCGACAACACCTACGACAGCCTCCGCTCCGCCATCGGCTTCCGCGTGACCAAAAACCTCCACGCCCTGTGCCTCACCGGTGGTCTGGCCTGGCGTCATGAGTGGCTCGATTCCAACGCCTCCTTCACCGCGACCACAGCCAACGGCTCCGCCACCATTTTCGGCAACGGCACCGGTCGCGATTGGGCGGAACTCAACCTCGGCGTCCAATATTCCTTCGCCCGCCTCACACTTTCCGGCGACTACTACCTCTTCGCCAACGGTGACAACACGCTGCACGCCGGGATGGGGACGTTGACGTTCCAATTCTAAACCTTCCTTTTTTTACTAATACCCACGCGCCTGAGTTTCCACATCCCTTCCCGGAAACTCAGGCGCGTGTCCATTTTTACCTTACGTCCTTCGGCACTTCATCCGGGACTACGTACCTCATCCTTCGTCCACGGCTCCGCATTAAAATACATAAAATACGAAAGTTGTTCCGTTTATCAGTTTTTTCTTAAATGTTTCTAATATACAGACCGATACGGTGAAAATGTGGAAAAATGAACAAATTTCCCGTGGACAGGGTTGTCATCATCTTCAGATAGCAAGGATGTTCGTCATGAAAAAGTGCGATAAAAAAGGGTCTCTCCGTAAAAGACGGGGGGGGGGGCGGTTTAGGTAAAATTGCGGGAAGTTTCCTTCTCGGCAGTTTGTGTCTGCTAGGCACGGCGGATCGTGGTTGGGCGGAGGATGTTACGATTACGCCGACGAACCCGACGTACACTTCCAGCCCTTCGGGCGACCACACAATCACCATCCAGGGTGGAGATTATTCCTCCGTCACGGACGGTATTCAAATCGACAACAACGGGCAATTCGGCAGACGCAGTGGCGGCAATGCGGGAACGCTGGAAATTCTTTTTGAAAATCCGAATGCCAATCTATTCCCGGCAATCACCGTCAACAACTACGGCGGCGACGGCGTCAGCTTCGACCCTGGCACCGGTGGCTACGGCGGTGACGGCGGTGCAGTCACGTGGACGCTTTCCGGAAATAATAATACTTTTAAAGATGCCGTCACTATCAGCTCCTACGGCGGCGACGGCGACGGCGTAGGCGGCTTCGACGGCTTCGGCTGCTACGGCAGCGGCGGCAACGGCGGTGCTGTCACATGGACGCTTTCTGGAAATAATAATATTTTTAAAGATGCCGTCACCATCAGTTCCGACGGCAGCGACGGCACTGGCAGCTACGGCTACGGCGGCAGCGGCGGCGACGGCGGAGCAATCACGTGGACGCTTTCTGGAGAGGATAATGTCTTTGAAAAAAAAGTCGAGATCAACGCCTCCGGCGGTCAAGGCACATCCACCACTGGCGCGGCGGGGAACGTGGAGTTGAACTTCGTGGGGAACTCCTCGACGGAATTTCAGGGTGGCATTACGGCGAATTTAACCGGAAATGGCGCTACCGACACAGGAGCGTTCAGCTTCAATGTTAGCGGCAGTGCCCAAGTGACGCTCAACGGTTTGGCGGTCACCGGTGCACGAACTTCGGCGATAAATCTTTCCGACAACTCCAAAGTGACGCTTGCAAACGGCTCGGCTACCGGAATCGAGAACCTTTCGCTCACCGGAATTTCGACGCTGAATGTGGTGTTGAATCGGGAAAACCAGGTGGCGGAAGAGGGAGTTACGACGTTTAACGCCGGCGCGACGAAATTTCAGGTTTCAGGAACAGCAACGGGCGACGCGAACGCGACGCTGAAGTATATGCTGGATACGTCGATGGCGGGGGACGGCATTTACCTCGGTGCGACGGGCGATTTTTCAAGTTTCAACTCCACCATCGTCGGCCAAGTCATCGGCAGCGATCCGCAAGGACAGTTTGTGGTCTCGACAAAGGATAATACGGGTATCTGGCTTTCTTTGACGGAAAGTGAAAGAAAGGTGATTCGTCTGGATGCGAACGACAATCTCCAACGGCAGGATGACACTTTCGACGGAGTTTTTCTGACAGGAAATGGCGATCCCGCCACGGGCGACAAAATCATCCTGACCGCCGACGCCAATTCCACCGCCACGACGACCCTCGGAAATACCGTCACTTCCTTGAGCATTTACTCCAACGCTGCCGACACCGTGCGAAAAATCACGAACACCAACGCCACGGCGGGCTCTGGCGCGTTTCTCTCCGCGGCAGGAGATTTGACACTAAACCTTTCCGATGTGCAATTTGTCGGTGGAAAAGGGGCGACGGATAGTGATGATGATGTCAACGGCGGGGCGATTTTCAGTGCGGGCAACCTCACACTCACGGGCAGCGCCATTTTCGGCGGAACGGGAGAGGGTGAGGGAAATACTGCCACTTATGGCGGTGCTTTGGGTGCTTACGGCAGTGGCACAAATGACATCGTTCTCAACGGCAATTTTCAATTCCTCAACAACACCGCATACGCTGGCGGGGCGATTTATGCTGGCGACGATGTAGATATCTCCGGTACTTTCCATTTTGAAAACAATACGGCAGGCGATGAAGGCGGGGCGATTTATGCTGGCGACGATGTAGATATCTCCGGTACTTTCCATTTTGAAAACAATACGGCAAGCAACGACGGCGGGGCGATTTATGCCTTCGACACCGTGACGTTATCCGGCGGCACGTACACCTTCACCAACAACTCGGCAGGCGGAAGCGGCGGGGCGATTTGTGCTGACGACGATGTAGATCTCTCCGGCACTTTCCGTTTTGAAAACAATACGGCAGGCGATAACGGCGGGGCGATTTATGCTGACGACGATGTAGATCTCTCCGGCACTTTCCATTTTGAAAACAATACGGCAGGCGATGAAGGCGGGGCGATTTATGCTGACGACGAAGAAATCATGCTAACAGGTCAATTCGACTTTATCAACAATACTGCGAAAGATAAAGGCGGTGCGATTATTACGGAAGACGATAACGTTGTTCTCTACGGTAAAGGTTCTCGAATGACCTTTATCGGAAACAAAATTGGAAACGAAGACGATGGGTGGGAAAATAACGATATTTGGATAGATCACGAAGATTATGCGCTTATTATCAAGGACGGTGGGACGTACTCTTTCGGTGGCGGTATCCATTCAGATGGTTCGTTCATCATCGGTGTGGATGGGCAGGACGGGGCGCCGGTGGTGACGTTGGGCAGTGGGTCGATTACGGAGGTGGGTTCGTTTTCGCTTGCGGAGGAAGATTCGACGCTGAATGTGGTGTTGAATGAGAAGAATAAGGTCGATTCGTGGACGAATACGACGTTTAACGAAGGCGCGACGAAATTTCAGGTCTCAGGAACGGCGACGGGCGACGCGGACGCGATCTTGCGGTATGTGTTGGGGGATGTGGCGGATAATGAGATATATCTCGGTGCTACGGGCGATTTTTCAGGTTTTAACTCCGGTATTGTGGCTCAAACGACAGGAACTGTGCCGACGGGAACATTCATTGCCACGAAGAAAAATAGTGCAGGTATTTGGCTCGGCGTGATGAATGCCACGGGGGCCGTCGTTCGGATGAACACGAACGGGGCAATCTACGAAAGCGACACGTTCGACGAAGTTTTCAATCCCGACATTCTCCCTCCGCCCGCGACGGGCGACAGTATCGTTTTGACCCAAAACGTCTCGGCGGAGAAAATGGTCTCTCTCACCGGCGTGACGGCATTGAGCATTTACTCCAACACTGCCGACACCGTGCGAAAAATCACGATGGACAGCGACGTGGCGGAGGGACAAGGCGCGTTTCTGCGATTCGACGGCGACGTGGAACTGACGCTTGCGGATGTGCAGTTTGCCGGCGGAAAAGGGGCGACAGACGACTACGGCGACAAAATCGGCGGAGCGTTTTACTCCCAAGGCAATATGAAAGTGAATGCCGCCAACGTGACGTTTGAGGACAATTCTGCCGAAACCGGCGGCGCGATCGGCAGCGATGGGGACATCAATTTCATCGGTGAAAATACCCAGTTTGTCAAAAACGAGGCGACCATGATGGGTGGAGCCATCGGCGCCCGTGGTACCGTCACGATATCCGGTAGCGGAAAACTCGACCAAAACTCCGCCCTCTGGTACGGCGGTGCCATTTCCGGCAGTGAGGTCAACATCTCCGGCCAATACGAAATTACCAACAACTCCGCAGGGAATCCCGACGCGACAGACGCTGCTGGCGGGGCGGTTTTTGCCAGCTACGGTGTCACGTTTTCCGGCTCCGAAACCGAGATCGTCTTCCGTGGCAATACCGTCACCGACCAAAACGGCACCGTTGCGAACGACGTTGACAATCTCTTCGGTGCCGTCACCATCCGCGACGGCGGAACGTACTACTTCGGCGGCGGTATCGTATCGCCAACGCTCAACATCGGCGAAAACGGCCAGGACGGAACGCCGAACGTGACGTTTGGAGCAAACTCCATCAGCCAAGTCAGCAACGCGTGGGGCGACTCGGAGTTGAATCTCCAGGACGCGACATTGACGTTTGAGTTGGGCGCGAATGCTGCTTCCCGCGATGAAGACAATCCGTACATCGACGCGACGGGAACGACTTCCGTAAACATTCAGAACGTGACGACGGACGTGACGATGAATGACGATTACGTCCCCACGAACGGTCAGGAAGTTTTGCTCATGAAGGCCAATTCGGGCGATTTGAGCAATCTCGAAGACAATGTGATCAAAGACAACAACCTGTGGCTCTGGGAAACACGTCTGGCGGAGAGCGATTCGCAATACTGGTTTTCCGCCACGATGAAAGACCCCGCGTCGCGTTTCGGAAACGGTTACGCGGCCAAGGATTTGTACGGCTGGGATTTTTACGACAACAACCTCTCCGACGCGGAACTGCGGGCAAATATCAACGGTGCGACGGGTGAAATCTTCGCCTCGGCAGCCCACGTCCAAACCCAACGTATGACGTATTTGAACCAGATGATCACCAACCGGACGCGGAATTTGCAGACGTGCGGCAGTTGTCCGTGTGACGCAAGTCGGCCTAACTTATGGTTTTCCAGCTACGGGCTGGGTGGCAGCACGAGCATGCACGACAACTTCATGGGCTACGATTACACGTCGTGGGGAATGATGATCGGTGCGGAATTTGTGCGTGACGACTTGATGAAATTCGGTGTGTTCTACGGCTACGGCCAGACCGAAACGGAATCCGTGCAATCCGCCCTCAACTCCGACGACCACACGTTCGGCGCGTATCTCCAGTGGCAAAACGCCCTCCTCGGCGGGTATTCGCTTGCTCTCGGCTCCTTCTCGTTCAGCGACAACGAAGGTTCGCGCTGGTATTCCGATAATGCGTTCCAGAACAACTACGATTCGTGGATGGGACTCCTCCACTACGAGAAAGGTTGGGAGACTTCCAGTGGCATGTTCGGTGTCCTAAATCCTTATATTTCGCTGCAATACATGCGTTACGACGCTGACGACTTTGCCGACGCCACCCTTGCCGTCAACGACAACACCTACGACAGCCTCCGCTCCGCACTGGGCTTCCGCGTGACCAAAAACCTCCACGCCCTGTGCCTCACCGGTGGTCTGGCCTGGCGTCATGAGTGGCTTGACGAAAACGCCTCCTTCACCGCCACCACAGCCAACGGCTCCGCCACCATTTTCGGCAACGGCACCGGTCGCGACTGGGTCGAACTCAACCTCGGCGTCCAATATTCCTTCGCCTGCCTCACCCTCTCCGGCGACTACTACCTCTTCGCCAACGGTGACAACACGCTGCACGCCGGGATGGGTACGCTGACGTGGAAGTTTTAGGACAGCCTATTCAAGGGGGGGATGAGACTCTCGTCCCCCTTTTGAGGCTTAAAATAGGCAGTGTATTCGATTTTCTTAAAAAAACATATGCCCCCCCTTGACAAATTTTGTCATTTGGCTAAAATAACAAATAATAAGAGAAGGAGAGTGTATGGAATTTACCGAAAAGGAATGGGAAAAGAACTGTCAGCAGGTGCAGATCTTCAAGGCATTGGCTCACCCCACCCGTTTGGGAATTGTGCGGATGCTGAGGAAGGGAGAATTGTGCGTCTGCGTGTTTCAGGAGGAGTTTGGTGTCGATTTTTCGACAATCTCCCGGCACCTTGCCATTCTCCGAAACGCGGGAATTGTCCACGACAAAAAACGGGGAAAGAACGTTTTTTATCGCTTGGTAAAACCTTGCGTTCTGGATATGTGCGAGTGCCTGGAAAGAGAGAATTCCTGCGATGGCAAAAGATGTTCTCCATAATTTTCCAGGGACAAATTTTTTTACTCCAACATTTGGTTATTTGGCAAAATGAGAAAGGGTTTTTCATGAAAAAAGAACTTGCGAAATTTTTATTGCTTTTGGGCATTTTTTTGACGGCGTACTTTTTACCTGTCAAAATGGAGTCGGTCCAGAAAGCGATTCTCCACGCGTTTGAGATGTTACAGTGGTACGCGGTTCATCACACGCTGGGATGTGTAGTGCCGGCGATGTTCATTGCGGGGGCGATCGCAACGTTTCTTTCCAAAGAGTCCATCCTTCGGCACCTCGGTCCCGGCGCGAATCCATGGAAAGCATACAGTTTTGCCTCTCTTTCCGGGATTCTGTTGGCGGTTTGTTCGTGTAGCGTTCTGCCGATGTTTGCCGGAATTTTTCGCGTCGGGGCAGGTTTGGGACCGGCCAGTACGTTTCTCTGTTCGGGTCCGTCGCTCAATGTGATGGCGATATTTCTCTCTGCCCGGGTTTTGGGGGTGGAGCTTGGGGTTGGGCGAACCCTTCTGGCGGTGGGGATGAGTCTTTTTATTGGAACGCTCATGGCCTGGATTTTTCGTTGGAGTGAACGAAATCGGATACGGGCGGTCATGCAACTTCCTGAACCGAGCCAAAGCCGAAGAAAAAGTTGGCAGATGGGGCTTTTTTTCACGACAATGGTGCTGTTTCTCATCTTCAGCGACTGGGTTCCGGCAGAGACCTATGGCTGGTCGGTGGTGATTTACCGGGTACGAGGCTGGATTTGCCTGGGACTTTTGGCATTGACGGCGGGAATGCTCTGGCGTTGGTTTGAGCGTGACGAAATAAGGGAATGGATGATCCAAACATGGAGTTTCTCGAAATCCATCGTACCACTTCTTTTTGCTGGGATTTTTTTAACCGGTTTTCTGACGTCGCTCCTTCCTGCTGAAATGGTCGCTCAATATGTGGGAGGAAACACACTTTCCGCCAACCTGATCAGTTCGGTTCTCGGACTTCTCTGGTACTTCTCGACGTTGAGTGAAATTCCGATGATCGAAGCTCTCACCCGTCTTGGGATGGGAAAGGGACCTGCCATGACGCTTTTATTAGCGGGGCCGACGCTCTCCCTGCCGAGTATCATCGTGTTAGGGCGTATCATGGGTTGGAAACGAACACTCACGTTTGCGTTTTTAACCATTCTCTTTTCCACCACGTGTGGAATGATTTTTGGATATGTTTTTTAAAGGAGAAATGACATGCGAATTCAGATTTTGGGAACAGGCTGTGCGAAGTGTGCACGTTTGGCAGAACAGGCTAAAAAAGCTGCGGATGAGCTTGGGCTGGACTATTCGATGGAAAAAGTTTCATCAATAGAGGTGATTCTTGCCCAGGGAGTCCTGGTTACGCCAGCGCTTCTGGTGGATGGAAAGCTGAAAGTTTCGGGCAGCGTCCCGGCGTTGGAGGAAATGAAGAAAATACTGGAATCGGAAAGGTAGAAAAAGCGATGATTTGGGAAAACATCCGAAAAGTGACCAGTCTGGGGTTGTTGGTTTTTGTGGCCGCAACGGTTGGAAAACTGGCATTTCAGAAATGGAAGCCGCCGCAGCAACATGTTTTATCCGACGGGGTACACGTTCTCCTGTGGCACGCAACGGTACGCTGTCCCACATGCCGGATGATGGAAGCGGAAACGATAAAATGTCTGGAACAGTTTTTTCCGAATGAAAAAATCTCGTTTCAGACGCTCGATTATGAAGCCCCTGAAAATGCGGAACTAGCTGAAAAATATCGTGTTGCGACGACTGGCATTTGGCTTGTGCGGAAAGAAGGGGACGTGGAGGAAATCCAGAATCTGACCGACGCGGCGTGGGAAACGGTGGGACGTGAAAAGGAGTTGGGGACGATGCTTCACGCGGAGTTGGAGACGTTTCTTGGGAGAAAGGTTTCCGTTGTCCAGGAAAATATTCAGGAAATTTCAGTTCAGGAGGATCTATCGTGGGAATGAAAAAATTTTGGCAATTCCGTGGTTGTGTCATCTGTAGTTTTCTGCTTGTGTTTGGGGCATCTTTTTTTCCCGTTTACGCAGAAATTCCGCAGCCACCGTACCATCTTTCCCCCCAGGAGCTTGACGCACGACTGGGAGTGAGTGCCGAAACGCCACGACCAGAGGATTTTCTGCGTGTCGTTTACTTTTATCGAAATCCCGGTTGCGCAACATGTCAAAAAATGTCGCGGATGGTTTTCGACACCCTTAAAAGGGACTTTTCGCCAGAAATTCAAACACGAAAAATCGTACTCCGGTATTTGAATTTGGAAGACCCGAAACACGCACGACTTGTAAAAACTCTCAACATAAGTTCACCGTCACTTTTCGTAGTGCAAGTAAAAGCTGGGAAGGATGTTCGCATTCTCCAGCTGAACCGGATTTGGTCCCTGTCGGGTGATGCTGTACGGTTTCAAGATTATATTTCACGAAAAATCAAGGAAAAACTCCAATGACAATGGAACTTTTACTGTGGCTTGGCGCCGTCATTTTTTCTGGGATTCTGACCTCGATCAGCCCCTGTCCCTTGGCGACGAATATCGCGGCAGTTTCACTTTTGGCTCGTCAAGCGGGACGCCAACGATCCGTTCTGACTGCCGGATTCCTTTACGCGACAGGCCGAATGGTGGCATATACAGGGTTGGCGATCCTTTTGCTGAATTCGACGTTTTTGACCGGGGAAACGTTGCTCCGGTTTTTGGCCGTCAATGTTCATGAATGGCTTGGCCCCTTTCTGGTTCTGCTGGGAATGCTCTTTTCAGGGATGATTTCCTTTTCGTTCGGGCATTATTCTCCGCAGAGAGTGCGGAAAATCATGGAGAAGCTGGGAATCTGGAGCGCCTTTCCACTGGGCGTACTTTTTGCGCTGGCATTTTGTCCCACTTCCACCGCCGCGTTTCTGACAATGTTGGGAATTGCGGGAAAGGCACATTCTCTCCTGCTTTTTCCGGCCGTGTTTGGACTGGCGACCTCCCTTCCTGTCCTGATTTTCAGTTGGATTTTGGCTTTTCAGCCTTTCCAACTCGATCGTACTTTTGAGCGAACGCGACTTTTAGACGTTTGGGTTCGTTCCGCCGTTGCCGTGGTTTTTCTCTTTTGTGGGATTTATTTTTCCGTCCTCTATGTCTGGTTATGAGAGTGAGAGAAAAGCGAAAACATCCGCAGGACGAAAAAGGTTGGGCGACCGTCCGACAATACCCTCCACGCGGGGATGGGTACGTTGACGTGGAAGTTTTGACGCCCCATCCTCAGAAAGAGGGGAATTCCAGGAGCTGCGTGGGACTCAATGACGTTTCCGCAGCTCTTCGAGAAGTTTGACAATCAAAACCGGATTGTCGAGCGAAACGATCAAGTCGATTCGGTACTGCGGCACGTTGAGTTTTTCCATTGCTGCCGCAGCCCGCTTCCAGCACTGTGCCCGTTTTTTTCCCTCCGCCAGATAGAGGTCTGTCACCAGTTCCTCAAGACGTTGGAAGGAACTGTTTTCGATATTGTCGTAGTACCGTTTGATAATTTTCTGTTGATGGGGTGTAAAATCAGTCATCAGATGGCATCCTTCATAATCAAATCTTCGCTTTTAATTTCCCGTGTGGAAGGGTGATACTCGATTCTTTGAGCTTCGAGATTCCTCCGTGGGGAACCGATATTTTTCTGGTAGTTCACCTGTACCCGATTCCTGCCGCCAGTGAGAATAATCAGGTCTTTGGCGGTGGAATAACTCAGGCGATGGGCACGAGCCGTGAGATTCCGCATCTCGATCCGAACATTTTTTTCCGCCAGGAATTCCAACGCCTGCGTTTGGTTATCCATCAGCATGGGGTCTTCGTTGATCTGCATCTCCTCCGCGTGGAGTAAAAAACCACGTTCCCCCAAATAAATCGGATCGATATTGGGCGAAATGGTCGTTCCCCAGTCCGCCACTTCGTCCCCCACCACCTGAACCCCTTCGTGAAGGCGAATTTCCTGTTGTTGGGTATTGCCCGACGCGCCGCCGGTGAAGGAGATGTTCAGGTGGAAGAGCGTTGGCTCCTTTTTTTCCGCAGGATTTTTTTCCTTTTCGCCAGGAAGTGGGGAGGACCGCGTATGGAGGAACGTCGATTGTATCCAACCTCTTCCCGCCACCGCCAAATCACCCGTTGTCGGATTGAAACTGGCCTGATGGGCACCGACTTTGACGTTCGCGACGTTTTTTCCTTCCTTCTGCACGATACTTTCGGTGAGGATATTTCCCGACGCTGTCATGTCGACCACCTGAAGCGACTCCTGCGACGGCTGCATTCGGGGGGGACGCGAAAAGGAAATTTTTTCTCCCAGCGTGGCTTGGATTTGCTGCGCGTCCATGGCATGGAGCGGGTGCCGGACACGGACGTTTTTCCGAATATCGAGACGCTGGCCATCGAAAGTAAGATTTCCCTCCCAGACAATGACCATCGTTTCAGGAATATCCAACATCTCCGATGGTAACCGTTTGCGAAGGAAAAACCGAATTTCGCCCGGACAATCCATCCACGCTCGGTTGGCCGCGCAGTTCACATTGATCGCACTCCCCGAAAGCTCCAGTCCCCGACCCCGTAAAACAGCCGGTTCGCCGATGATTTGACCCTGGAGAGTCTGGGGCGTGATGTCGGAAAAACGAAGCTGATTGGCAGAGACGAAAATCGGCGTATCGCTCGTTTCGTAGGCAATTTCTTCCGAAAGTCGAATCCCCTCCGACAAGACCATCTCCGACAGATAAATCCCGCCCGGAGCCAGAAGGAGATTCCCTCGGAGCGTTTTGGCCTGGAGCTGAAACTGATGTTCCTCGGCAGTCTTCGAGGTCGTGGTCGCAGCCGCAACAGGGGGGGCGGTACTTTCCCCCGCCGCCACATTTTCCGTACCTGGCGAAACGCCTGTCGGCAATTGCGCCACTGATTGGAACCAAAGCTCAATCGAAGTCAGATTCCCCGAAAGGCAATTTTTCTGCCAGAGGAACTGAAAGACCACATTCTCCGAAGCCAGCAAACGCGCTGGAACGTAATTGCCAAACAAATCCTGCGAAGGTGTCTCCTGCACCTCTTTTTGCCCCGCCGCGACTTTTTTCAGCCAGATACTGAGCGAATCGGCAGACAATTTCCCCAAACGCTGCGAATCGACCGTGGCACGACCCGTCAACAGGATGGCATATTCCTCGTTTTCGTCGGGATACGTGCGCAATTCCGTCCGCCAACTGGCTCGAAGAATATCTGAATTTTCCGGTTTCTGCGACTCCAGACGATACTGCATCCAACCGGGACCACTCACCAAAACCGACCCCAATTCCCCCGATTTTTCCGAGAAGTGGTACTCGATCGAATTTCCGTGAAACTCCAGATTCTGGTGTCGCAGCGTCGTTTCCCGCGTATCTTCCAGCCGTATCGATGGATGGTGAACGTCGATTTCCAATGAGGTTCCGCGTGCCTGAAGGAAAAACTGGTTGGAGGTTAGCAGAACTTCTCGTCCCGACGCAATCACCTCCTGAAGTGCCATTCGGGAAGCGTTTTGCGGCGTGGAAACCGGGACGTTCTCCTCCATTTCCGGCGGTGTGGCGGCAAAATTGAGCAACAGCGTGTCACACATCAGAGAATCCCGCAAACCGGTGGCGTAACGGCACTGAATAAGGACGTTCTCCTGAAACAGCACCTTTTCATTCGGCACGTCGAAAAAGAGCGAACCCTGGCACGTCAATTCCACCGGAAGCGTTCCGTTGGCATGAAACAAAGCTCCCACCTGAGGAGAAATTCCAGGAAACATCGCTTTTTCCAGAATCATCCGCAGGAAACTCAAATGCCGCAGTTCCAACGACCGAATTCCGGTAAAATCGGGCGTTTTTTCGTCCTGGGACTGAAAATCGAGTTGGATGAGAAAATCGTTTCCCCGTCCCACATGCTGGCCGTAGCGAAATTCCACAATCTGATCCGATTTGATCGTCCCATTTTCATAAACCACGTCGCGGGTTCCAATAAAAAGATCGTCGTCCGGCGTCTCTTTTTCCCCTTTCCACTGAACCGTGACACTTCCGTGCATCTTCCCCCAGACTGGCCGTCCCATCGACTGGCTCGTCATCGGTGCGTCCATCCGAATCTCCACTCCGTCGGGAATGCTGACAATCACCGGATTCTGCGGCCTTTCCCAATCGGTCGGCGAAATCTCTTTCCGCGACGCGACTTGGGGATAAAAAAGAATCGAACAGGGTTTTCCACGAATAATTTCCCCCTTTTCATTTTCGTAATCCTGAAAAATCAACGTCAATTCTTCCGTCTCAATCACAATATTATCAGGATGCAATTCCCACGAACCTGCCGGGAAAAAATGGCTGAAACGGTTGTTTTCGGCCACTTCCGAAGAATCCTGCTCCCCCGATGCGCCACGCTGCATGGGTGGCTCCAGAATCGGCAACAAAAACAGACGGTACGCACTGAACAAACAGGCAATCACCGCCAGTGTGATCGTCACGCGATAAGTCGTTGGTGGAACAGGCGATGCCGACATGAAATAATGATTAATGAAATAATGATTAATGATTCGTGTGGGAGGATTAAAAAGGGAAGTTTTGCCATTCCCCGCGACTTTTCAAGAGGAATTCGATCACTTCACGAACCGCTCCCTGGCCTCCCGGCTGGCGTGTGACCAGATGAGCTATTTTCTGGATTTCCTCCACCGCATTGTGTGGGGCTGCGGCAAATCCAACCAACCGCATGATTTTGTAATCGACCAAATCATCTCCGATAAATGCAACCTGGTCTGGCCGAATGGAATATTTGTGGCATATTTCCTCTAAAAGAGTGCTTTTATCAGAAACTCCCTGAAAAACCTCGTCGATACGCAGTTCCTCCGCCCGCCGACGCACCACTTCCGTACACCGCCGGGTGATGAACCCGAATCGATACCCTTTGTCCATCCAGATACGAATCCCCAGTCCATCGTGAGCATGGAAACACTTGATTTCATTCCCCAGAGCGTCGAAAATCAGTCTGCCATCGGTCAGGACGCCATCCACATCCGATAAAATCATCTCGATTCCCGAAGCCCGCTTTTGTAAATCCATATTGACCTCTCTATTTTTTTCCCAAGATGACATTCATTGTACCTTATTTTGTCTCTTTTTTCAACCCTTCTTTTTTGGTAAAATGATGACATGGGAAAGAAAACAAGAGGAGGAAAGAATGGCTCCCAATCTCCACGGACGCAATCGCCGGCATCTCCCGGCAAACACGTTTTCACCGGAACTACGGATGTTCTTCTTCAGACGGCGGATGAACCAGCTTCTGGAATTCTTCCAGCGTTCGCAAACTGTCAAATCCCGATTCTTTTTGAGCCAGTTCCCGATATTTATCGTCGATATGGATGGCTCGCCGGAGGTATTGAAGGCTTTCCGTGGGATGTTTCGCCAAGGCCTGATAACAGGCCAGATTGTACATGGCCACTGCCGAATCGGGACGGAGTACCAGGGCATTTTCCAACGATTCGATGGCCAAATCACACCGCCCGATCCGTTTCTGGCAACTTCCGATCAAAAGCCATATCCGAAGATTGGCAGGCTCCAAAAGTACCGCCTGTCCCAGTGGATAGAGGGCATCCCGATACCGTTTCAACTGATAGAGGGCTGCCCCTTCCAAATAGAGAAGATTGGGGTGGAAGAGAAGATTGTGATCGCTCGCTTTCTGCACTTCCGCCAGCGCATGTTCCGGCATGTCGAGTTCGAGATAACCCTCGGCCCGAAGAACGATTTTCTTCATTCGGATTTTGTCGTAATTCGATTTCGCCATTCCGCACCGTGCAAACTTCCGTTTGGGGAGTGTACTTCTACCTGGAAAACCTTTCCGCCAGAAAATTTCTGGAAGAGAGGAAAAATCAGCCTTTTCCATAGAGGGGCTTCCTTCCATCTCCTCCATTTCTGTAAACGGCTCGAGTCCCCTGTATTTCCATTATAATCGGAACCGGGAGGATAAACAAGGTCGGGGGAACTATTTTCACCTCCGAGAGAACGGTTCTTCATCACTGGGGGGGAAATTTTTCTGGAAATCTTTCCGAAAAAAAGAATGTGGCATCTCCTCACAGCCGCTTTTTTACGAGATTCTTCGGGAAATCACCACCAACGTCTTCAAGAAAGAAAACGTTCCAACCAGCTCTGAAATTCTTTTTCGCCGCGAAGGAAAGACAGTTCCATTCGCAGGGAAAAAATCGGCAACGAGTCCTCTTCCCCGACAACGATTTTTCCCAAATCCTTTCCCGTACAAAGCAATGCCTCCAGTCGATGGCTCTTCCCCCAACGAAAAAGATCGGCCATTTCCGATCGGGTGTATCGATGATGGTCGGGAAAAATCTTCGTCCATGTACACGAAATCCCCAGCGAAGCAACCGTTTGATGAAAATGTTCCGGTGTGGCAATGGCAGAAAAAATTCCCACGTCCCTTCCAGAAAAGGTATCCAACGGAAGTGTTTTTCCCTCAAGCGTTTCCCAGACTACCGGACGGTGTACCGTTTCCGCCCACAAAAAAGTCTCCGGGAGTCGGTAACGCAGCCTCCACTCCTCCCGCAAAGCATCCCGCCGGACTTCCGAAAGTTGCTCGGCATGGGTCAGAATGACACCGTCCGCACGTCGAATTCCCGAAACCGCTTCCCGCAATGTCCCCATCGGAAATATCTGGCCGTTGATTCCCAGAGGTGCCGACGCATCGACGAGCAGAAGATTGCCGTCCCGTGCCAGTTTCCGATGTTGAAAACCATCGTCCAGCAGGAGAATTTCCGCACCGCCCGCCACCGCTTCGCAAGCACTTTTCACACGATCGGGATGCTGAAACTGTCGCACGTCTGGTAAACGTCTCGCAATTTCCAGACCTTCGTCATTCCACCTCATCCCCTTTCCCCGGCGATAACCACGACTTAAAATGGCCGTCTTCCGTCCGTGCCGCAGAAAAAACTCCGCCAGATAGAGTACCATCGGCGTTTTTCCCGTGCCACCCAGCGTCAGATTTCCCACACTCAACGTCGGTACACCCGCGTGAAAGATTTCTCCACGCGATTCCTGTTCGTCAAACTGTCGATTCCGCCTGGCCACCACAGCCACATACCATGGCAGCACCAGACGAAACAACCTCCGCCACAGCCATGCGGAAAAGCCACGTTCGGTACCCTTCATAATCCGGCCAAAACGTTCAGGAGATAACATGGTCTCTCTTCACAAAATAAGGAAAGTCGCTGCCAGGAATACAGTACGTTAAATAGCTAACTGTCCATGAACCCTGGCTCTAGTACTTTGTTCAATTGGCAACATCTACCCTCCCCCCCAGTGGAGTCATCATCACAAATTTTATTGTAACCTAACCGAATCGTGTTGTCAAGCAAAGAGGAGGAGGGAAATTCCTGGAAAGCCTGGACACCGCACTTCAAATTTAAGATGGCTAAAATATTCAAAATAAACCAGTTAAATTTAAGGTTGTTGGAACCGGGGCACCGTGGCACGACTTGCCGGAACGGTACGGGGAGTGGAAATCGG
>JAUNBF010000157.1 GCA_030527185.1 Planctomycetia bacterium | reverse complement strand
AACATACGACGTCTGAAACGGAACTCCACACGTGTCAAGTGTTTAGGAATTTCTCCGTCTTGCAAAATCTCCTTGCAGAACGTCCGAAAATACACCGGGTCAGCCGTCAAAAGTTGGGCCCGTTTGTCGTAAATACACAGTTCCGCATTGCACGAACGGAGCGTAATCGTTTCGATTCGCATGGTGTTCATGTTCGCGTTTAACTGATAAACTCCCCGACAACGTGTCACCACCCGTTGGCCTTTGAGTGCTTCCGTAAACTCATATATATCAACGGGTAACAACACCTGCATATCCACTCGCGAAACGATTTCCGATTCCCACCAGAACCCTACCGATTCCAAAACTTTCCGCAGCGTCTCCACCGCCTTAAACAAATCCGTGCGAGCCAAACACTCAAAACCGAACCGTACCCGAATTGGAATAACGCCCTTTTTCCCACTGCTATGAATATAAACCTTCACGCCGTGGCTCTCAATCACCCATTTGTATTTGAAGAACCCACTACTCGCCCCCGTCGGTTTCACTTCCCAAATAATCCCCGCCAAATCGATATATTTTTTATTCACTTCGCCATTGTCCGCCGCCATCTTGCAAATCTCCAACCGTGCCGCCAAACGCTCCAACGCTCCATACTCCCATTTCCCGTGAATACTTGCCTCAACGCCGCCGTCATACCCGCCCCAACGGTCTGGGTACAACTTGCCCTGGTACCTCGCAAATCCCCTGTTAGTGGCAGGGGATTCATCGCCCTTACTGCCGGTTCGACTGCGGTCAGCGGCCGCCCCGGCGTCCATCTGCCCATCAGCCGAAACCGGCAGCTTGTCCCAATCCATCACCATTTGCCCCTTTTCCATCGGATTCCCATCCACCGGCAACAAAATATTTTCGTCCGGCATCTGGAACGGCGAATCTTTCTGAAAGTCATACATTCCCGCATAATTCATCCATTCCGATTCACTCCACATCGTTTTTTCATTCTTTGTAACCTCTCTAAAAATATACACTTACAACCAATTCCAATTGAAAACCCTCTCACACCTCCACACAACAAGCTCCCCAACAAAAGGGGAACCTCCCCCTACCCTCTGCCGTCTGCCCGCCGCCCAACGCCTCCACTCACTCCGAAGCCTACCAAGTTGAAAAATCGCTTAACGCTTGTCGGAAAATTTTTTTCTTCACTACGCTTGAAAAAATTTTTTTGTCTTCACTACGATTTTTCCCCTTGCTAACGCCTTCTCCGTTCGTTCCCGGCTCCCTAGAGCGAGCGGCGATCAACGGCGACGGGAGGGGGAACGCCACCCCCCATCCGCCTCAAAAACTCCCGTTCAACCATTTCCCGCCCCTCCTTCCTCCCCTATCTTCCGTTCAACCCCCATTTCTTCCATCGTACTGCGCAGAATCTCCCCCAGAACTTCCAGAACATTCGTTTGTCTTTCAGAATCCAACAACCGGAACAGAGCTAGAATTTCCTGCTCAATATTCAACCTGCCCCCAATCCTACCCCCCGATGAGGTTAGGCTTTCAGAAAAGCCGTAAAAACAAGAGGTTTCCCGTAGTGTTTCGAGTCCCCCGTCGCCCAGATTGGTTTCAGTCCGTGTTTTACGGGATGGAACCTTTTTTTTGAATGTGAAGACTGCCTGTTGTGTGATGTTGCAAAAATGCTTTTTACGGGGGGATACCCCCGTTAAGGAAAGGATGGGTTGCAATGTCAAAAATTTCGCGTCGGAAAAAAACGGAACTGCCTGCTCTCAAGCTGAACGCAAAAGGGGAGTTTCATATCAATGTGGATGGAAAAAAAGTCTATATGGGACGTGAGCTTCTGGTCGCGAAAAAAAATCTCGTCGATTTTATCGCAAGGAGGGCGGCGGGAAAGGAGGGCGTGATTGTCTCGGAGTTGGTTCTGAAATTCCTTGATGAATTCAAAACTCATCCAAAGTACCAGAAATACCGACGTGCGGCGGAACGGTTGGTCGAGTTGTATGGGGATATGCCCGTACAAAATTTCGGTCCCATCGCGTTCAAAAAAGTTAGAAAAACGTTCGTCGAGGAAGGCCTGGCTCGCTCTTATGTGAACGAACTCATGGATAAAATCAAGCATATTGTGCGGTTTGCCGTCAAGGAAGAAATGCTGCCGGAAGCGGCTGCGGCGGCAATTGCCGTGGTCAAAGCCCTGCCCAAAGGGGCGGCAAGAGACAACCCGCCAAGGCTCGATGTCGAGGATGGGGATGTCGCAAGGACGCTGAAATTCGCCCTGCCGACCATCCGGGATATGATTATCGTTCAGCGTGTCAGCGGCATGAGACCCTCCGAAATCGCACTCATGACGATGGAGCAAATAGAAAAGGTGCTGCCCGATGCCTGGGTCTACCGTCCGCGAAAAAGCAAAACCGGAAGCGTCGTGGTGCTTGGAAAAGCGGAAATCGAAATCTTAAAGCGAAGGCAACTGGGAAAAAAATCGAACGACATTCTATTCTCCCCGCAAGATACGCAAAACGAACGCCGAAAGTCACCCCCGAAACCGTGGCAAAATCGTGCCTATTCCCGGCACGGGTACAAGCAGGCCGTTCAGCGTACCATCCAAAAAGCGAATAAAAATGCTGAAAAAAACGGCCTGCCCCCCGTCCCCCACTGGACGCCCTACCAGCTTCGCCACGCCTCCGCAACCTTCCTCTCACTCCTCTACGACTGTGAGACCGCCCGGCAACAACTGGGACACGCAAACCCCCAAACTACAACAACTTACGACCACTCCGAACTGAAAAAGAAAATCGCCCTCGTCCAAAAAAGGAATCACGACCAGTCGCCGGAAATGATCAACGTAATGAAAATGTTGACCGAAAACGG
>JAUNBF010000087.1 GCA_030527185.1 Planctomycetia bacterium | reverse complement strand
TTTTTTGTCCGCAGATTACGCAGAAGACGCAGATGATTTTACTTCCATCTCCATCTTCTGCGGAAAATCTTCAACGCTGCCAAATTCTCAATGTTTCTAAAGTAGCAAGCGGATAGTTCTTTTTTGTCAAGAGTTGAATCGCTGTGGGAGGGGAAACCTTGTCTTATGGAAACCTTGCATTTTTTCCTTGACGTAGAAAGTGTTTCCTCCCCAGACTTTTATCCGCGACTGCCGCTATTTTGGAATATTTCACCGCCGGTTCAGTTTCTCTTCGGTCGTCCACAAACCTGCGGAAGGGGTACTGATATAGTAGACTTCTTCTCCGTCCGGCATGGTCTGGAAACCGTTGCGCATTTTCTCCAAAGGATACCGACGGAGCGTTTCGGCCAAATCGGCATAGCCAAACCCGACCTGTTCGATTTCCTCCCGCGTCAGGTGTCCCGGCGCGTAGGTGATTCGGAAACGCCCTTCGGAGGAGCCGTGAATCAGGTGGGCGGTTCCGTGCGTCAAGTCCTGAAGAATCGGCTCGGTTTTCCACCACCGCATCACTTTTTCCGTGCCGCTGTAACCATATTTCCGAATCAGGGCATCGACCTCTTCCTGTTCCCCGAAACGTTTCAGTCCAGGAGCCACGATCAGCAATTCCCCGCCATCCGCCATAGCCATGCGTGTGCGGTAAATTGCCTTGTTCGCAACCCACGTACTGTAAAATTCGTCTCCCTGCATGACCGCCACGACTTTCTTCAACGGCGGAACGATCGTGATATTCTGTGCCCGAGAGGCTTTCGCGGCATCCAGATACGTCTGGAGATCATCCCCCACATACATTCCCGTATGTCCCAGATTTCCCGCGTCGTCATAAGCCATCACCACTTCAACATACGCATCCGGCAAATGTCCCAGAAAGTCCGTTTCCGCCTTGTTGTAACAGGCTCGCAGAGGCGTAATCAGCGACCCGAGATTGTTCTCAATCCCGCAACAGGCCGCCATCATGTGCGACGCGCAAATCATCGGTTTTCCCCCCAGACCGATGAAGTAATTCTTGTTGTGGTTCGCAAATCCCAGCACTTCATGCGGCACCACATGCCCGACGTTGAGAATCAAATCCCACTCCCCTTCCAGGAGCATCCGATTCAGAGAAACGGGGATTGCCCAATCGGCCTTATTCCCCGAAACCTCCCGCACAAAGCTGGCAGGCACTTCGCCGATCGTCTTCACCCCGTCCCGCCAGTCGTGCGCATGGATTCGCGATTCAGGAACGCTCCCGAACATCCACCGATTTTGTTCCGGCGTATGCGGCACGTGCTGTCCCAGCGTGGGAATGAGATGAACTTCCGCGTCGGGCGAAAAAATCTTGTAAAGTTCTTCTGTCATCCATCCGGCACCGCTATGCGCTCGCGTAATGTCGGGGGGAAGGAGCAAAACCCGCTTGGGGTGGGGACAAATCCGTTCTTTTGCCTCTTTTGCCGCCCGGTGCGTCAGCGCCAGCACCTCCTCACGCGAAAGTCTCCCTTCCTGTGCAAACCATGTCATATCAAACTCCTACGATTCTATTCCAGTTCACCCAAATAATTATCAATTATCCATTTAATTATGGCAGTGGTTCTGCGGATCGCCACATCCAGTCATACGTCCGTTCCGATTCCACGGGCGTCACGACGACGGTCAGCTGTATGTTGCGGGATTTTCGCATGTTCCCTTCTCCTTGAGAAACTTCAAAAATGTACGTGTACATGGTTGCCTTTTTCATTTTTGTCCAGGAGACGCAGCGAATGTATCGACATTTTCCGCCCAGAAAATCCCGTTGCACCACCTTCACCGCCGGACTGTTCCGAAAATTCTGATATTCCTCCTGATAGGAAGGGGTCTGTCCGTAACGATACGTAAGTCCGGCTCCACGGGCACGTTGCAGCGTAGGATGGCTCAACTGGACAGCCTCCAAATCCCGTCCGTCCAACAACAATTGCAGCCATTGTTGGGCAAAATACTTCCCCGCGTCGATTTCCCAATAGCGGTACGTGGCCACATTCACCACCCCGGCCGTGCCGAAAATCAGAGAAAGAACCAGGCCGCTCCACGCCAACCGCAAACCGGTCGTCTCCCTTTTCCGCCACGCACTGCGAATTAACCCAAAACTACTCAGCAGTCCTGAAACGACCGGAATGCCCCAAAAAAAGGTGGAAAAGAGTGCCAGGGGAGACAACCACCCCAAAACGCCCCCCACGATTCCCGTGTAACTGATGTCCGCGTATTCTTCCAGTGTGTCGTATTCCTGACTCATCCTCACCCCCTTTTAACGCTTGAACTGTCCCGCACCGATAGTACTGGTTTCTTTTTCTGTCGCCTGTTTTTCCAATGCCGCACGGTACCGGGCATACCGTTTGCCGTAATCGTTGTTGGGGTCAAAGGCCGTTCCTTCCGCCCCGGCATACGCTCCGGCAGAGACCATCGAAAAATAGTCGTGCCACTGCCGATCCGGTGCCAGACCGAAAAACATCCGTTGGTCTTGCTGGAAATCGCCCCGCATGAAATGCTCGGAAAGGGGCGCCTGGTGCATCGTGAAAAGGAGAAAACTCACAAATACCAGCGACAAGAGAAACGAAACGCCGTAACTGCCGTACATGTTCGCCATGGAGTGAAATTTCACCTGAACGGTACTCAATCGCGTCGTCAGTTCCCGCAACAACAGGAAAACAATCCCGAAAACCAGCCACGTGCCGAGGAAATTGTAGAAAAAATAACATGGCTCGTATAATGTCGTTAGCAGTTTCGCCACCGGTTCCCCCAGCGAGGTCGCAATCGTCGCCGCAAAAATCAGGTTCAGCAGCCGAACAGTATTGTTCCAGAGACCTTCCCGCATCGTGGAACCGAAAACACCCAAAAACACAAAAAGGAGGACTACGTTTAATATCATGATTCTTTCCGCCTGAAAAAAGTTTGCCTGTCGATTTTCCCGATTCCGTTAGGAGGCCATCACACGCTTCAATTCCTGGAGCGACGTGATTCCCTGAGCCACCAGTTGAATCCCTTCCTCCATCATGAGCCGATTTCCATCTTTCTTCAACGCTTTGCGAATGACTTCCGGCTGTGGCTGTGTCAGAAGGGCTTTCCGCGTCACTTCCCCCACCACCACCAGTTCGTAAACCGCAATCCGCCCATCGTAACCCAACGCACGGCATTCCTTGCACGGCTCTTCCCCTTCTTTCACCGCCTGCGGTGGTCGGTAGAGCGTATGCCGCCCTGCCGGAAGCCCTAACTGTTGCACCAACTGGGCACCGGGAGTGTACGCCTCCTTGCAGTGCGGGCACAAACGCCGAACCAGTCGCTGGCATAATACCGCACTAACTTCTTTGGCCCAGAGTTTCGCGTCGCACTTCGTCGCCATGATTCGCAACAGAGCTTCGGCACAATCTTTCGCTCGCGTCGTCGTTACAAGCAGTCGGTCGTTGTTCTGGAGTTCCTGCAACATGTCGTTCATCACTTCCGGGAACGGAATGTCGCGACAAACCACCACATTCGGTTCCTTCAAAAAGACACTCCGCACGAACTGCCGCCACTCGGCCACATCTTTCGACTCGCACATCATCCGGTTGAGATTCTCGATTTCCTCGTACAGATGAACGCCGTCGCAGATTTCGTAAAACTCCTTCACATACCGGTCGGTTCTTTTCAAGGCCGCCGCGGTTGTGGAACGCAAACCACTGGCCTGGGGAGCGCTGAAAAGGAAAAAGCCTTTGTCCGCCATGAGGAGTTTTCTCAACTCGCCCTGCATTTCCGGCCGCATCCCCATTTCGTCCAGCGTTTCCAGCTTCGACTTCTCCCCTTCAAAGCTCAACAGAACCCGTTCCCCGGTCGCCACCCCCTGCGTCACGATTTTGACCACCACTTCCCGCTTCCGTTTTTCCGGCTCCCGAACCGATTCCTTCGCAATGCGCAACTCTTTCTGGACTTCCTTCGTCTGAACCACGTCGTCCGCCGGAGTCTGTTCCGCTTTTTCCTGAAGGAGCTTGACTTTCAGACGATCTTCGGGGAAAGTGTAGGAATATTCGTACGTCAGCTTGAATTTTCCCTCCTGGCGACTGCGGCGATCCTGCGGTTTGAGTCCGGCCAGAATCTTCAACGCCTGCAAACCAGGGTCGGCCTTTTCCCGCTCCACCGCTTCGCCGGGATTCCACACACCATCCACCTGGTAGCGCGTTGCCACGCCCGATGGCCCAAAATCGTACATAATCGCGTCCGGTCGGTTTTCCATCGCTGTCGAAAGAATTTCGCGAGCATTCTGGAAACCTTCATGGGCACGTGCCTGAATCCGACACTGCTCATTTTCCGCCGTTGTCCCGCCATAGGGATGTAAGACTACCGGCAGACCCGTCTCATGTTTGTCCCGTGCCCTGGCAGAAATTTTCACCCCGACACGAGCCAGATTCTCCGCCAGCACAAACCGCAGATGTTCCGGTGTCATCACCTGTTCCCCATACGACAGGTCGCTGTTTCGCAGTCGGATGTAAATCACCAGGGGAGCGATATATGCCGCCAGCACCAGCACAATCCCCAGCCAGAACCATGGAATCAGCCAGAAAAGCAACAGGGCACCCAAAAAAGAGCCATAGGCAATCGGCACCCACTTCGCGACGCCCATCTTATATTTCAGACAGTCCGTACTCAACCAATCGGTCGAAAAAACCCATGCCAGATAAATCAGAATGACGAAAATCACTTTCCACAACGCGATATAATTTCCCTTCCCCAAATCGCGTTGCGGATTGAATTCGTTCACCGGAATCGTCGGCAAGGCAGCTGCCCCCTCACCTTCCGCCATCTCCTCATCGGCATACTCTTCCTCGTCCCCTTCCGCGTACTCTTCGGATTCTTCGTCGCTCCACTCTTCTTCCGCAGTCTCTTCCACATCCGCGTCCTGAGCCAGAACCACCATTTCTGTCGAAAATGGAACGCTCGGCGGCATCATTCCCAAAAACCACGCGAAAAGAAGTCCGATTCCCAAAATTTGTCCAAAACCCCAGCGCATCATGTTTTTCCTGCTTAATTATCTGAACTTTTGAATTTTACCTGTTTATTTTCCCATTTTTTGGATTCCCTGCCGTAGTTCCCTTACAGAACCCCTTCGCAGGCACTATTTCGAGCGTTTGCCCAACAGACGAGTCAGAACCAGTGCCAGATGTCGCATCGTCACAGGCATCTGAACCGTCACTCGCCAGGTATCTTCCTGAGTCATTTCCTTCCAAAAAGCCTGATTCTTGGCCAGCAGAAGCACGGCTGGAATCTTCCGTTCCTCCTGATCGGTTTGAGGCAGTTCGTTGAATATCTCCACCGCTTCCTCGCCAATATTCTGAGCGTTGATCAGCATACAATCCGCCACTTCGGGGTTTTCATAGAAACGATCGATGGCCCGCTTGGGATCGGTCGTCATGAGAACGCGAAAACCCATTTTTTTCAGCGCTTCCCGAAAAACTTCCTGCAAATTCCCATCTTTTTCCACCACCATGATGGAATGTTGCAACGTCGATTTGTCCACACGCAAAACCGTGGGGTCGAGTGCCTTTCCGGGATGATCCTGCAATTGCTTCAGGAGGAGCCGAATATCCTTGAGCATTTCCCCAGGCGTCTGGTAACGTTTCCGCACGTCGAGCGACATCGCCTTGTTCACAATCATCGCCACTGGCAGTGGCACCGACGTTTCCCGATTCTGCAACGGAATGACCGACTGGAACCGCAGGGGATTCATCCGCTCCAGACGGTCTTTGGTCTCCGACAACGGAGGGACGCCTGCCAACAGGTGATAGTAAATACAACCTGCAAAATAAATATCACTTCGGGTATCGTCCCGCTTCACCCCCGTCGTCCGCTCCAAACCAGCATAATCGACCGTTCGCTGATTGGGAATCTCGATCGTCAGGTCGTCGTCCACCTGCAAACTCTGATCCACGGTCGCAAAACCAAAATCAGCCAATTTCGCCACACCATCACTCGCAATCATGACGTTCGTCAGCTTCAAATCCCGGTGCGTCATGCCATGTTCACACGCAAATTGCAGCCCGGCCGCAATATCCCGCATGATCGGCAACGCCTCTTCCGCCGTCAGTTTTCCACGAATCCGCACGAAATCCCGAAGACTTTGCCCTTCCACAAATTCCATGGCGATGAAGTGGATTTTGCCCTGGGACTGGACATCCTTGATGGAAATGATGTTGGGGTGCTGGAGGACTTTCCCCAATTCCCCTTCCCGTTGGAACTGGGTATAACTTTCGGGATTGTCGCTGTATTTGGTGCGCAGAACCTTGATTGCCACCACTTCCCCGGTACGGGAAATGGCACGATAAACCCTGGCAAACGTTCCCCGACCAACAAGATACAGCACTTTGTAATTGCCAAAAAAGAAGCCGGTGGTATGGCCTCCTTTAAGGCGTTCGACTTGGTAGTTGGTCAAAAGTTCCCGCCGAATCAACAATTGCGAAAACGTTTCCAGATCGACATTTTTCGTCCCCAATTCCGCCCAGGCAGAGCGCAATTCCCGTTCGCTGATCAATCCGATCTGCACGGCACGCAACCCCAATTGTTCTGCTGATGGCGTCATAAAAAATCTTCCTGTTCCTGCCCAAAAGCATTTTCCAAAAACACATCGTCCATTTTAACACACCCTTTTTCCAATGACAAGGGACAGGGGGAGAGTTTTTTCAGGTGCCTTCAAATAATGATTCATGGGGGTGACGATTTCCATTCCAACCTGATAGGTTAGAAAACGAAAACGCTATTGGAAATTAGGTCTTTCGCACCAGGCGCAGCGCGGCTTGCGGCAAGCCGATAGCCGCTTTCCCGTCAAGACGGTGCCGCCGTGGGGGGGAAACCTTTCTATAGAAAGAGTTCTCCCCCCCAGTCCCCCCCTTCCAAAGATTTTTATTGGCAGCTACGCCACGATTGTTTTTTTGCCTGTATGATTAATTGTTCATTTTTGATTCATTAACAAAGCACTAGCAAAAGGAACATGAAGAGGTAGAGAATGCTGAAAATCACCCCTCCGAAAACTCTTCCACGACCACGCAGATGAGGATTCTTCTTGCGGAGGGTACGGAATTTCCACCCCAGACCAAGCGACAGAACCGGAAAAATCAAGCCCGATGTCATCACGGGCACGATACAGCAAATGCAGGTGGTGCGCAACATCATCGCCCCAAAATAAAGCCACGCGGCAAAGGCAAAATAGCCGCAAAACGCTGCCTGCCACGGAATATTGACCGGGAAAAGCCATTCGCCCCAGGCATTTTCATACCACCGCCTCGGCCTCGGCCTTTCCACTTTGTCCCCTTCATACGTCTCCATCTCCCACCCTCTTTCCTTTCACTGGTACTTGGCTTTTTTTCAAATATCGGCTAAAATAACCCCTTTGTTAAGAGGAGTGCCTGCGTAGCAGACGGGGTGGTTCGGAAGTGAGGAAAAAATTTCACTTTGCAGTAGACTTTGGGAACCGTAAACGCAAGGCGTAACCCGGAGTTCCGAGGAAGTGGCAAGCCTGTTTTCAGTGCTGAAACACCTCTGAAAGAAGGGGAATAAACCCCATTAATCATTATTTCATGAATTCATTATTCTCATGTGGTATCAAATGAAGATGCGTGCGCAGGCTGGGGGGAGGCACCTTTCCGGTGCGGAGCGGATTTTGCCGCAGCCCCTTTTGCCGCAGCAGGCCGAGACGTTGGCACGTCGGGCACTTTTCCATTCGCGTGGCGTTCCTGAGCAGGTTGTTTTGAAAATAGAAAAAATCGAGCCGGAAAAAATAGTTGTTTTGGACGCTCTTGCGGTCTCGGAAATCCGTGCGGCCAGTGTGACGGAAGCGTGGCAGGCACTGGAAAACCTTTTGCGGGAAGAAGGTTTTACGGCAGAGCATATTCTTACTCTTTTTCGAGAAACGTATCCCATGCGGGGAGCGATGTTACTGGATACCGAGACGTTCGGGCGGTGGGAGCCGGATTTTCAACGGGGAATTCGCGTCACGGGGATGGACGCTCTCGATTCAGCCCTCCAAACGACGGAGAGTGGCAAGAATGCTTTTCGGGAAGCGCTCGTTTTGGCGACGAAAACGGCTCACGCACCGGGAATCGTGGGGGAGATTTGCGTTTCGGACGATCCCGGCTACGTCACCGGTTATTTTGCTTCCCGACGGCGGGGCTACGTTCGTATTTCGCCGTTGAAAGAGGTGGGAGACGAAAATGGCGGACGGCTTTTTCTCTACCACGGTTCGGCGGAAGAAGTGGCCTTGTGTCTCGATTATCTGGAACATCAACTGGTTCAGGTGCGAAATATTCCGAGTTTGCCGGATTCTCCCCCACCCAATCGTTGGGAGCGGCTCCGAAGCACGTTGGAAACGATTCGCACAAAGGGGCTTTATCGCCAGATTCCTGAGATGGAGTCCGCCCCCACCCATCACATTTGGTTCCAACAGCGGCCTCATATCATGTTGGCGTCGAACAATTATCTCGATTTGGCACACCACCCCGAAGTGGAAAAACTGGTTCAGGAGGTGGCGGCAGAGTGGGGCACCGGTTCGGGCGGTTCTCGACTGACAACCGGCACCTCGCCGTGGCATACGCGGCTGGAAACGTCGCTCTCCCAATGGCAAAAAACCGAATCGGCACTCCTCTTCAACACCGGTTACATGGCGAATGTGGGAGTTCTTTCCACCCTCTGCGGCCCGGACGACACGATTTTCAGCGACGAACTCAACCACGCCAGCATCATCGACGGTTGTCGTTTGAGCAAAGCCAAAATTGTCGTCTATCGCCATGGTGATCTGGACGACCTGGAACGAAAAATCCGGCAGGAAAAGCCATCTCGTGGATTGGTGGTGAGCGACGGCGTTTTCAGTATGGACGGCGATGTGCTTCTCCTGCCCGAATGGTTGAAAATCTGCGAAAAATACGGACTTTTTTCCATGGTGGACGACGCCCATGCCCTCGGGGTGTTGGGCGAAACGGGGCGTGGCTCTGCGGAACATTGGCAAACCGCCCAGCCTGATATTTCGGTGGGAACGTTGAGTAAAACGCTCGGAAGTGAGGGGGGATTCGTCTGTGGCAAAGAGTTGCTGATCGATTTTTTGCGAAATCGTGCCCGCAGTTTTATCTTTTCCACCGCCCTTTCCGCCCTCTCCGTCGCTGCGGCATGGAAAGCTCTGGAAATTCTCCAGAGGGAACCGTGGCGTGTTCGGAAACTGCGTGAAAACGTCCACTTTTTTTGTCGTGAACTGCAAAACGCGGGAATATCTGTCCAAAGTGAGTCGGCCATCGTCCCCATCCTTATCGGCGATGAGCGACAGGCCGTCTCCTCTTCCCAACAACTTTTGCAAAAGGGTGTTTACCTCTCCGCCATCCGCTATCCAACCGTGGCTCATGGAAAAGCACGTTTGCGAGCCGCCCTTTCCTCTGCCCATTCCCAGGAAGCCCTTCAGCAAGCCGCCACGGCTATTGCCGAAATATTGCGTCCCCTAAAGCCACTCTAGTACTCTGTTCAATGGATAATTATTAATTGATAATGATGGTTGTTCATGCCGTTTTTTCATGGGTGGATCGTGTTATGATTCATGTATTTATAAGTTTAACGGAGTACCAGAGTACGTCTAAAAAACATTCTCACCTTTTTACGCTTCTTTATCTCGTCGCTAACACCGTTTCCAGTATCCGTCGAGAAAAAAGTGAGAACGGAAATATCTGCGTCTTCTGTGGAAACTTTTCTACGTTGCCAAATTCTCAACCGATATTTTCTATCGGAGTTACAGGCTACGTTTTGTGTTCAACGCTCATCGTTTAACATTTATTTCTTTCACACGGTACCAGGGTACCTGCCGCTTCTCGCAATTTATGAATTGCCAGGATTTCAATTTGCCGAATTCTTTCCTTCGTCACCCCCATTTCCAGCCCAACCTGTTTCAGTGTCAGGGGTTCCCGATCCCGGTTCAGTCCAAACCGTCGGATGATGATTTGCTGCTCTCGTGGGGTGAGGCACCGCAGTACGGAGGCGATCTGCTTTTCCTGGCGGTTTTGCTGATTCTCCACTTCCACAGGATCGTATTCCTTCTCCTCCATTTCGATGTTGAAGTCGTTTTCCAACGTGATGAATTTATTCCGATAACGTTGTTCGTCAGAAATCGCTCGTGCGTAATTTTTCATAATCGCCCAGCTGGCATAGGTACTGAAGCGGTTTTTACGGGAATAGTCGAATTTCTCCACCGCTCGAATCAGCGACATGTTCCCATCGCTGATCAGGTCGAAGAGCGTGTTCGTCGGACCTGTATGCCGTTTGGCAATCGAGACCACAAGCCGTAAATTGGCCGAAACGAGTTGATTTTTCACCTCCGTGGCGGCGGCGTAGTCATTTTCTATTTGTTCCATCAAACGGCTGAGGGGATGTTGCAAATCGAGTTGTTCCCGACGGCGGGAGGCGCGAAATTTGAGGTAATTCATCTTGCGGAAAAGGTGCTGTTCCTGCTCAAAATTCAGAAGCGGAACGGAATAGAGACTTGCCAGATACGAGGGGAGGCCGGTGGGGAGTTTCCCTTTGCGTACTTTCCCTTCATTTTTCGGCATGGGAGCCAAAATCTGGTTTTCCTCTTCCGTTTGCTCTTCCACCAGTTCGATTTCATCCGTCTGGATGTATTCCAACGAAAGTTCCATAATCTGGCGTGCCCGCGTTTCGGTGATGATACGATAGATGCTCGTTTTCGTTCGGTCAAACTCTCTGGCAAGCTCTTCCACGGCGACTCCTTTACGATAGGCGGTTAAAAGTTTCTGTTTCTCGGCATCGTCCAACGCACGTTGATATTTGGGAAAAATCGCTTCCCGTGGATGTTGGGAATCGTGGTTTTTAAGCGTGTAGCGAATCGTTTCCGCACTGCGGCCGGTACTGTGGGAAAGACGCTGAATCACTTCCGTCAACTTGTTCCCAACCGCTGCCATCCGCTTGGCTCGCTCGATAATTTCCAGCTTTTCCTCAGAACTCATCTGGGAAAATTTCGCCCCCTTCTCCACTTTCTTCGGATGCGCGGCCATGAATGCTTCCATCCAACTCCGCTCAATCACAATCCGATTCCGGCTCGCAATCAGCCGGGTGGTACTTTGAAGACCCAGCTTCCGCCAACGCGAAATCGTCTTCGTCGAGACGTTCCACTCCTTCGCAATTTCTTCCACGGTCAGATATTCTTCCTCCCGCGAAGTACTCTTTTCCAACGTTTCTTCGTAAACGTCCGTCACGGAAAAATTCATGCCTTTATCCGTCACGGCAAAATTCGTATCCTTATTCGTCACGGAAAAATTCGTATCCTTATTCATAAAAAAAATACTCCCTTGGGATAAGTGAGGCAATTTAGCCACACGGTTTAGGTCAGGTCATCTTTTCTGTTTTTTCCTTCTACTTCTATTATGAACGATAAAAGGGGGAATGGGGACGCAAGTTACGCAAAGTGAGAAAAATTTTTGTAATGAACAAGATGGTTTATTCGTAAGAATTATAACAACCCAACCCATAAAAGAAGAGAATTTTCAAAGCGTTCCAGGAAAAAAAATCGGAAAACTTTCTCAGAAAAGAGGGAAAACCAGACCATCAGACACTTATGTTAAATAGATTTTATACCATTCCAAAAATGGTGAGATAGTCTACTTGTTCTTTCAGAAATCTTCGGATGCCACACGAGAACGTGCTTCCTCTATCCAGGGGCTGGTGGGATCATCGGTTTGTTCGAGGAATTTGCGGAAAAAGGCTCGTGACTCGATCGATTTTCCGATTTTCTCAAACAACTTGCCCAAATGATAGTACGCATCAGCATATTCGGGGCAGGTCGTGATTGCTCCCTCCAGAGCCGATATGGCCAAATCGTATTCTCTCATTTCCGCCAGCACACAGCCCAGACTGGCTCGTGCTTCCAGAAAATCCTCATCCATTTCCACCGCCATCGAAAAGCGTTCGCGTGCCGCCGTTAAATTCCCTTGCTGGTAGAGGAGATTTCCCAACTGAAAAGAGTCTTCCGCATTTGCTCCACCGGCAAAGAGAATATTTCGATACATCTCTGCCGCCTCCGCCAACTTGCCAACATCCTCCAGTGCCATGGCGGCCTGGCGAAGTTCGGGAAGAAAGACACGCGAACGATTCCCCGACTGGAGGGTGGGAAAATCCTGGCGGTGAAGCTCCATCAATTCGTGAAACGTTCGCGTCAGGTCAGATTCTTCCAGCAACGTTTCCAAAGTGGCTTCCCGTTCCTCGGCCTCTGCTTCCGCGGCGATTTCGTCCGGTGTCTTGCCTTGGTTTTCCAACTCCACAAAATTGAGCAACATCTGCCCGTCGGTATCGAGAAGTGCTGTCTTTGTCCACATCAGCAGCCGCGAGCCGCGAACGACAAGATTGGAATCGGCCAGAATGGGTTGCGAGTCGGGGTACCGTTTCTGGAGCGACTTCAACTGTTCCTCAATGGAATCGAGCGTCGCTCCGTTCCGTACCAGGGCTGCCAGACGGTGGGCACAAAAAACCTCTTCCAAATCGAAATACGGCAGTTTGTGTACCTTCCGAGCCGGTTTCAGAAAACCTCGATGGTACCAGTGACGTACCATGGTCGTCGTGACATCAAGCAACTCCGCCAGCATCGTTGGCGTATAGAGGTCGGTCAATTCTTTCTGCGTACGATTTCCGGGAAAAAGCCGTTCCCAAAGTTGCGTTTCCGTCAGGATATGCGTTTTTCCCGCAATCATCGCCTCCCGCACCTGCGGCGTAAGCCAACGGAGGTCTTCCTTTTCCATCGGCCCGCCACGCAAGGACGTTTGCCAGTCGCCAATCACCAACCAATCCACCGCCCCTTCTTCCGACGTAACGATCTTACCACCATGCTCACGAATCAAACGTTCCGCTTCCCGTTTCGACATACTTTCCAGATTCCCCGCAAATCGGAAACTCTGGCCTGTTAAAAGCGGTTTGGCAAACGGAACACTCATGGGCTTACTAATTGATAATGAGGGGTGTTTACACAAATTCATCATTTTTAGGAAGGACAGGACTGTCACGGTAAAAAAATTTCCATAGTCATTTAGGTCGGAATCAACATAATTATCAATTATCAATTATCAATTCCTTCGTCTCCTGGTGAGCGGGAATCTCTACGGGAGGTAAGACAGGGGTGGCGGGAATGGTGAACGTTTCCAGCTTCTCGTTCTCGACAGGGGCGGGAAGGGGTTTGGTTTCATCCTCCACAATGGAACGTTTTTCCGCAAACGTCTTGTTTTCCACGCCATTTTCCGTCGGTTCCAGGACAGGTGCCGGAACGGAGTTGTCATCTCGCGGCGTTTCCAGCACGGAAGGCGTTTCGGAAAGGGGTTTCACCGTCGCGGACGGTACCGTGATTTCCGTGCCCACCGCCGGAGTGACCGGAGCAATCTCACATCCAAACGCATCGATCGGAATGTACTTCTGCACAACGCGGGGAACGCGACAGACTTTCTCTTCCGCCACCATTTTGCAAACTTTCACTTCGTACTGTTCCTGTCGCTGTTCGCAGACCGTTTTCCAGGTCGTGTAGGGGACTTGCCGCACACGTTCTTCTTCCGTCCATCGGCAAACCTTGACCGGAACTTTGTTTTCCACAACTTCCTTCACCGGCTTCATCGTTGTGTACGGAACCTTTTTCACCACCTTTTCCCGTACCATTTCCGTCACCGTCACCGGAACTTTCTGAACAATCTGCTCCTGCACCATCCGGGTCGTCGTTACGGGAACCTGCTCACAAACCGTCCGGGGAACGGAGTACGTCCGGGGAACCTGTACCGGCTGCGGATTCGGAACCCAGATTTTCTCTACTTCATATCGCCCCTTGTTCGATGGCGTCCAGTAAAGACCGCCACGCTGACGATACACTTCCCCCGTGCATTCATCCGTCACCGCTTTCGGCTCCTGAAATGCCAGCCGACTTCCAAAAAGGCCACGATTCGGCTTCAGAACAAGCTGATCCGTGTACGCTCCCTGATCGACGTATTTCGTCTCGTACGAAGTCATCGTCTCCAGAATCGTCTTCGTCCGATTCTCCATCCGCGTCTCCTGAACCGGCTTGCAAACCGTCATGACACGCTGCTGCTCCACCACCTTTTGCACCGGACGTTCGCAGTACGAAACCACTTCCCGCTCGCACGTTTCCGGCACATACCGAACCCGCTCGTAACTGTGATCCTGCACCACCACCTCCGTCACCGGAATACGGACGGTATAGCGTTCCTCCCGCATCTCCGTCTCCGCCACCTGTTTCGATACCGTGTACGGTCGCGTTCGGATTTCGGTCTCCCAGATCGGCTTGTACGAAACGACTTTCTGTTCGTCGTAAACCGTTTCGCACACCACCTTGTACGTCGGCGGCGTCACACACACCACCGGGCAATCACTCACCACCGTCGGAGCCGTCACCGCTACAGGCGTTGTATTACAGCACTGCGCATCCGCCCAATGCACCACGCACGCAAAGCCTGTCACCAACGACAGGAGAATCAGGCCATTTTTTATTTTTCTGGAAAATTTGACGTTCATTTCACACCATCCTTCTTCCAACGATTATCTGGAGGATTCGGTTTTCAGGACGACCCCTCAAAAACTTTTCTTCTGACCAGCCAACGACAGGCATTCTTTTTCGTCGCTTCATCAAAAATAAAGCGAACCACTTACTCGCCCGCGACCGGTATAATTCCTACAATTATTTTATCATGAAATGAGGTGCTTGTCACGCGCCCTTTAGGAAATTTTGGAAATTTCTTCCATTTTTTTAAAAATTTTTGGAAATTCGTAGCGATCAGGAAGTCTAAACGGCCTGTTTATGATATATAATAACATCTTTCCTTCGCGAAAAACACTTTTTCTTTCTTGTGGCAAATTTCTCTTCTCGATTCCCCGTTTCTTCCGTCTTGATTTTCATCCGTCTACTATACAATTGTAGCGTACCATACAACCTGCGTCCGGTTATACTAAATTTTACGTTCTCTTTCAGGAAAACCAAACGAACCCCTTTTTGGGGAGTTTTTTTCTTTCGCTTTTCTGAAATTCCCAGTGGAGGGAGTATCTTAACTTCCCCCCCCTTTTGGCGGGACGGTTTTTTCACTATAATGAGTATTACGATTTTTGAAAAAGTATTACCAACCTTTCTTTCTGGAGTTTCTGACATGCGTGGTAAAAATGGTTTGGCTGGATTTACGCTGGTGGAATTGCTGGTGGTGATTGCGATTATTGGGATGTTGGTGGGGCTGTTGCTTCCGGCGGTGCAGAACGCGCGGGAAGCGGCTCGGCGGATGCAGTGTTTGAACAATCTGAAGCAGTGCGGATTGGCAATGCAGAATTACCACAGTTTCATGAACAAGTTTCCAGGAATCGGGACGGGAACGTCTTGTTTTTCGGTGCAGTCGAAACTCCTGCCGTACGCGGAACAGTCGGCCTTGTACATGCTGATCGATTTTGACCAGCCACTTTTGGCAGGGACGCAGGGGAACATGAAAATCAACCCGGTTCATGCGCAGGCGGTTCAGACGCGGATTCCGATGTTTCTCTGTCCCAGCGACGGGGCGAGCGATTTGTTCTCGACGTACCAGGGAGCGACGGAGGAGAATCCGTTTGCGGGGGGAAATTACATGGTCTGCGTCGGGTCTGGCAAAAATGGCAATTATGTGATTCAATTGAAGACGGACGCTCTGTTTTATTACGATTCGGACACCAGCTTTCGGTCGATTCGGGACGGGAGCAGCAATACGCTGGCCATGTCGGAGACGCTTTTGGGGAACGCCCAGGACACGTCGGAGTGCATTGATCCGCAGCGACAGATTGGGAAATCGTCGGCACTCAAGGCGACGGGGCAAGGTTTTCAGGGTTTGCCGGATCCGCCGGATTGGGGGAGTTTGGAGGCGGCGTGCAGTGCCTGGGGAGGCAATCGCGCGTCGTCGTGGATTTTGGGACGTGGCATTTTCACCTCGTTCGTGGCGTATCGACCCCCGAATGCCGGGCCGGATTTGACTTCGGCCAGTGGCGGCGGCCAGCAGTTGGGATTCCACTTCTCCCGCAGCGGCCATACGGGTGGCGTGAATGTGCTTTTGGCGGACGGGAGCGTTCGCTTCGTTTCGGACAGCACCGACGTGGAAGTCTGGCAGGCAGCGGCAACGATTGCGGGAAGTGAGGTCTTTTCGTGGTGAAACGGAAATGGTTCTGGATTCTCTGGTTGGGGATGTTGTGCGGGTGTCTGCCGACGACGGTGGAAATGCCTCCCAAGCCCGTCGAACGGGTGATTTGCAGCGGTTCGGGAATGCTTCGGCTGATGGTTTACATGCAGGCAGCCGACCGGGTGGTGGCGGTGGAACAGGCGGAAAAAGGGACTCGGCGAACGACACCGTATCGACTGGCAGCCCCATTTTTACGGGACTTGCCGGTTTTTGGGGAAAGTCATGGGCGGGATCATGCCGAGGCGATCGTCTCGTTGCCGCAGCCGCCGCAGTTGATTTTTCGCACCCAAGTTCCCGGCACTGGCGTGGCACCGGAGGAATTGCAACGTCGGACAGGAATCCCGGTGGTGGAGTTGGCGTATGGGAATCTGGAAGAAAAACGGGACGTCTTTTACAACACGTTGCGGCAAATGGGGGAATGGCTCGGCAAAACAGAGCGTGCGGAGGCGGTGATTGCGTTTTTTGAAGGTGAAATGGCGGAATTGCAGCGTCGAACGGCGGATGGGAAGCCGGAAGAGAGGGTTTCGGTTTACATCGGCGGCGTTTCGTATCGGGGGGCACACGGTTTCCATTCGACGCGATCGGTTTACGCTCCTTTTCAATGGGTTCATGCCCGGAATGTGGCGGAAGTGCTGGAAAACCAAATCTCCGGTATCCCCCACGCTCTGGTTTCGCCGGAACAGATTTTGGCGTGGAATCCCGACGTGATTTTTCTCGATTTAGGGACGCTGGGACTGGAAAATCAGGGTGGCTGGTGGGAATTGCACGAAAATCCGCTCTACCAGACGCTTCAGGCCGTGCAGAAGGGGAACGTGTATGCCGTCCTGCCGAGTGCCTCCTACAACACCAACTACGAAATCCAACTCCTCAACGCCTGGTTCATCGGCAAAACCCTCTACCCCGAACGTTTCACCGACATCGACATGCGAGAAAAAACCCGCCAAATCCTCACCTTCCTCCTCGGCTCCGACGTCTGGGAAGAAATGGAACCCGCCCTAAAAAACAAAGCCTACAGGAGTGTTAAATTGATAATTGATAATTGATAAT
>JAUNBF010000086.1 GCA_030527185.1 Planctomycetia bacterium | reverse complement strand
ATTTTTACGGCACTTACGTAGTCTCAAAAATATTTTGGAATTTTGAGACTTTACCCATCTTAACATTACCTCAACCTTCCATGTCGTGCCCCCCTTCCTGCCGCCATCTCCGCCCCTTGCCTTGCCAACCTCCCCAACACATCCGCCACCTCCAACCTCCTATCAGAATCCAGTTGCAAAAACAATTCCAGAATCTTCCTTTTAATCGTCTCAATATTCAAGTAGCCCCCATTTAAGCCCCCAGCCCATTCGTCATTTTCTGAAATGCCGTGTTTTCTAGGGTCTTCTTGATATGGGTATGGGCCTTTCTGGAAGCGAACCCGGAAGCGGATGGCATTTTGCTCGATTTGCCTCCGGCCATTCGGGAAGCGGAAAAACGGTTCCAGGGAACGCCTTTGGAAAATCGCACCACTTTCGTCGCGGGAAATTTCTACGAAATGGAGTATCCGCAGGGGATCGATTTTCTCTGGATCAGTGCCATTATCCATCAGCAGGACTCGGCGGCAACGTTGGAAATGTTCCAAAAATCGTACCGCGCGTTGGAAGCGGGCGGAAAAATCGTCCTCCGGGATGTCTTTTATCCCGAAAACCAAACGCCTCCACCTGCGGCAGCGTTTTTTGCGGTGAACATGCTCTGCAACACGGCTGCGGGGAAGGTCTATACGGTGGAAGAAACGTTTGGCTTGCTCGAAAAGGCCGGGTTTCGGAATCCACGCTGGGCGGTTCCGGCAGTTGACATGGGGTCTATTATTGTAGCGGAGAAATAAGTAGAATTCTTATCTGTCAGGAGAAAAAACGATGGTTCGAGAAATGCAGCCATGGGAAACTTGTCCCATTTGTGGAACGCGACGGACGGTCGTCTGTCCCTACTGCCATACCGAGGGAAATCAGTTTCCTCTGGCCGATCCGGAAACGATGACGATTCGGGAAAATGTGCCGGAAGGAAATGAGGAGGATGGTTCCAGTCAGGAGGAAGACGCGGAAATTGTGGCCAAACCGTTTCTGGCGGAGTCGTTGGGAGTGGCTTATTCTTCCGAAATCCGGCTGGAAAATGTGCCTGATGAAAAGCGATGTTCCTGTGGCAAAGAGGGAAAAAGTTCCTGCCAGACGCCGCGTAGCAGTTTGAAACTGGTCGATCCATTGGAGAAAGACCCGGAACTCGATCCGACGCGGAACACACTTCCATTGGCGGTCATGTGTCCTGTCTGTGATGAATTCCTCTACCCCAAATTTCTGGATACCTGCCAGCATTGCGGCCATCCTTTTGCCAACGGCATTTCCCGAATGGCGAAGAGGGAAGAAGATTTTTACGAAAATGTTCCCCGAATGATGTTGTTGTCGATCGTCATGGTTCTTTTTCTGCTGATTTTGACATTAGGACTGGTTCTTGCTTTTTTGATGGAATAGCTTCTGTAGAAAAAATCCCCTTGAAAACAGGAAAAACCCAGGTCGGAAAAGTACCGAACCTGGGTAACCAGGGGAATTGGGAACCCCGTCTAAAGACTTTTTTTAACGGTTGATAACAATTCCGAAAGTGAATCCGTGCATGAAAGCGTCGGTCTTATTATTCTCTGCCAGAATACCCATCAGACCGTTGGTATTGCTGAGGCTGTAGTTCGTCATTTCCGACGGACGTGCCAGGTTCATCGCATAAATACCATTCCATCCGAAGGACAGTTTGATGGCATGGGTCAGGTTGAAGTTGAATTTCACACCCAGTTCAAACAACGGGGAAAACTCGGTGAAGGAATCTTTGTGGTAATCACTTTTGGGGTTCAGTCTGGAGGGCTCATAGACTTTCACGGATGTCGAATTCGCCGTATCATACCACATGTTACTTCCCAAATCTTGATTCCACGCGGTTGGATTGGAACCGATGGAGCAGGAATTGTAAACACTCTGGGCATTGACCGCGGCCGTGAATTTTCCAAGGATTTCCATCGAGAACCGAGCCGTTTGACGCGACCATCGGAGAGCCAGTTGAGGCCCGGCCAATTGGTTGTCACCTTCGGTTGTCCAGGTTGTATCGTCCATGAAGTTGGGTCGGTAAGGAACGCCATTCCCCAATTGGCTGCTACCACCACCCCAGAATCCGAATTCCTCGTTCCATCGCATATAACGAACACCCAAGCCAAATTCAAACATTCCGATTGCCGTTGGATGAGCACGTCGCAGGTAATTCAACTCCACTCCCCATGTATCAATGTCATTGTACATTTTCGCTTCGTTGAATTGTACCAACATGCGGTCCACGTGAATATCCGTACCTTTCTGCTCAGCGGTATTATCAAAATAATCTTGCCAGGTGGCACCGAGAAATGTTCCACTCAGGATATTACCGCCTGAGGAGTTGTTTTCGTCATTGAAACCAACCTGGACGTTGTTGCCGCCAAATTCATTCCTGCCACCGATGGTGAAAACGCTGCATTCCCAACCATGATGACCATTCATAAATCCAAACGCGTAACGTTGGCCAACTTCCCATTTATCATCCAGCATGTTGGTATTCCAACTGTTCTGCTGCGTGGCCATACTCAATTCTCCGAGTGGGCCGTATTCATTATCGTTCGGATCATAATTTTCCGGATTATAGCTTTTATATGAGGTAGTGGGACCATCCTCTTCAGAGTTCTCCCCATTGGTACTACTAGAACCTGCCTCAACGGTAATCCGCTCCATAGCACTATCATTCGTCACCTGCCATGTTCGTGTGTAGGCAGTTTCTTCCGCGTTGCGATTGCCTACCACACCACTTCTCGGCCCAGGGAGTGCCATGTACATCCCCTCCGCGGAGAAGAAGAAACCCTCCCGTCCCCGTGCTCCGCCCGAATAGTCATTCGGCATCTGCACATCCCAAATCTGTGCATCGGAGATTTGTCCAAACGTAATACGGCCAGTTGATAGTAAAACAACAGCGGCCACCCACATGAGTAATTTCGTTTTCTTCAGCATTGTTTTCCACCTCGGATTACAAACTGTTCGAGATGACTCGCCTCATTCGCCTGTCGCATTCATTTTCCTCCACCGGAAAATTCTGCCCCAGGTAAGAGACGGCTCTCGAAGGATTCCCAATCAATTTTCTGGTTATACTTACACTATCGGTAAAAAGAAGTTTACCAGTTGAATCGATTTGGTAAAGTTTAACGAAATTTCTGATTTTTTGTCTTGTGACGATTATGTAAATATGAAGATGGGAAGAATGTGGACTGTGGATAAAGTTTACACGGGTTACGCAGATAGTTTTTCAGAATTGTTCCCGCAGGAATTTTTTTGGAAAGGGGACTATTTTTTCCACGGTTCGGTAAAAGGCTCGGTCGGCAAACCACCATTGCCAACGTCTCCGATCAATCGAAATTGCGGCGAAAAAGCGGATAAAACTCCTGGAGCCGCGTACAATTCCACACCGGAATCCCCCAAATTGTCGTACTGAATCACCTCGATATGATACCTGCCCGGCTTGAAGGCTGCGACATTATAATCTTTGGAAGTCTCCCATTTCATCAATCTCCTTGACGAAAAACGGATCTGCATGAGGACTTCTCCGGTATCGTCCCAAACCGTCATTTCACCACCATCATCCGTAATAAACCCAAACGTCCAGAGTCCAGCCGTTTCCTCCGTGAAGACCACATCCACTTTTGCCACCAGCGTATAGTAATCTTTTCGGCCCCCGGGAAGTTGGAAATTGTTGGGAAAATGGCCTCTTCCCTCACGACTTTCCGCAAAATCCAAAACCGAAGTCCGCGTTTTCGCCGCGAGCAATTCGTCCTGAATCCGTTTTTTGGCAGCCTCCAAATTCCCTTTTTTCCACTTCTTTTCATTGGAGTGATAAATCGCCACTTCAAAATTCTTTTTTTCATCCGGTGAGGCGAAAAGTTCCTCGACTCTCACCCCCGCATTCTCCATCGGAACAACTGCCAACGAAGCCGTCTCTTCCTCCATTATCGGTGGTATTTCCCGTTCTTTTTCCCGTTTTCTCTCTTTTTTCGCCACCGGAAGGGACGTCGGCAAAACGGACGTATCGTTTTTTTCCTCTTTCGCTATTTCCGCTTTTTTCGGTGCCTTGGGTACTGTTTTTGCTTTCTTCGGAGCTGGAAAACTCAAATAAAGTACCAGCAAAAGCCCCATCGCCGCCAACACACCACCAACCACCCACTCTGGACTCTGCTTTTTGGCCTTACTCCGCTTGGGAAGGGGGTTTCGGGAGGAGGTTTCAAACACCGGCACCGAGACAGGTATTGCGGATGTCACTGGCTGAACCGGCCTTCCCTGCGGCAACGTCGTACGCAATTGAGCATCGTACTGAGCTTTTCGCTGGGAGTCCAGCAGAGTCACCCGAACTGCCGCCAGTTCATTGAGAATCTTCTGCGAAATCGCGGCATGTTTTCCATTTTGAAACGTCCGAACATGTGCCATTTGCCGATCCGCAGCGTTGGAAATGACCATCGGGTCCGACTCAAAAAGCCCAATGCCCAACAAACGATAATGGTTTGCGGGCTGTTCTTCCACAGGAATTCCCAACCAGACACGATAGGGATCAAACGAGGTACTCACTCTTCACCTCCACAAGCAAAACACAACTATTTCAATTCCCCCTTCTTTTCCCCCAAAAAAATTATATTCTTTTTCAGTACAATCGTCAATCCATTTCCCACCAAAATTCACCGCGAAATTCTATCCGCCACTCCCTTTCCGGTTCTATCCCCTTGAAAAATAGACTCTTTCAAGAAATAAAAAACTTTTCCCTGATTTCCAGATGAGAGCTTTTTCCAACGAGGATGACGGAACTTGACTACCGCCAGAAAACAACCTCAATCACTTTCCGAATACTTCCCGAAATACCTGAAAAATCGCCACGTTCCGCAATGTCGAACAAGTCAAGCGGTTTTCCATCATTTCCCAAAACATCCTCTTTCACCCGTTCCACGTCGGAATAGGTGATTTTGACAGGCCAAATCGTACCTGCATTGTCGGTAAACAAGGCCGTCATCCCTAATTCCCTCCTTGCACAACGCTGGGACAGGACAGTAAGTCACGGTTATTTTCCAACCCACAGGGTTTAACCCCCCCTTCGGGTTTTAAAAGTTTGGTTATACCCATGTCTTATCCATAAATAACAATAACTTTATTAACAGCTATCATCCCAACTACAAGGTGTAGGAGAGCGTAGTTGGATTTATCCGTTTTTTCATAGCGGAGGAGAGGGGGAGAGTTTACGAAAGGGTTTGAGCCAGGAATGGAATCTTCAACAACCCAGCGACGGGTACGAAAGTTGGGGTTGTGTTCCAGTTCACGCTTTTCCTCATCACGAGGATGGATGTGAGGAACGTAGCTAGCCGCTTCGATGATAACTTGGCGACCGACGTAAACCGTGTTCAGACAAAGGTTTAGGGAAAGTGCGTCATCTTCTGGGGACACAAAAATATCCCCAATAAATCAATGAAATTTAAGGAGTTAAATTTCTCCATATTGGAAGCGCACAGCCTAACCTCGTGTTTTTTCAAGAAAGAAAAAAAGTACTTAAGCCACCGATAGCTTAAGTACCTCTTCAGTTCACTTACAACGGTAAATTTGGTATATTTTACAACACAAAAAGGGGGAGCTACGAAACTCAATCAACTCCTAAAACTGCCGCAAGTGTCCAAAATTCAATCACTTGCGAAATGTCTTAAAACTTTTGTATGCCACAAGGCAAAAAAGCAAGGATTTTCGTTCGGTTTATGTAACCATTCTGAAGTTACCGTGAATGAACAAAAAGCGGAAGACACGGGACTCGAACCCGCAACCCCGGACAGGGGCATCTCATTTCCAATGAGACCGCTAGCCATTCGCTTATCTTCCAATTTGGAAATAGCATTCCAAGTACAACTTATTTATATCCGAAATCAGAATTTTCGCAAGACCCCCTTCTTTTATTTTGTCAAAAAGATTGGGGGGTGGCTTGTGAGAAGGAGGGGAATCTGATAAACTTTAGGTGGCTTTCCAACTGGCCGGACAGATGATTTTGAGGAGTTTTCTTATGAAAATGATTTATTTTGGGTTTTGCCTATTAGGACTTTTTCTTGGTTCGACGGATGGACTTAACGCGGCAGAATGGTCTGTAGAGGCACAACGGCTCCCGGAAAAAGTTGCTCGCCCCTTTTTTGGGGTTTGGAAAGGTGGGGCGTACGCGGAAGAGACGCTGTATCTGTTGGGCGGGTCTTTTTTTGACCGTTCTCCCAACGATGGGGGACAGAAACAATATTCTCGTCAAATCGTCGCGTTGCATTACGATTCTGCCGGTTCCCTCGTCGTCGAAACATTGGGCGAAATGCCGTGGGAAAGAGCGGAAGGGTTGGGAGTTGTGCTTCCGCCGGGAATTGCGGAAAAGGCGATTTTTCGGCAGGGTGGGATGGTTTGTCTGGGAGGAGCGGATGCGGAAAAGGTGTGTGCGGACGTTTTCTTCTTCACGATTTCCGCGGATCGTAAAAAGACGTTGGAAAAGTTGCCGGACTTGCCGCAGCCGGGAAAAATGCTGGCGGGAGGGCTGATTCACAAGACTCTGTACGTTCTTTTGGGGAATCGTCTCTGGGGAATGGATTTCAGCCAAAAAACGTTGGAATGGAAGGAAAAAGCGACACTTCCCGCACCTCCCAGGGAACAAGCTGTTTCGGTGGTGCAAAATGGGAATCAGAAGAAGCTGGGACTTTTTGTCTTGGGGGGGTATCGAACCGATTCGCCGTTGCGGGAAGCGTTGGTGGATGCGTGGTTTTATGACCCGGTGGAAAACAGGTGGAGTGAGTTGTCGTCGGTGCGGGAATCGACGACTAAAACGGAGGTTTCTCTCATCGGAGCGGTTGGAGTTCCTGCGGGCTGCCAGTCGCTACTCATGGTCGGGGGCTATTCCCTGACTCGCTGGAATGAGGAGATGCGTTTCCTGGCGACCGCCACACCGGAAGAGCGTGCCGTGTTCCAACGCCAGCGTTTTGCCGCGGAAGCTCGTACCTTTGGTTGGAATGAGCGTATCCTTGGCTTTCACACGGTTCCCAATGCGTTTGCCTTTCTTCCAGAGCCGGTTCCGTTGGCGACGTGTGGTTCCGCGGTGGGATTTTTGGGCAAGAAATTGGTCGTGGCGGGGGGTGAGGACAAACCTGCCTCACGGGTGGATTGGATTCAGGTGGGCGATTTTGCCACACAACGAACTTTTGGCTGGGAAAACTGGCTGGTTTTGCTCCTTTATTTTGGAAGCATGTTCCCGATGGGCTATTATTTTATGAGACGTTCGCGGGGAAACGCGGAAGATTACTTTCGTGGCGGGGGACGGATTCCCTGGTGGGTCAACGGTTTTTCGATTTATGCCACGATGCTTTCCAGCATTACGTTCATTGCGATTCCCACCATGGTCTATCTGGGCGACTGGCGTTACTATCCCAACGCGGCCATGATTTTTGTGGCAACCGTGGTAGTCATCTTTTTTTACGTCCCACGATTCCGAAAATTGAATTTAACGTGTGCTTACGAGTATCTGGAACAGCGTTTCAATCTTTTTACGCGACTTTTTGCGTCGGGAGCGTTTATCCTCTTCATGATTGCCCGCTCGGCAGTGGTGATGTACATTCCTTCGCTGGCATTGTACGCGGTGGCGGGGATGGATCTGTACCTTTCCATTTTTCTGGTGGGCGGATTCACGCTCATTTACAGCACCATGGGAGGGATGGAAGCGGTGGCCTGGTCCGATTTTCTTCAGGCCGTGATTTTGGTGGGTGGAGCGATTTTCGTGGCCATTTTCCTGATTCTCAACAGCGGCGGTTTTCTTCCCATGGCGACGCTGGCGTGGGAAAGTGGGAAATTTCGACTCTGGGATTTTTCCTGGGATCCCTCCCAACCGGTATTGTGGGTGGCGGTCTTGGGTGGTTTTGCCCAACACCTGACCTCCTACACTTCCGACCAAACGGTCATTCAACGTTACGTCACACAAAAAAATGCCACCGACACCAACCGTTCGATTTGGCTCAACGGCATTTTAAGCGTGGTGGGAGTTGCGGTTTTTTATCTCATCGGAACCGGGCTTTTTACGTTTTACCACACCCATCCCGAAACGTTTGACCCGATGTTGTACGCCAACGATGCTCTTTTTCCGACGTACATGGTGACGCAGCTGCCGGCAGGACTTTGCGGTTTGTTGGTGGCGGCGATTTTTGCGGCAACGGTCTCCACGATTTCCAGTAATTTCAACTCCTCGGCAGCCGCTTTTGTCTCGGACTTTTTTTGCCGTTTCACGTCCTACTCCCCGGAAAGCCGCGTTACCTTCCACGTTTCTCTGCTGGCCACCGCGGTAACGGGTATTTTGGCCATTGCGTTTACGCTGATTTTGGCAACCTTGCCCGACATGAAGTCTCTTTTCGACATCTTCCTCACCACCATTGGCGTTCTGACAGGAGGACTTTGCGGACTCTTTTTCCTTGGATTTTTCTGCCCGCGAGTGGGAACTTGCGGTGCGGTGATGGGGCTATTCCTTTCTTACGCAGTTAATTTCGTACTGATTTTCGACACCGCATTGGGGCTGGTCATTCCCCTGAAACCACACCCTCTCCTCTATGCCGCCATCTCACTGGGAACCTGTATCCTCGTGGGAATGTTCGTTTCGCTTCTTTTCCCAACCTCGCCTTCCCATAGACAATCCCGTTCTTTTTAAAACTTCCATCCCGACTCCGATTCCAATAAATCGTTCATCCGCTTTTTCACAATTTTTCCCGCGTTTTTATCGCGATCTTCGATATCTTCTCGCAGAATCTGAATCCGTTCTTCCATCAATTTCAACTCATACAACCGTCGCTGTTGTCGAACCTGGAAATGCTCCGTAACCACGTTTTCCAACTCTTTTCGGATACTCTTTTGTTCCGACTCTGGAGCATCCTTAAATTTTTTTACCAACGTACGAGTCTCTTTTTCCAGCCGTACTTCTTCTTGCAGCAACTTCTGAAATTCAGGATGCTTTTTAAACAAAGCATTCCAGTTTTTCCCCCTCGGCTTCCAGTGAGGGTGAGAATACGGGACGGGAGACTCCGGTTTTTGGGCTTCTGTATACCTGTCCCCACACCATAGAAAAAAAAGAAAACAGCATCCTGTTAATACAAATCTTGGTGACATTACTCCCATCCTTTCCAACCAGTAAAATGTTTTTCCTTTTTAAAACAGGCCACTTTCCGTCTCTTCCGAAAAACTATCCAACGAATAGGAAACCAGTGCTATCTCGGTATCCAAAGGGGAGAAATCTTCGGTCATCTCTTCCATATCCTCTTCCAGAATTTCCAAATCCTCTTCCAAATCATCCCATTCCAAATCAGAAAATGGCACATTTCCAGTGACAACCGAAGTAGGTTCCCGCGATTGCCGGACGGAAAGACAAAAAATGGCTAAAAACACCAATGCACCACCACAGAGACTCTTCCAATAACCCAAACGCCGCGTTTTTTCACTCCTTTTTTCTTCCCAGGAAGAAATGGGGGCGGGTTTGAAAGAGACCTCCTGCCTTGGTGATTTAGCACATGCGGAATCCAATACCTGTCCCCAAGTGAGCCAGGCTGCGCGAAAATCTTCATTTTCACCAGAATACGGCTCTTTTCCCGTAAGGTTTTCCAGTTCCTCACAGGTAAAGCGTCTTTCCGAATCTCTATTTTCTTTCCAATCCATCATTTGACCTGTCCGTCTTCCTGGAAAACCATCCTTTTTCGCAGTTCCTCCAAACCACGGTGGACATGACTTAAAACCGTATTTAAGGGCATCTCCACAATCCGGGCAATCTCCGAAAACTTTAACTGGCTGAAATAACGTAATGTTAAAACATGTTGCTGGATGGGGGTCAGTAATCGTAATGTTTCCTGTAATCGGAGAAACTCCTCTTGTTGCTGAAGTTTTTCATCAGGAAATGCCGCGTGATCTTGTTGCGCCAATCCTGCCCACGTCTCGTCATCACAAAGCATTTCCCGTTTTTTACGATGATAATCCTTCAAAATCCGATCCGCAATCCGAAAAAGATAAGCACCCGGCGTCCCCTGTTCAACGTATTGTTCCCGATAAATCCAGGCTTTACAAAATGTTTCCTGGACCAAATCTTCCGCAAGATGCGCATCCAGCGTCATGGAAAACAAATAACCACGAATGGATTTCTGAAATTCAGCCACCCATTGAGCAAATCGTTCTTCGTGAATTGAAAAGCCTTTTTCATCCCGCATAAACTTTAAACGCACCGCAGCGATTTTTATTGCGTCTTCATAAAAAAAAGCGATAAATCGGCATTCCACCCATTTATCGCCTCCTCAATGCTAACGATGGGCTATTGCAGATAACGCCGCAACAAAATGGTTCGATCCACGTTGTGATTCTTTCCCTGCTCAAATCCTACAGGAATCGAACGATCAATGATATAAAACGCTCGATAACGCTTGATATTACCGGTATCATTGCCCAACTCCACGTACTTGCCATCCATACTCATTAATGTTCCGTCCGAATTGCACTCAATCAATCCCATGGTAATCCAGACCGCAAATACATTCGATCGCGTCGTCGCCAGATTCGCCGCTCGATAACAGTTTCGAAAACGCATATAAGGATGATACTGCGGATTAAGAGAATCTGTGTCCAATGTTTCCGCAAAAGGTTTGAATACGTCGCACTCCCAAATGGAATGACCCACTCCCTCCGTATCACTGTTATAGGTGGTACGAAATGGAGTGGAGACGGTGAATTCGCCATCCCCCGAAGAGTCTGAAATCTCTTCGGTACTCGAGGCTGTACCACCACGATAGCTTATGAATGTTGACCACTCGGCTTGGGTAATCGTTCTTCCAAGTAGTGCCTCCAAAATATCTTGACTATAAATCGTATTGACATTGATACGCCCTGGCTCACGAAACATACTATAACAACCAAAGGGCAACGTCTTATCGGTTCCCCAGGATAAAGAATCTTCCCCCTCTACAGAAGACCTGTTTAGTACCATGGGCGTTACCGTTTGCGGAGAGGGGACTCGTAAATAGTGAAATATCGCGATAGGAATAGAACGATTGACTTCCGAAACAATATCCGTGGACGAGGAAACAAATTCTGGAAGATGACCGGTCAAGCCATTTTCATTCTTAAAAGAGACCTCCTTTTTTTCCGTGTCCATTTTAATATTGGCCAGTAAACGGGCGTTGCTGCAATACGTCACATTCAGTAATTCCATGGGGCTAATCGGTGCTCGATTCATCCAATAAAGCCAGGGGAAAGGTTGGGAGGTGCGATATTGATTGGTGGAAAGAGTTGATGTAAAAGGATAATTTTTGTTCCCTAATTGACCAAACGCCACACAAACGTTGCCCGTGTACTCTCCCTTTTCCGATTGCACTACGGATTCACAGTTCTTATTCCTTTCTACAAGAATATCCTCTTGTTCATTAGATACCCAATCTTCTTGCTGCCAGATCATATCCACGGGATATTTTTTATCAAAAACTCCTTCGCCTCGCTTGCGTGAGTACATGTTTTCCAACGTCTTCTTCTCTACGTCATCCGGCTCCCACTCCGAGGAACAGGCATTGAAAACATTCAAATCGACCGGCATGGAATCTATGGTTATATAGGGATTGGTTTGGGAATTATATTCAAGATTGGGATTGGCCAACCTCTGTAAATGAACAATCCGATAACCTGGAACAATCTTATTGTTGCGGAAAATAGACTCCCAATCCTCTCGAAATTCCTTATCCATCGGTTTGTCACGCGGTTGGGAAAGTTCCATGGAGGATGTTTCGTCAATTTCTCCCTTGTAATAATCGGGAATCTCCGTGACGCTCATTCGCAACTTTTCTGAAGACGCGGATACTCCAATTGTCCAGATTCCGTTCGTTCCGTTACCTCCTGAGTCGGGTAATTTGGCTAATTTGGCAAGCGTCAGTGACTCACTTGCAGTGATCGCTCCTTCTTCATCACTCGAATAGCTCAAAACCATCTCTTTTTCAGGACCAATCACGGCAAATTGACCACCCAACAGCTTGGCTTCGTGTGTGGAGGCATGGTGTACTACGGCAGATTCGCTGATTCCATTGGAGTTGTTATCGTTTGCTCCCAGATTGATTACTCGCTCTACCTGGGATGAAAAATCCGCTTCTCCCGTTTCTAATTCCGTTTCGTCACGTTTGTCAGAATTCCAATTCGTCAGTGTGGCATATCCCGTATTACTCGGTTGCATCACGACCAGACGCCAGACGGAATCGCCGTTCAAATTTTTTTTGCCTAAATCCACTTGTTTGCCAGTATTGTCATAAATGTCCTTCTCTTGAGGATGTTGCTCTTGAGTACTCATCCAGGGATTATACAATTCTACATATAAAGAACCCTGGGGACGGATTTTTTGATCGAAGTCAATGATGCCATCTGGTTTAACTTCTTTTTCCATCTTTTCAATTTTCTCTTGAATGGAATCAATATACCCCAAAACGTCTTTGTCATCGCTGTACTCTTCTTTCAGTTCATCCCATGTTTTGGAAAGATTCCCATCTTTGTCAAAGATGCCCTCTTGAGAATAATTTTCATAAATTGTATCATCTTCAGGGGGAATATTGCCTTCTTTCAACTCTCCACCAATGGAATCCGACTCGTCTTTAGCGTCTTCGGAGGTGTTACGGCTGTGCAGAGCAAATGTCTCTGAAATTAACAATTCAGGTCGTTCGCATCCATAGACGTAATGCTCGCCATCGTAACAAAATGGAGTAATGATAGAATCCTGATCCAGAAAATCCACGATATTGACGGCCCACTGCGCATAACGTCTTTTGGAGTTTTCATCTCTATCCAAATTCGTCAATATATTATAAATACACCTTGCTACCGCCAAACGTTTGGTATAAGTTCCATCGGCATTTTCTTCCATGTCAAACGTGGCTGCTCGAAGCAAATCAATCGGATAACCTGCCCATATTTCTGGAAGGAAATTACGTTCGTCGTCCTCACCTTTATTCCGATCCGCCTGAATATGGCTTTCCAGTGTGGAATTTTCGGGAATGGCAGGAATATGCCAACTTTCTGTGGTGACTAAATATCTCGCGTCACCATTGGAATCCAGGCATTTTAATAAACGTTGCGACAAATAAGGCGTTGTAAAGTCATACGAGCAGAGAACCCGCTCCAGTTCACTCGCTGAAAATGGTACCGCGGGGAAACCTTCCGAAACGTATCCATAAGGAGAAATTCGTCCCATATTCAAGTCGTAACAATTTCCGTCCGCTACAGGTTTGTGTGTGGTATCCCACCTCGGGAATCCATTTTCATCCAAACTGATAGCATACTGGCCTAATATGTCGTAGGGAGTGCCATTGGTCGATATTTCTTCCCAATTAGAATACCATGGGCCTTTGATAGACGAGGTAGCGTAAGGTGGAGTCCCGGCCATACGTTTCGCGCGAAAACCACTACCTACAGAAGCAAGTGAGATTTCTACAGGCCCACGTCCCATTCCTGATGTTTGGGACGTCGTATCTTCGCCTCCACATACGTTAACATTCAAACGACCGTCCAGGTCTTCCACCACAATTCCAAACATCGGCTTGAACAATCGACCATCTGCCGTCGCTTGTGAAGGCATCCCCAAATCCAACCACAAGGAATCTTTCAATCCATCATTGTCCGCGTCCACTTCCCAACTTTCTGTCGTCCTTGTACCGGAACGCGAAACCGTATCATAAGAGGCAATCTTGATTTCTCCCGTCTGAGGATCGCGTGCCGCCAAAAACAAATTCCGTACATCCGGGGCATCATAATCGTTCTCTCCCTGGAAAGGACGATCGTTGAGAAGATAGTTCCCCGATGTCAACTTGCTCCCATCTTCCTGCGGAAGAACGTAACAAAGGCCACCATGATATTTAATGACGATCGCACTCTTGCCGTAAGAGGGGGAATCCTTCTCTACATTCGTAATGATTCGGCCTACATAACCAGAATCACCTCCCGAAAAAGATTGTAAATCACCCTCTTGCTCGCTAAAGGATAACGAATGATATTCCACCCCTGTAGCCTCTGACAGACCATACATGTCCTCAAGCAGGCTGTGTTTCCCTATCACGGAAGTCGAATTATCTTTTGGCCCTCGAAGAACCTGCATCACCGCTTCTTCCAGATAGGTCTCCGGAGTAAACGTCTGAACCCCGACCTGACTGTTTTGAACCGCGGAATCCTTGACCTGTCCCGTCGAAAGGAAAAAAGTCAATGCTGTAATCCCAAACGTCGCCAGAATTGCCAGTACAAGTAGTAAAACTACCCCACGACGTGATTTTGAACGTGTTGAACAGATCATCCAATTTCCCCATTCTATCTCTTAAAAGTTTCTTCTCATCTCAAATCATCGAATCCCGCACGGAACCACTTCCGTGTAAACCGCAATCACATTTCCTGGGGTGGCTATACTCACCGAATTGCTACGCGTACTTACAGTTAACGGCGTACTTATATCTACCGGAGGACCACTGATGTCTTCCCCCGAACCTCCTCCAGAACCACTGGCTCCCCAACGCGGCCCCTGAATCGTGAAATAAAGTTTGTTATTATCCCCTGCCGACAATTGAATTATTTTGTACCAGTGCCCATAATTGGAATTCGATACATAAATCCATTCGCCAGGACGAAATTCGTAATCCCCGGTATGGGTAACTTCCAAATCATTGTCGTTGAGCATATTGGCACTGGAAATTTCCACAGATTCTCCTCGTTGGTACGAAACCGCAGCCGAAATCTCACAAAATGATGGTTCGATTTTTCGTATCGTGCCGCTCCACTCAAATTTGCCGTGAAGAGAGGTATCATAATACGGCGGATCCTCACCTTCCGTATATTTCGACGGATCGGGAACAAGATCGTTGGTGCAATGAAAATCCGCAACCATCGCTCCCCCCTCTCCCGCATGGTCTCCCTCTGAGTCATGGGAATGCTCTCCCCAATTGAACCAATACGTCTGATTTTTCCGGACGGGTTCCACTTCGGCGAGATGTCCGTCTTCCGCCTCATCTGTCAGGTAGACCATCCAATTTTGCGTAATCATCGTCTTCAATGCCGAACGACCAATCGTCGCCGCCATATCCGCCTTGACCGCCTCGTTAATCTGGTACTTGCTGGCTGGAATCAGCGTCGCCACGCCCAAAATCCCTACCATAATGACCATCGCGGAAATCAGCACTTCCAATAATGTAAAACCTTTTTTCATGAACATTACCGACCTCCTGGAATCATTGATGTATCTGTCGTGACAGACGCGACCGCAATCTCTCGTGCGGTGGATACGTTACTTGACGCATTATTAACAGCGGATGTAACCATCCCTGTTTTGGAATTAATAACGACCCAAAACGAGTTGGGATCTTGAATATTATTTTCCCCATCTTCCGCTGCGTTTACCCCTCGATCCCAACGACCGACCAAAAGGAATATATTATCAGACGTACCAGAAGAGGCTTCTTTGTTCTCACAATAGGAAGAAACGGAACCGTCAGGATAAAAAATAATGGAAATCGAACGAACCTCCCCCCACGTTCCTGAATTCCCAACTCCTGAATAACGCAAATCCACCACTATCCCTTTGGGAATCATAAAAACCGGATCCAAACCCAGTATCTTCGCAAAAGGATTCGTCGTTTCCGGTACCGGCCTTTGACGAACAACACAGTCATATTTGCCATCCTTCGGGGAAGGAAATTCCGAGTAGGTACTGGTTCCAGGAAAACAGGAACTGAAGGTATACTTCCCCCCCTCGTTACGATACCACGGCCCTGTATAATTGATTTGTAAAACATCCCCCTTTTGAGGGTTTTGATACATGGATGTGTCTAAAACAGTAATGCTCTGAGAACTGGTAGTACACGTTGTCTGAATATCAGGAGGAGCGGTCAACTGTTCCAACTGAATACAAACCGGATACCACGTAACCTCTTTGTCCGTGGAACTTTCCGTAGAAAACGCTGTAAATGCTACGCCGCACGGTCGGCCCAGTCGCATGGCTCGTGAACGTGCCGTTTCCAACGCTCCCTGAATCCCCCGAACCGCTTCGCGTGCCTGGCGACCTTCCGCAACAGGATTCAGTACCGGTGCCGCCATGGAAATCAACAGTACCATCAGCCCAGCAACCACCAATAATTCAATCAGCGTCAGTCCGCGAAATGGCCTGTTTTCTCGATTATAAAAACTGCTTTTCATTCTGCCTGTTCCCCAACTAACTAGTCCAGGTTGTGATTGGTAATATTATCATAAATAAAAGATGTTTCTGTCGTAGTATTGTGACCATTTCCGTCGCTTTCACCAGGACTACCAGCATCGCCTTCGTAAGGAACCGTAGCGCCTCCTCCCATGATAATCCCCTTCATCCCATCTGGTCCGCTGGAAAAAATCAATGGAAAAACCGCGTACGCATTCCCATCCACACGCATCGGGTCAAAAGGATCATGTTGAAGATAACGGCCATCTTTCGCTTCCATCGTTTGTAATTGGGAAATGACACCATTATTGCCATTGTAATATTGTCCAGGCCAACGAATAAAATAGATTGGCTGTCCCCAACCATCCAAAAATTCCTTCAATCCGTTCCCATCCGTGTCCCCTATTTCACTACTGGCAAAAGCAACATCCGCTCCAGGCATCGACATCACTAATAAATAAAGTAATTCTGCCGAAGCATGGGGATTTTGTGCGTCCGATACATTGCTGGGACGGGCCTGAACAAAACGTATTTGAGCGGCTGTCGCGTCCGAGGTGTCGGAAGGAACCTCAGACCAACAATCAGGCATTTCTCGACGCTGTAAAAGTCGAAGTTCCTTCAATCGCTCCAATGCGCGTTCTTTGGAAGTCCCCGTCGTACTTACTGGCACATATCGATATTGATAAGATGCGTATTTTTCCATCACAAAACGATGGAGTTTCTGAATCGTTACACGCGTTCGCGCTTTTGCCGCTGAATCCTGTGCGATCTGGAGTGCTCCCAGAGCCATGCCTGCTAAAATGGCAATAATCATCACGACTATGAGCAATTCCACCAGCGTAAAACCAATACGTTTAGAGTTCATGACGGCCACCCCGTTGTTCATTTTTGCATTTCTTCTCTTTTGTCCCAAAATTCGCGTTTCCCCAATGAGAGCCACCATTATTTTTCATCATTTTCATCATGCCCAAGATAGTTCCCCACCTCTTCCACCGATTTCGCGTGAAAAATCATCGAAAATTTTGATTAAAACTCTCATCTCTTCTTACCAGGAACGCCTTCCATTTTCTCGTGCGTTTTCAGGTAATTTTTTACTTCTTCCACCGATTTCGCATGAAAAATCATCGAAAAAAGTGCGTCCAGTCGTTCTATTTCCGTAATCTTCCGAATATTCTTCCGTAAAGTTGCTGGAACCTTACCCCCAAACTTCATCTCCAACAACTGCAGAATACCCGCAATCTTCCCTTCAATCTTTCCTTCAA
>JAUNBF010000010.1 GCA_030527185.1 Planctomycetia bacterium | reverse complement strand
CAAATTCCTTCCGTTACAATTCAATTTGTAATCGAACCTCCATCGTGGTGGGTTTTAGAAGATGCCGATTATCAATTGAACAAAGACCAGGAATCCATAAAAAAATGAATGAGAACGCTTCATCCTCATTCATTTCTCCTATTCTTTATCCGAAATCGCCAAAATCCTTTCCGTAAATCAGGAAAACCATTCCCCATTCACGTCAGACTTTGGCTCGCGGTGCCCGGAATTTAATCTTCTCCGCCAATCGGACGACTTGTCCATTTTCCAGATACCCGGTACAGGCAGTTATCACCGCAATCACGTTTCGGTAACGTAGCTGGTAATCACTGTCCAATTCTATCTCCGTCGTGGCTGCGGCCGCACTTCCCCCGCCACCTAACTGCTGGCGAATGAAAGAACGCAAACTACTCAACCCTTCCGGCGTGCCACTGAACTCTCGCTCACCGATCTGGATGCGTTCCAGACCACCTTGAGAATCTGCTCGCAAACGAATCAGAATATTCGTCGGCGGCTCCTCATCACTCTCCGTATTGGCCGCAGACGAAAGTGGCATTTTAATGTTAAAATCCCCTTCCGATGCGACGATCTTCAAAGTCAAAATGAAAAAAATCAACAACTGGAACACCATGTCGATCATCGGCGTCATGTCCGCGCCAACTTTTTCATCCGATGTTTTTCTTCTTCTCATGGACTACTGCTCCTGTTCTGCTCGCAACGCAAATTTTTCCAGTCTGTTTTGCTGGCAAACCTGGATCACTTCCTGAACAAAGCCCGTTTTCGTTCGTTGGTGGGCACGAATGATGACCGTCATATCCTGAACGCCTTTGTTCTTCGTCCGTTTGACCACCTCAATCTCACGTTTCAAATACGCGGGAAGTTCCTTCAAATTCGTGATCTCATCCGCTCCAATCAGAACCGAAAACTCATTCGCCCGGTTCAACTGCGGTGCCACTTGCAACGTAATCGCATTCGGAATAGGCATTTCAGGCGGCTTGGCCAGCTCACTCTTGGGAAGGCGAACTCGCTGGTTTTGATCCGCGTCGGCAAAGTTAATCAAAATCATAAAAAAGATGAGCAACTGAAACACCATGTCAATCATCGGGGTCATATCCCCGGAATCGACCTGTTCCATCTCTCGCTTTTTGGCCATAATGAACTCCTTTTTGTTTCAGGACAACTCCTGGAAGTGATTCATCTTATTTCTTCTGTGCCGAAGCCAGAACTTTGCCAAGCAAATCTTCGCTAATCACGCCCACCTCAAAAATCGTCCGGGAAAGACGATTCTTCAATACCTGGAACAATACAAGGGCTGGAATAGCCACGACCAATCCAACCATCGTCGTGAACATAGCCGTCGAAATACCGCCCGCCAACTCGTTCGGTTTCGGAGCCGTCACACTCGTTGCAATCACCTGGAACGACATAATCATCCCGTGAACCGTTCCCAACAACCCAACCATCGTCGCCGTTCCCGCAATCAAACCGACGTAACTCAGACCATGTTCATAACCCATGCTGATATTGTCCGAGGTTTCCTGCATTGCCTGCACCGATTTGTCATAACCGGATGCCAGTTTCGCCAAGCCTGCCGAAAGAACCTGACCCAGATACGAATCATCGTTCTTCGTCATTTCATACGCTTCCTGGAAACGACGTTCGTTCAACAACGTTTCAAACTGCTCCGCCAATCCCGGAGGAATGTTCTGCGCACGTCGCAAGGCAAGGAAATACTTAAAGCCAAGCGCCACCAACGCAAAGGAAATGCCAAGGAAGACAAAACTGTACAACGGACCCAAAGAGGTATAGGTCCACATCAAAAGAGATTGCTCATTGCTGCTGGCCGCGGCTTCATCGCCTCCAGCTTCCTCATCCTGAGCAACAACCTGCGCCACGTCGCACAACGTCGCAACACTGAATGTACCCACGGCAAGGGTTAAAAACGCGGCAGAACAGAGACCCGCACCAATCCATCGAAAAATCCGACTTTGTTTCATTATAACCTCCAAATGAACCTTATTGCTTAAACGAGACAGGGCGGACATGCCAACCCTACCGGAGATACTCTTCCTGGCAGACTCCCCAGAAAAAACATCTCCTCAAGACAATACGAAACTATTCTTCCCATATCGTCTTCGCCATGTTGCCAAAACTTCTCTATAGTGTACCTGAAAATAGCAAAATATCAAATGGTACCGACCTGTTTTTTTCTGCTTTTTCCAAAAATTTTTGCTTTTATTGGTAAAGTTGTTGCTTGCGGGCTTCCAGTTCCCGGGCACGAACGTCATTTCCCAACTTACGCCAAAGCGAAATCATGCTTTCCAACGCCTCTCGGTGCAACACCGCATCCGAACTGTACATCAAATCGGTGTGCAAAAACGCAATAATCGCATCTTTGGCCTTGCCGGGCTGCATCATGAGCGCAACTCCCAGCGTATTGTAGGCATTCGCGTTCGTCACATTATCTTCGGCAGAGGCTTTCTCAATGACCGTCGTTGCTGTTTTCACCGCCTTTTCAAAATCGCCCTGAAGAGCATAGCAGCGTGCCAGACCCAACTGGTATTTCAACTGCATTTCCGCTTCCACCGCCTTCAATTCGCCTTCGTCAACCAGATTCTTCACTTCATTGAAGACTTTTTCACCCTCCTTACCATTCTTTTTGGCAATGAGAACCTGACCGCCGCCTAAAAGACCACGGGCGCGAAGAATCGGAGAATCCTTTGCCTTCGTCAATACGCCAAAATGTTTCAGGGCATCATCGTATTTGTTCATCTGAACATTCATGTCGCCCAGCAACAATTCCACCTCATAAACCCGAAAGTATTTCGGATATTTCTTCAAAAATTGCTCCAATCCCGCAGCCGCCCGTGCCAGGGAAACATCCCCGCCCGTCAACGCAATCCGAGCGTTGGTGTAGGCCAGCAGAAAATTTCGTTCCGCCTTGAGAAGATCACGCGAAAGGTTGTCTTCCTTCACTTTGGTCAATAACGTCCGCGCGTCTTCATTTTCACCATTCTGGAGATTGGTACGTGCCACGTTGAATTCCGCAGGCTCGCCATCGAAACGCACACTTTCGATCGACCCTACCGGAATCGTATCCTCCATGCCGTTACGGTCGATGGTGATCGTGTCCGGCGTCATCCGTTTAATCTCACAATCAATGGCTCTTTTCTCACCTACACGAGTGATTCGATCAGCACTTTGCACAACGGAAACCACTCCGACCAGCGCTGACAGAAATAAAATCACGAAAAGACGATTCATATTTCTCTCCTTTTTCAGTTCCTTATTTACAACTTCAATCCCAAATCAATTCCACCTTCATCCTCCGGCTTGTCACCAGGAATGTTAAACGGATTCTCTTCGACGGGTTTCTTTTCCGGCTTCTTCTCGGCAGGTTTTTCCGCGGATTTCCCTTCCGGTTTCTTTTCCGCAGGTTTCACCGGTTTCACAATACGCACCACCTTCTTCTCCGCCGGCTTCTTCTCCGAACTACCCTCCGCAGGCTTTTTCTCCGCAGGTTTTTCCCCGGCGTCCTTTTCCGCAGGTTTCGGCGGAATAGAAGCGGTCCCCGGTCGTTTGATAATCGGTTTTTCCGCTCCTTCGGAAGTCGGTTTTTTGGCTGCCGGCCGTTTGACCACAGGCTTTTCCTCCCCTTCCGCGGTTTTTTTCACAGCGGGTTTCGATACCGGTTTTTTCTCACCGGAAACGGCACCTTCCGGTTTAGTGGCCGGTTTTTTCACCGTCGGGGGCGTTTCCTCCGAAGAACTGCCTTTTTCCGCACTTTCCGCAGGCTTTTTGGCGGCCGGTTTTTTCGCGGCGGGCTTGGAAGCTGGTTTGGGAGTGGATTCGGAAGCGGCACCAAAATCAAATGCCAACGGCGACGCATTTTCCTCCGCGTCTTTACTAAACACAACCGGCTTGTCGCCGATTCCCATGCTGGCAAACATGTTGATCGCCTCACCCGCATCCGCCGTCTCTTCACCAACCCCTTCCAAAACCACCTTCTGCGGTGCGTCCATACTGACTATCGGCACTTCCGTCAACGTCGTTTTGCTGATGTCCGCCTGGCGAATCTTGTCTGCCAGCGTCTTCTGACGGCGGGTTATCATGAAGAGTACCACCAGAAGGAGAAATCCTCCCACTCCCCAGGCAATATAGATTGTCATGGGATCGGCCTCTTTCTTTTCCACCATCATGGCTCGACGTGCCCGTTCTTCCTCATCCGCCAAACGAGACTTCTCTTCCGAACGCCGAAGTTCCTCTTCCTCCAACTCATCCACCGACCACGATTTCGTCTGTTTCTCCGGTTCCTTCACGTCCCGAACCAGTGCCGCAACGCCACGTTTGGGTTCGCCGCGAAGGTCCTGAATCTCCTTCAAAACACGATCATATTTATTCCGGTATTCCTCACCCTCCAACGTCTCTCCACCCATATCATCGTAAAGCTGGAAAATACGGTTGATAACATTGAATGCCGAGGTCAAATTCTTTTCCTTTTCCTCCCCTGCCTGGGCACGTGCCAGCGACGTTTCCGCAAAACGAAGCTGGGAAAGGAAATAGTACGCCCGATATTCTTTGTTCGGGGTCTCCACAGGCGCGTACTGCGCCAACATCTTCGCCAGTCGCCCCCAACCCCAGACCGCATTTTCCGTCTTGTTGTTGGTGGGATTCTGGAATTTGAAGTCGCCCACTCGGGTTTTCTTGATCAAGGCCAGTCTCTCCGCCTTCTCTTCCGTCGTCAAGGCCCATTGCCAGAACGTTTCCGCGGCCTCAATCTGGAGAACCAGACGGTTGGGATTCTCTTTCAACAACTGAGCATAGCACTGCAATGCCTTGTCGAATTCCTGTTGACGGGCATAGCAGAAGGCCACTCGCTGAAGCAGGACTTTTTCCAGATTCTGCTGCTTGACAGGATCGGTCTGGCCGCTGAATTCGGGATTCTCCTTACAACGACGACCCACATCAATATACGTTTCCGCAGCCTGTTCGTAATATTTTTTCGCGGCTGCCGAAACCACCATCCCGTCTCGTTTGCCGCCAATTCCGTCCGCCAGCGAAACATACGTCTGAGCCACCCACATCAACGAACCAAATGTGTTCCCCGCGTCGCGATCCTTAATACGCGCCAGGAACATCTCGAAACCTTTCTGGACTTTGGCGACTGCCTCGGTGTTTTCTTCCGCAATGAGCTGTTTCAGACTGTCTTCCAATTCACGTCCCAATTTGACGTAAATCATCGTCAGCCGTTCTTCACTTTCGCCGTCACCACCTTCGCCGGCAATTTTCTCCAGATCATTCATCACCTTTTCCGCTTCGTCGGAATTGTTCTCCGCGACAAATGCCTGAAGCGCACAGTTCAAAATCGGTTGTTTGTAATTCGCAATAACAGGACTGGCCGCCTTGTACAACGCATACGGACCAATCTTCGGATCGTTGAGCCATTCCAGCGTCTTGACGTTATCTCCCGTCTGCGTCAAAATCTGGCACAACGTAATTGTCGCACTAACAATCCGTTCCGTGACCGGGGCTCCGCCGTCCACCAACTTCTTCAAGCGACTCACACCACCCGACAAAAACTGCATTGCTTCCGTACGATACTTGTCCGCCTGCTCCTTACTGAAAGGCTTCTGGTCCTCATCCGCTCGAATATACGAAACGTACATCTTCCAAAGCGCAAAACCTACCGATACCTCCGCGTCTCCTCGGGCATCGCTGGTGTCGGAAATCTTTTCCAGATATTCCTTCGCCTTGTCGATATTTCCCACACGAACGTACGCGGTGCAGAGACTGGCCAGCGAATTGGCAATTTCTTTCTTCACCTTCTCGTTATCCGGGTTTTCACTGTCCGCCAGACGTCGGGTTTTCAAATCAATCGCCTTCCCCATCCCTTCCAGATTGCAACCAACATATTCCTCAATCTCGTCCGGCGTTTTTCCCGCGTTTTTGGCAAATCGGGTTTCCGTGTCCAGCAAGCCGGGATAGAGTTGTAACTCCAGATTCAGAGACGATTCCGCATACTGCGACGCCGGGTATTTCCGCGCCAGAATGTCCAGCAAAATAATCGCTTCCTGCATCTGTTCCGCATAGAAATAGAGATACGCCCGACAGTAACGGTGCCGCAGGAGAATCTGTTCACTGGCCACGTCCGAAAGCATTTGCAATTTCAAACCTTCCAATGTCTGGTAAACCGGAATCAGCTTCTTCGCCAACGCACGGATTTCTTCCAGCATCTTGGCCTTCTCGGCAGGATCGCTCTGCGCGGTATAAGAAGACTGTAATTCTGTAAACAAATGCCACTGATTGTCGACAAAAACTTGCAAATCCTTGTATTTTTTCGTTTCCTGATAGTTTTCAAACGTAATCGACGTCTCTTTCATCGCGGCCGCTTCAGGATTGTAGAGCTTCGTCAGCTCTTTCATTTCCTCTTCATAATACGGCAAATCCTTCCATCGCGCAAAGGGCTTCACCATCTCCCGAATCGCCTTGTCCAACTTCTTCGACGCTTCCGAATTGGGGTCTTCCTTGATCAGCCGTTCCCAGTAGCGGACGAGCTGAATCTGCAATTTCAGACCATCCGGCGTTTTCGCCAATTCCGAATCCGCTCGGGACAATTCCTTCCACTTGGTGTAAACCGCGTCCAGATACGTTTTCTGAACATCGTCCGGCTTGTTCGCCTCGACCGTGAAACATTCCACGTACGATCCGCACGCTTTCATAAAGAGATCAAGCGTCGCGGGCTGATCCGTCATTCCTTTCATCAGATTGATAAAGTCGGTCAAAATGGTAATCGCTCCATCCGTGGTGCTGCCATCCTTCTTGTACTTTTTCAACTCCATCAGAACCTGCGCTTCCCGCAAGCGTCCCTGGTAGGCGATAAAAAGACCACTCTCCGCGTAAACCCGCCAGAAAAAAGCGTACTGTTTGCTCGCGCTGTCCAACTGCTCGTTCCGTTCCTTGCTCCCTTCCGGGAATGTCCGAGCCAATTCGTACGTCGCGTCGGCCTTGGAAAAACGGATCAGATTCAACTGAGCCACCGAATCGGCATACTTCTTTTTAATCTCCTCATTTTCCGATTTCGGATCGAGTTTTTTGGCCTCTTCCAACGTCCGTTTGACCTGTTCATCCAGAAAAGCGACCGTTTTATTCAAATCCGCTCTCGCTTTTTCTTCGTATTGCTTCTTTTCCGCCTCGCTGATGTTGGGAAGTTTGCTCAACTGCATGTACGTGTTCGCGCGATCCAGACAAACCGTCGGCAAGATCAGAATCGCTTCCGCCGTATTGGGATCATTCGGCTTTTCCTTGATAAATTTCTCAAACAAACCGATGGCACGGTCGTATTCCTTCATCCGTTCCTGCATGTCCAGAATCAGACCAAACGTTCCCACCAACATTTTGGCCAACTGAAAATCGTAGGAGGCAGCCATCGCTTCCGGCAATTTCCCCAGCTCTTTCTGTTGTTCCAGGTAATAAACTCCCAGATCACTATAGCCATTTTGTTGAAGAGCATTGACAAATTTCTGCACGTCTTCCGCACCGTAAACCGTAGAATGTCTCTGCGGCAACATGCCCAACGTGACAAGACACAAACCCACCACGAGGGTTCTGTAAAATAATCGAGATCGATTCCAGAGCATATGCGATTCTCTCCTGATTGCAAGTAACTTCCTGATTCTTCTGTCGATTCCCTGGTTATCTTCTGTCGCGGAATGTTGTTTCACCACTCCTGAACAGGATTTTAACGGAAATCTCCAGCGAAACGGAATCTCTATAGGACAAGGGTTTCCAAATTCGACGGTGTTTTTATCGTTATCGTAATGTCTCCACACAGGAGACCGAGCCTTCTCCCTCACACTATAATAAATGAGGGAAATTTTCCATCATGCAAGCCCAATCTCTATTTTAACCAGATTTCTTCCAATATTTCAATTCCTCCCCTGCAAATTTTTTCGACTTTTTTAAAAGAAAATCCCAAAAAGTTTCGTACTAGTTTCAAAATAAAAAAATTTCACCGATGAGACCGATAAGAAGAGAGAATTTTTTTAAAAATGGGCGACCTCTTTTCTGGTCTGGAAAGAGAGTTTCCGGGAAAAAGATGGAAGGAAAATTCTGGCGCAGGTATTGCTCTCTTCCGAAGGAATGACTTGACGGCCCTATTTCCCCATGTTATAATCAAGTTTTACGAGGAAAACTTTCGTTGGAAATTCTTGTTTGCCAGGAATTGTTCTCCTTCTTCCGTATTTTTCCTTTCCCTCCCCGAGAAGACTTATGCACTCCCTCCCCCCATGCTTTCTTTCCATCGTGGTTTTGGCTTTCCTGTTTTCTGCAAGCGGAATGGCGGAAACGCTGCATTTGGACATCGTTCCTGGAGCGAAAACGTTCGTTCCGCGTAGTGCGCAATCGCTTCCTCCCGTGAAACCCACCCCTCTGCCGGAAGCCCCCTCCTTAAGTGGCTTGCGGTTTACGTGGGATGTTGCCAAGAGCCACTATATTGAAATGGGCTTCCAGAAACCTCTGGAACTTCCCGCGTTTTCCCGTGCCGTGGTGCGTGCGCGTTTTTGGGCACCGGTGGGATGTGTTCTGCGAAAAATCAACATCCGTCTGCGGGACGCGGAGGGAGAAATTCTTCAATTTTCTCAAGATGCCAACTTTTTGCAAGGCGGGATTCAGGAAGTGGAGTGGCTTGTGACTCCCACCAATGCCAACGGTTCCTGGGGAATAGAGACCCCCAATAAAATCGTCCACATGCCTGCCCGGCTTCATTCGCTGACGATTGGTTATCCAGAGGAGATTCCCACCGGATACGTCTGGCTGTTGGGAATGAGCGTGGAGACCGTTTCGCCTGTTTCCGAGGAGGAAAGGGAAGCGGCAATGGTTCGTGCGTCACGTCCTGTTGTGCCGGAGGATGGAACGGCGGTCTTCTCCAAACCGGAAGGTTGGGGACGTTCCGATTTGGAATACCGCGACGGCAAAATATTCCTCTCCAACGTCACGACGAACGGAGGATTTTCGGAGAATAAGCTGTTCCTCATCCGTTGGGAAAAGAAGCCGCTTGCGCTGGTTTTTGAGACAGAGCTTCTCGAAGGCAACGCGGCTCTGGGGGCAATGTTCGGTTATGTGGACAAAGCGCAGACCGACACGAAAAAAGACCGTTTCACCACGCCGTTTGTGGAAATTCCAGCAGGACGTGGAAGGGTGGAGATTCCCCTTGCCAAGACGCTCGAGAAAGCGGAAAACGATCCGTTGCGTATTTCGTGTTTCCTGCATGAAATCCGTCCCGACGCGGAGGGAAAGCGAGTCCCGGCACGATTCATCATTCACTCCATTCGCCTGGTGGAGCGACAGTCGGCGGCAGAAGCGGTCGATTTTGATTTGGAGACGGGAAATCCCATTCACGTCCTGAAACGTGGCGAGGAAGACCAACTTCGTTTCCGTTTCACCAATCGTGGCGACCGGGATGGCGACTTCACGTTTGACATGGAGTACGAAAACTATTTCGGCCAGAAAAAAACGGAGCGTCTGACCGCTTCAATCCGGGCCGGGGAGACGAAAGTGCTGACCCCTTCCTGGCGTCCCGATTCGCTGGGACACTGGACGGTGCGAGCCAGGGTTCACACGCCACCCGCCGAAATCAGCACGAAAACACGTTCTCTGGCCTATTTCACCCCTTCCGGTCCCACGCCAGGCCGGGCGGAGAATTTCCTTTTCGGTGTCTGCACGCACACACGACGTTGGGAGGAGGAAGACCGCAAACGGGAGATGCTTGCCGCGGCACTTTGTGGAGTCAAAGTCGTTCGGATGGGGCTGGGCTGGACGGTTGTGGAGCCGAGCCGTGGGGAGTGGGACTGGGAGCTAACCGACGCGATTGTGGAGGGTTATGCCCAAATGGGAATAGAACCGCAGTTCATCCTCTCCTCCACGCCACGGTGGGCACTTCCCGAACATCTCCGAAACGATGATACGCTCAAGCACTGGCAGCATCGTGCGGAAAATCTGGAGGATTGGAAGACTTACGTCCGTGCGGTTGCCAAACGGTATCAGGGAAAGGTACGGTTTTACGAAAACTGGAATGAGCCGGATTTGACAAGTTTCAGCCAGATGACGCTGGACGAATACGTCTCCCTCCAGAAAGCGACGTTTGAGGCGTTGCGGGAGGTGGACCCGGAAATGATCGTCATGACGGGTGGTTTCGCGACGCTCAATCGGCATCCCACGCTGATCTATCCCGAATTTCAACGGGATTTTCTCACAGCAGCCAAGGGGCATTTTGATGTACACGCTTTTCATGCGCACGGTTGGTGGGATTCCTATCGGAGACAGATCGACGGGAAATTTCGAGCCATTCGCCAGGAGACCGGAACCGATTCCGTGCCGTGGTACAGCAACGAGACCGCCATGACTTCGGTTTTCGGACAGGAACGTCGGCAAGCACAAAACCTCTTCAAAAAACTGACGTTTGCGTGGGTTCGCGGTTCGATCGGCTACACTTGGTACGATCTGCGGAACGACGGTTACGATCCGGCTTACGGCGAACACCATTTCGGACTGGTGACGAACGATTTCTATCCGAAAGAGGTCTACTCGGTTTACAACATGTTGACGACGCACTACGCGGGGATGAAAAAGGTGGAGGACTGGTCGCCGGATTCCCATGTCTGCCTCTACGCTTTTTCCAACGACAACACGATTCTTCTGGCGGCGTGGAACGAGTCGGTATATCAGGAGACACGGCAATGTATCGTGAAAACCGATGCGAAATCGGCCTCTCTGATCGACCTGATGGGGAACGAAACTCCTGCGGAAATACGCGAAGGGCATGTCGTTCTGGAAGTTTCGCCGATACCACGGACGCTCTGTTTACGCAACGCGACGCGGGCGGAACCGATTGGCGAACTGCTTCGTGCCAACGCGCCTGCGGACTTGATTCCAGGCCGGACGGCTCAGATAGTGTTCCAATTTTTCAATCCGCTTGCCGAACCCACCGATTTTGAGATTCAACTCCAGCCGGTTCCAGGGTTGCAATACGAAACGGCACCACAAACGGTTTCCTGCCAGGGACTTTCGCAGGCCGAGTGGACGATTCCTGTTTCCGTGGAGAAAGATTTTCAAAAAACGTCGATTCTTCCCGTGGTGTACCGCCTGAAAGGGACGAACTGGTCGGGAGTCGCCTTTCTTCCTCTGCGTGCGGCATTTTGGCTGGAGTTGGAATTTCGCGAAAATGCTCCGTCGAATCCCGTTTTGATTCATCGCACGGCACTCACCCCCGCCGATCCGGGAAGTGCCCACCGTCTCTGGAAAGGGGCGGACGACCTGAAAGCGGAGTGCCAAATCGCGGCTGACGCGGAAGTGCTGAAAGTACGCTTGGTGGTGCAGGATGATGTGGCAGCCGAGGGAGACCAGGTGCGTCTCCTGATTCGCGTCCCGGCAGGAAAGTTCCACGAAATCGTCAACCAGACCCCCACACGAACAGGAACGCAGGCCATTTACACGCTGGAAATTCCCTGGAACGAACTTGGCCTCACACCGGAAATACTCCAGCAGGAAGGTTTTCGGATGGACGTGATGGTCGGGGATGATGATGGTGAAGGGATGGATACCTGGCTGCACACACGCCGCGCGATGCCGGAGGAAACGAATCTGGAGGACGCGGCACGATATTTGAAGGCTTGGTAAATCCCTTTAATTTTTTGAAAGACTTTCATGAAAGGAAAACGAATGAAACGATTCGGAATGTTGTTGGCAGGCTTATGTTGCCTCACTTCGTGGGGAGAGGCTGCCGATTTGGAAGTGAAACTTTACCTCGTCCATGGCGACGGCACGACCGAAAATCGAACCGCCCCTCTGACGCAGGAAGGGAATGTCCAGTACCTGAAACTGGAAGCGGAAAAACTTCCTGCCGGTTTGAAAACGCTGGAAATCCGCCATCCGCACGCCACGGCCCAAGCGGGGGAAGATGGTTTTTACGTCTTCAGTTCGGGAATGTACGGAACGTTCCGGGAACGGGCGAATGGCGAATATCGTGACGGGAATTGTGTCATGCCGATGTTTGGCGTCAAGACGCCGCGAGCGGCCATGACCGTCATCACGACGGGAATGCGTTACGAACAGGCTCCCATGGTTCGTGTGAAAGAGGGAAATTACGAAGTTTTTCAACGGTTTAACCTCAACGAAGACCCGATTTACGAAGATATTCAGATCGAATACCACCAGGCTCCGCAAAATGCCACCTACGCTGACCTGGCAAAGATTTACCGCAACTTCCAGATTCAAAAAGGGATTGTCAAACCGTTGAAAGAGCGGGTGAAGGAGAATCCTGAGCTGAAATATGCGGCGGAATCGATGGAAGTCCGCGTGCGGATGGGCTGGAAACCGGTTCCCTCGCCGGTGGGTGAGCAGGATGCGGAAAACGAGCCGCCGATGAAGGTCGTCATTACGTTCGACCGGATGAATCAAATTATCGATGAGTTCCAAAAACAAGGCGTGGACAAAGCGGAATTCTGTCTGGTGGGCTGGAATATCGGTGGTCACGACGGCCGCTACCCGCAGATTTTCCCCGTCGATGAGCGGCTGGGAGGTGAGGCCAAACTGCGGGAAACGATTGCCAAAGCGCAAAAAGAGGGGTATCAGATCGTCTGCCACACGAATAATTCGGATGCGTATCGCGCGTCGCAGATTGGCGGATTGTGGGACGAGAATTATCTGCTGCGGAAGAAAGACGGCCATCCGAACACCTACACCACGTGGGGGGGCGGAAACATGTACGAAACTTGCCCGAAATGTATGTACGAACGTTTTGTCGCGGGCGACTTTGCCAAATTGAAGGAACTCGGCTTCCGGGGAATGCACTATGTGGATGTTTTTTCCACTGTCAATCCGCGAACCTGCTACTCCCCGGAACATCCCCTGACACGCGAAGGGTATGCGCACTGGACGAAGAAAATCTTTGCTGACGCACAAAAAACGTTTGGTGGACTCGGTTCGGAAGGGGGATTCGACTACTGCATTGAAAACCTCGATTATGCCCTCTACATTTCGTTTTTCACGCCGGGCAACCCGACGCACAAAATGATCGACCGCCACACTCCGTTTTGGCACCTCGTTTACAACGGAATCGTTCTGAACAATCCTTACACCAAGTGTGCCAATTACACCATCAAAGACCCGGTTGCCAGGTTGAAGCTGATTGAGTTCGGCGGCCGTCCGATGTTCTATTTTTACTCCAAGTTCAAGACGGATGGGAAAAATTGGATGGGAGACGCGGACATTACCTGCGCGACGGACGAAGAATTGGTAAAGTCCGTCCAGGCCATCAAAGAGGGGTACGACGAATTTGAAAAACTGAAGCACCTCCAGTACGAATTCATGGAAGGGCACGACCAGATTGCTGAAAACGTCTTCCGAACCACGTTCTCCGACGGAACGGCCATCATCACCAACTACAACGAGCAGGCTTACGATTTTGAGGGACAGAACGTTCCTTCCATGGGCTACATTGTGGTGAAATAAGTGTCTGTGAGGGACTGTTGCGGTGGCCTTCCGAATGATTGTTTCCCTGTTGACAGTCCCCTCCCACGAGAGCATTTCCAGGATTTGTTTATAACATTTTGAAAACATCGGTTGAAAATTTGGCAGTGTAGAAGACTTTCCGCAGAAGATGGAGATATTTCCATTCCCACTTTTTCCTCGGCGGATACTGAAAATCGGGATTGTCGCCGAGATAAATATACCAGTGTTCCTTGAAATGTCCGGTTTTCCGCACGAAAGCCCCTCCCTTGGGGAGGGGTGGTAGCCGTTAGGCTACCGGGGTGGGCAGGGTGGAATAACAAAGGAGCGTTCTATCGTAATTTGCCCAATAGAACGTCGTTCTGCCATTTCACCAACCCACCCCCCGCCCTATCGGGCGTACCCCTCCCAAAGGTAGGGGCTTTCTTTTCGTTTTCCTGAATTCAAAATGGAAGGAGTATAAATCGGTTGAGAATGTTTTTAGAAGTACTCTAGCGGAGGGGAGCATTCTCACTTCCTGGAATTTTGGAAAAAAGTGGAAAAAATTTTCTATGATTGCTTGACAATTCAAATTGCCTATGTTACACTGAACGGAAGATGAAAAAATCTCTACGGTGAACGTTTTCATCGATTATTTTTACAGCACAATAGAAATTGAAGATTCCAGGGGATTCCTATGGAAGGTAGAAAAATAGTAAAATGCGTAACGGGGGGGGGGTGGATAACCCTCTATTTCTTGTTTTCTCTCGTTCTTCCAGGCACTTTCTGAAAAAATCTGAATCCCTGGGTTCACCTGCTCGTGTAGGCTTTACACTTGTCGAGTTGCTGGTTGTGATTGCGATTATTGGGATGTTGGTGGGGCTTCTTTTGCCGGCAGTTCAGCAGGCGCGAGAGGCTGCCCGACAGATGCAGTGCAACAACAATCTTCGGAATCTTGCGTTGGCTATTCTGAACGTGGAAAGTTCCACTCGCTCTTTTCCCAACGGTGGTTTTGGATATAGTTGGAGTGGCGATCCCGAGAATGGGCTGGGTTACAAACAGCCAGGTTCGTGGATGTACGCGATTCTTCCCATGCTGGAACAAAACGCGTTGTACCAGCTTCCGGCGGACGGTTCCACGGCAGATCAGAAGGCGGATCCCTCCAATTCGGGCATGTTGACGTTACTTTCCACGCCACTTTCGGTATTCCATTGTCCGTCGCGTCGGTCGGTGAAGACGTACCCGACGAAGGATCGTACCATGAATAATTTTGCTCTCAAATCCTCGAACCCGTGCAACAAGACGGATTACGCGGGGAATTGCGGGCATTGTACGGAAGGGGTCACGGGCTGGAATTTCGCCAATATGTGTCCGCGTCATCAACTTCCGAGTGTTTCGGAACTGAAGGAGTACGCCCAGAACAATCGTTGGCCGGACTATTCGTCGAAGAATACGGGGATTCTGTTTTACATGTCGCGGGTGACGATGGGGCAGATTCGGGATGGGGCTTCGAATACGTATCTGGTGGGGGAAAAATTTGCGGTACCAGCGTACTATGAGGACACGTCGAATACCTCGGCAGACGATTACAGTCCGTTTTGCGGGGGGGATCGGGACAATCTGCGAACCTGCTATACGGGGACGTACAACGCTTCGGGAGTTTTTACGCAGGCCGATGCTCCGTTTATGCCGATGCAGGATCGGGATGGTGTTTCGGAGGACACCTACAGCAATCGTTTTGGGAGTTGTCATGCCGGTGCCATGGGGATGGCCATGGCGGACGGGTCGGTTCATCGGCTGAGTTACAGTATTGATTCAGAAGTTCATTATGCCAAGGGGTGTCGTGCGGACGGTCGTCCCGCTTCGTCCAAACCATTTGAGTAAATTTCAGGAGTATAGCGATGATAAAACGGTTTTTCTTTTGGGGCATACTGGTGAGTTGTGCTGGTTTTGCCATGGCGGATGTGGTGTTTGACGGCACGAACATGACTGGAAGCGGAACGTATTCCGACGCAATCGATGTTTCCAACGCGACAGGGCAGACGGTGACGATCACCCCTTCGGCTCAGATTGACTTGTACAGCACCGTAACGGGTAGCGGGAAGGTTATCAACGCGAATACCACAGGGGGAGTCAAAGTTGTACTGCGTGGCGATTGGTCTGGTTTTTCGGGAACCTACGACACCACAGGCGTAAATTGGACGGAGGTTTTCACCCCTGATTTTACGAACACCGCATGGAAAGTGGCGGGAGGAAACGCCGTTGCGTTTTGTGCTTCTCAGGTAAGTAATGATCCCTACACCTTTTATCTGGGGGCGCTTTATGGGGGTGTTTCCACAACCGAAGTGCGTTCCAGCGGTGGCAGTTCCAAAGCTCCTGTGAAGGTGGTGGTTGGCAATACGAACGGTGCGCTCGTTTCGGACGAGGTGAATGTCTTTGCCGGAAAAATTGTCGATAACAACCCATTGGGGCTGGGGATTGAAAAAGTCGGACCCGGCATGTGGACGCTTTCCGGGACGAATACCTACTCGCTGGGCACAACCATTTCCGGCGGAACGCTGCGTGTCACCGGTTCCATCCTGGAAAACAGTATCGTGATTAACGCGGGAGGAACGCTTGAGTTGAGCGGAACCGGAAACCTGACGGCTTCCAATTCGGTGGCTGGGAACGACACCATCACCAACCATGGTATTTTCCGTATCAACAAGGATAGCAACGACAATCTGAACCGCGTCGTTACCGGCACGGGAAATCTCGTGAAGGAGGGTTCCGGTACGCTCACCGTCTCGGTAGCCAGTGATTATTCTGGATACACCGAAGTGAAGGGGGGAACGCTTTCCTCCAATTACGCCAATCTTGCCAGCCGGGATTTCCGAATCGCGGAAGATGCCACACTGACGTTGACGTTTTCGTCCGACACCACGTTTAACGCAACCGTATCCGGGACAGGCACCTTTGCCAAATCGGGTACCCACAAACTACTCCTCCAGGGAGCCGATTTTTCCAACTTTTCTGGAACCATAACCACGCCGGGAAACCGATGGATCGAACTGTTCGACGCTGGCAGCGATACCACGGTCTGGAATATTAACGGCAGCCAGGGACTTGCTTTCGCCACCCATGGCGGAAATTCCCGCTTTGCCTTTGGCACCCTCACGGGAAGTGGAGCCATCATCATCAGCAACAACCAAAGTACGGAAATGGCGGTCACTTTAACCGTTGGAAACAGCGATAAGGCACTCCTTTCCGACGCGGAAAACATCTTCTCCGGGTCACTTGCGGATCGTCCCACTGGAGGGACGCTCGCGGTTGAAAAAATCGGTCCCGGCATGTGGACGCTTTCCGGGAAAAACACCTACACTGGCGGCACCACCGTCGCGGGTGGAACGCTGAAAATTGCCGACACCGGAAGCGTCGCGTCGAGCGTCACGGTCAATGCCGGTACAGGGGACGAGGCTCCGTCGCTGATTCTGGAGGGTCGTATTGATGGAGATTTGAACCTTAACGGCATTTTCACCGTAGACTTTATAAACGACCTCACTCCAACGGGGAGCGTCTCTGGAGATGTCACGTTCGGGGACGATGCGTTTTTGAGCGTTTTGGTGGACGAACCCAGTATCGCCATGAGTTATATCCTGAATGCCCGTTCGTTGGATTTCGGAAGTCGTTCCCTGGCCGAGATTTACAGCGCGTCGGTCGCTGCCGGTCTGCTGGACGACATCTGGGTTCCCTACGTGGATGGTACTTCGCTCATTTTGAGCGTCGATGGCTCCAAAGTTCCCGAACCGGGCACCTGGCTGCTTCTGCTTTTGGGGCTTTGCCTCTGCCGTCGTTTTTTCACACATCCTTCCCTTAAAACAGGATTCCAGCCATGAAACATTTGTTAACAGTCGTTTTCATCCTCCTCGCCCTCTCTGCCCCGGCTCAGGAAATCGTCATGCCTCAGAAAGGGGTCTGCGCTCACCGGGGGGATCACTCACGTTGCCCGGAAAACACCGTGCCCGCCTTCGTTGCCGCGGTGGAACGGAACGTTGAAATGGTCGAAATGGATATTCGGTACACGAAAGATAAAAAACTGGTTATCCTCCACGACCTGACTGTCGATCGCACCAGCAACGGTACCGGGAAAATTGCCGATCTCACCTTCGACGAAGTACGTACTCTTGATTTCGGTATCAAACGGGGGGAAGAATTCCAGGGAACCCGAATTCCCACACTCGAAGAAGCTCTCGCCGTACTGCCCAGGAATATCTGGATCAACCTTCACCTCGGCGGTGGGAAACAACTCGCGCTGGAAGTGGCGGAAACAGTCGTCCGAACAGGCCGCGTCCACCAGGCCTTCCTCGCCTGCGGCCGCGATGCCCAGCAAGCTGTCCAAGCCCAATACCCGCAAATCCTCCTTTGCAACATGCAGCGCTGGACGCCTGACAAGACCTACGCCGAAACAACCCTTGCCTGGAATTGCCAATTCCTCCAGCCCACCCACATGGCTCTGGAAAACGGGGAGGAGATCGTCGGGTACAAAATCACTTCTCCCAAAACCGGGGAAACTGTCCCTCCGATGACCTATGCCGAACTGCAAATGCTGAAAAAAGCGGGAGTTAAAGTCAATTTTTTCCACGCCGAAACCGCCGAAGCTGCGAAAAAACTCTTCGACGCGGGGGTCGATTTCGTCCTGACCGACAACCTCTCCGCCCTCGGAAAGTAAACGATGGTCGTGAAAACCTTTTTCAATGCGCTTTTAGCCGGAATAGCCCTGGGAATTGCCGGGACGGTCAATCTTTCGGTAGAGAATCGTGTCGTCGGAGCGTTTCTCTTCGGTTTTGGGCTTTTCTGGATTTTGTGCTACGATTTTAAGCTATATACCGGTGCCGTCGGTTACTGGATTCTCCAGGGATGGAAATTTCTTTCCTACGGCGGCACACTGCTCATCATCCTGTTGGGAAATTTTGCCGGAACGAGTTTTCTGGGATGGGTGATTCGGCATACGCGGCTGGAAAACGTAGTGGAACGAGCCAACGCACTCTGCCTTCCCAAGATGCAGGACGAGATGCTCAGCCTTTTCCTTCTCTCGTTTCTGTGCGGCATTCTGATGTATCTGGCGGTGGAGACGTTTCGCAGTTCCCGCCCCGATATTTTCCGCGTGCTGATGGTTTTTCTATGCGTCAGTATTTTTATTCTGGCTGGTTTTGAACACTGTATTGCCAACATGTACTATTTTGCCGCCGCCGGACAGATTCATCCCCTGTCCATGAAGTGTCTGGCCGTGATGGTGGTGGGGAATGGTGTCGGAGGGATGTTTCTCCCCCTGATGGATAGGGTACGCTAGCGGTTTGTCAGATTGAGAAGGACCCCTTCCTCCTCTCGGGAAGGGGTAGAAGGCAGGTTTTGCGACAGACGCGTCCCATTACGGGGCGCTAAACTCAATCTCCCGCGCATGGTTACCGATCTGAACACATTCCGAATCTTTCGTGATCGGAGTGCCGAAATACGTGATGTTCTCGAATTTCAGCCCTTCCACGGAATGTTTCGGACTATCCCCCTGAATGAAAATCGTTCCGAGGAAATTCTCTTTTTTCCCGACAACTCGCACATTTTTGAACGAACAATTCTGGAGCATCCCCGGCTCGAAATTCTTGTCCTTTTTATAAGGGCCATAGAAACATCGCATCGGCTTGGCCATGAGCATGTGAATCGGGGAGCCATTGGAGTGGATCACGACATCTTCAAAGTGGCATTCCTCCATCAGCATGTTCAGGTTGGGCTGGAGCCAGAAAATCGCGGTGACCCAATAGTAGTCGAGCGGATGGAAGTTTTTGCTGTAGTGGAGAACGTCGATTCGGCGTGAGACGATATTTTTCATCGTTTCCGTGTCGCATTCGTAGCCGATTCGGTAAATGTTCGCCACATCCACCCAAAATTGACAGTCTTCGATCAGGATATTTTCACACGGCTGGCGGGAAGTCTCTTTTCCCTTGATCGCAATGCAGTCGTCCTGCGAACGGAAGAAACAATTCCGTACCACGGCGTTTCGCGTGTTGACCAGATCGAGTGCGTCGTCGTTGATCATCCGTGAAGCACAAATTTTCAACCCGTCGATCAAAACACCGTCGCAGTTCCATATCACGGCGGCCCAATTCCATGGATTTCGCAGAATCACGTCCCGAATGACGACGTTTTCGCAGTTCTGGCAATCCAGCGGATACCGCCCCGGCCCGGAAAAACGGGGATAACTCTCTCCAGTCAGAATCCCGCGGCCACGGATGGTGATGTTTTTGCCGGTGGCCTGAATGGAGCCATGAACGACCGCTCCGCCCGCGAGGTAGAGCGTCTGGTTATCCGAAAGCGTGATTTTGTCCGCCTTGTGAACGCCGGGGCCAAAGTAACGGACGTTCGGATCGTTCGGCTGGGGAACGTCGGTTTCCAACGCATTCCCAAACAGAAGCAACGGTTTGATTCGTCCGTTTGGCTCTATCGAGACACGGAACGGCTTGTCCGCCACGAATTGAACGGAATCCGCCGATTTTTGGAGCAAAAAACCAAACCGCTGCGGAAGAAGTTCGGTCTGCACCATGGGGAAGGACGACTTCACCTCCACCGTCACTTTGCCCGAAAAATCGAAGTAGGCAAAATAGTAATCCCCCTCGAAATACTCGCTCTGGGCGGCATACACATCGACCGGTTTTCCATCCACCGTGACGGTATAAACCCCCGTCACCTTCTCACCCTCCGGGGCGGGCCACGTTTTCACAACATTTTCAGCACTCCAGACGGACAGGCAAAGCGTCCAACTCGTCAGGAACAAAGGAAACCAATGTTTCATGGATAACACCTCTCAAATCAATTTTAAATCAAGTAAAAATGTATGTTTTGCGGTGTTTTTCCGTGCGACAGAAGGGTTTCCGGCAATTGTCCACCGACACGACGTTTCAGGATTCCAACCGCTCCCGCAAAATCTGGAGCATATTCTGCGTGTATGCCTCCATCGAAAAGGTTTCCTGGAATTTCTTCCGTGCCTGTTCTCCAATACGGGTACGTTCTTCGGGATGTTCCATGAAAAATCGGATCGCTTCCTGCAACTTCGCCCTGTCGCCACGCGGCACAAAGTACGCGGTCTGGTCATGTTCCGCGTAATCAAGCGTCGTGTCCGTTTTTGTGATCAAGACTGTTTTTCCCAATGCCATCGACTCGATCAGCACCATCTGCCCGGCAGAAATGTGTTCCGCTTCCAGGGTGACGACCACCAACGTCGCGTCTTTCAATTCGTTCAGATAATGATGGTCGGAAATAGGTGTAGCGAATACAGTGTCGAAGGGAACTTCGACGTGGTGTGAAAATGAAACCGGAAAGAATGGTTCGTGGCAATTGCCGCCAGAAAATTTTCTTCAGCAAAACCATCGGCAGAATTTCCAGATGCGTCCATGCCACCGCGTAATCGTATTGTTTTTTTCCAAAAAGGAGCCAGCAAGTACGAAAAAGGGTCAGGAAAAAAAGCCGCGGCCATTCGAAAAAATAGAGCCGGAACCGACGTCGGTGATGGATTTGATGGCCGTCGAAAAAAATGTAGTAATCAATGTCGTTATTATCCAGAACCTTGCAGAAAGGGGAGTGACTTTGTGTTGCATCTTCAAAATGACGAAAACAGACAATTCTCATAATATATTTTTGGGGGAAGAAGTTCCGTTGTTGGAAAGGCCATTTCGTAGGTAATAAAATTCTCTTTTCACAAAAATAAGAAAAACACAAAATAGTTTTTCTTCGTCTGAAAAGAAAATTTGGAAAAGAAAACGGAATGGTCTGCGGTATTCTCTTTAATTTTACTTACAAAGATATATTTTACTTAAATTCACAGGAAATGCAAGTGTTTTGTTCACTAAAAAGTAAAAAAATTGTAAAAAAAGAGCCATGAATCGCTTTTTACAGAAAAAAATGGAAGGAAAGAGTCGAAGCACACACAGAAGAATACCGTCACGACAAATATAAAAAATGTTTCGCAATCAAAATAAGTTCAGGAACATCCGCCCGGTCTGTTTCTGAAAAACTTTCGGCAGATGTTCCTGAAAAAGTCAAATTCCGCGAGCTGCTTTGAGCGTATTGCCCAAAAGCATGGTAATCGTCAGTGGTCCCACGCCGCCAGGAACAGGGGTGATGGCCGACGCAACCTCTTTTACCGCCTCAAAATCGACGTCACCCACCAACCCCTCCTCCGTTCGATTGATTCCCACATCGACCACCACCGCTCCCGGTTTGACCATCTCGGCGGTCACAAAACGGGGACGTCCGATGGCGACAATCAGAATATCGGCCAGACGTGTCACGGCAGGAAGATTGGCGGTTTTGCTGTGGCAGATCGTGACGGTGGCGTCCGCGCCCTGGCTGCGCTGCACCATCATCGCTCCCATCGGTTTTCCGACAATATCGCTGCGTCCGAGAATGACGACATGCTTTCCTGCCGTTTCAATTCCATACCGCCGGAGCATTTCCTGGATACCGAACGGGGTGCAGGGGAGAAATCGCGGTCGGCCTTGCAAAATCAGCCCAACGTTGGCCGGGTGAAAGGCATCGACATCCTTGTCGGGGGAAATCGCGTCGAGGATCGTTTTTTCGTCAATCTGCGGCGGAAGGGGGAGCTGGACGAGGATTCCGTGTACCGTCGCGTCGTGATTCAGTTTTTCGACCAGCGTCAACAACTCTTCCGAAGTCGTTTCGGCAGGGAGTCGGAAAAGGACGCTTTTCATCCCCACGTTGGCACAGGCTCGTTCTTTATTTCGGACATAGACCTGACTGGCCGGGTCTTCTCCCACCAGAATGGCGGCCAAACAGGGCGTGATTCCTGTCTGAGCGACGAAGAACGCAACTTCCTCAGCAATCTCCTGACGAAGGGTTTGGGATAGTGATTTGCCATCGAGAATCGTAGTCATTTGTTATCTCCCTGAAAATGTAATGGAATTATTCCCTCTCCGAAGTTACCGCGACGGAAGGAGGAAAAAGCCTCCTGCCAGGGCGGTGAAAGGGGCGACGAGGACGAGGCCGAAACTTCCGACGAGCGTTTTCACCACTTCCGAGGCCACATACGGACTGTTCAGGAAGTCGGTCGGCGTGATTCCCTGAGCGGTAAAGGCCATCATCAACGTAAGGTATCCACCGGAGTAAGCCAACAGAAGCGTTGTCGTCATCGTTCCCACGACGCTCTGCCCGATTCGCCAGCCTGCGAGGATGAGGTTTCCACGGGAAATCTGCCGATTTTCTGCCGCCACTTCGGTCATCCCCGCAGCGACATCCATCCCCAAATCCATCACCGCTCCCGACGACCCGATAAAAATTCCGCCGATGAAAATCTCCACCAGATTCAGCGACTCGAAGCCGGAGTAAAGCAACGCCTGCGAAAAGGGCATGACGGCACCGTTGACTTGAAAAAGGTGCGTAAAAATCCATGCCATGAGGCAACTGGCGGAGACCCCCAAAATCGTCCCGGAAAAGGCCGTCACCCCTTTGCGGTTGAATCCGGCCACGAGAAAAATAATGACGGCGGAAAGGAGAAAAACGATTCCCAACGCCAGAAACATCGGATTCCAACCCTGCAATGCCAGGGGCACCAGCCCTTTCCAGAGAATCATGCAACTGAACAAAAAGGAGAGCAACGCCTTGAAGCCGGTAATACCGCCGAAGAGAATCAGGAGGATGGCGAAGATGGAAAAAAGGAGCCAAATCCAGCCCAATCGATAATAATCCTGAGCGTTCAGCGTCGATTTTCCCGGTTCCGCGCCTTCGTAAACGCCGACGAGAATGGTATCCCCCGGAACGAAGATTTTATCCAGTTCCATCTGTGCCCGCAGTTGATTCGTGGCGGCAAAGACCTCCCCGCGATATTCCCCAGAGAGGATTTCCACCTTCAGATTCTGCGAACCTTGCGTCAGAAGTCCGAGTTGCATCAAATCCCGATTGTCGACCGAAAGTACCCTGGCACGCTCTTTACTCCCCGCTTCCTGAGGATATTCCGGCCCCCAATCGCAGCAATAAAGCCCAACGCACAACGTGGCAATCACCCCCACGGCAAGGGAGTCTTTCCAGGTACTTTTCGGGTAAGCGTTACGAAGCGGCGGCAGTGGCATGGTCGTTCCTCTTGCGAAATTATTTGGACGAAACGGCAGGCTGCTGGAGAATCGGACGGAGTTTTTTGGCAATGTCGGTATTGTCGATCATTCCTGAAAAAACTTCCGCTCCGACGCCATACGCCGTGGTATTGACAGGCAACGCGGTGTGTGCGTTGGTCGTCCAGGCCAAGCCAGCTTTATTGTTGAAAAGTCGGACCGTGGTGGTCGTCAGGGGGGAGGCGGAAATTTTCTTTTCCTGAAAGGAGTTCTGAAACGCCTCTTCCAGCATTTTTCGTTCGGCGGAGCGGACCCGCATCGGATTTTCCCGATCCTCGGTAAAGGCCAGCCCAAACGATTCGGTCAACAGCGGCTGGATCGCTTCCCACTTCGCGTCTTTCGGCAGTTTTTCCAACTCTTTCTGCAACCGACTTCGGAAAACATCCTGCGAACATTTCTGAAACTGGAGACGATGGATGTAGGACTGGTAGCCTGTCCCCGCAAAGCCAAGCGTCAACCCACCGGTTTCATGGTCGCCCGTCACCACGATCAGCGTTTCATCAGGATGTTTCTGGGCAAATTCGTAAGCGACCTGAATCGCCTCGTCGAGATGAATCGTTTCGCGCAGTACCGTTCCCGCGTCGTTGGCGTGGCACATCCAGTCGATCTTTCCACCTTCCACCATCATGAAAAAGCCCTGGGGATTGTCGAGCATTTCGATTCCTTTCCGGGTCAGCTCCACAAGCTCCAAATCCCCCTCCTCCGCGTCGATGGCGTAGGGGAGTGCCCCATCTTTCCGGCAGAGAATCACTTTTCCCATTCCCGGTTCGATTTTGGACAGGTCACTCTTTTCATGAAAGACCTGGTATCCTTCTTTTTGAGCCAATTCATAGATATTTCCCTGGAATTTACCATCTTTTTCGTCGTTATAGCGGTCGATGGCACCCCCGGCAAAAAATTCAAAACCGGAGTGAATCAAATCGAGTCCCAGGGAATAATAGTTCCCCCGGCTGTCGTTGTAACCATAGAAAGAGGCGGGAGTGGCATGGTTGAGCGTCACGCTGGTGAGGATTCCGACCCGGCGACCACTTTTGTGAGCTGTCCGGGCAATGGATTCCAGACGTTTGCCGGTGGGATCGGTTCCAATGCGTCCGTTGTTCGTCTTTTCACCGCACGCAATGGCAGTTCCACTGGCAGCCGAGTCCGTAATGAAGGAGTTGGCGGAAGGGGTTTTTGTCAGAACCTGGTAGGGGAAGGAGTTCATGACCAACCCTTTTTTATGGACTTCCTGTTGAAACTCTTCGGCCATCATCCTTTGGGGAACGGACATGCCGTCTCCAATGAACAGGAAAACATACTTGGCGACAGGCGGATTCTCACTCCCCCAGGCACTCGATGTCAAAACAGCGAGCAAAATCCACTGAAAACATCCCGAAAACCCTCTCATTTTCCATTCTCCTCGATACTTAACGTTGGCATATCTTGAAAACAATAGAAAACATTATACCATTTTTTCTTGAAATGGTAAAGGAACGCCCCTCTCACTTTCTCATCTCTCCACGGCATCATTTTCCCAGCACCTTGCCGGAAAGGAACTTTTTTGTTATAATGGAAATAAGAAGTGTTTTGGCAAAGGAAAGGATAGAGTACGATGGACTCCCAACAGCAGGCATGGTTACAGACCGTCGAAGAAGCGGTTGAAACGAAAAAAATCACCCCCGGAGCGGGAAACAATCTCCGACTTTGGCTGACGGATGAGCAATATGCGGGTTATCTCCCGATTTTGGGGGCGTTGATCGAGAAGGGAAGCTGGAAGGAACTGGACGATGCTTTCTGGACGGTTATTCCGTTTGGCACAGGTGGACGACGCGGGAAAATGTTTCCGGTGGGTACGAATGCCATCAACGATGTGACGATCGGCCAAAGTGCCCAGGGGCTGGCGTCGTATGTTCTGGAATACCTGGCGGCAGAAGGGGCTTCGCACCAACCCAGTTGTGCCATTGCGTACGACACACGCCACCGTTCGCGGGAGTTTGCGGAACTTTGTGCGTCGATCATGGCAGCCAATGGATTTCAGGTCTGGTTTCTCGACGGTTATCGCAGCACGCCGGAAATGTCGTTCATGGTTCGCTACAAAAAATGCGACTGCGGAATCATGGTCACCGCCAGCCACAATCCTCCCAGCGACAACGCGGTGAAGGTTTACTGGTCAACCGGTGGGCAGGTTTTGCCGCCACACGACGCGAGAATCATCGACCGGGTGATGCACTGCGAGAAAGTTCTGAAAACACCTTTTGCCGATGCACTTGCGGCTGGGAAGGTGAAATATTGCCAGGACGAAGTGGACGAGGCATTTTTCGAGGCGGTTCTGAAAGTGAGCCAACCGGGACCGAGGGATTTGAACGTGATTTACTCCCCGCTTCATGGTGTGGGGGGAAGCTGCGTTTTGCCGGTACTGGAACGGGCAGGTTTTGAAAATGTGGAGCTTTTTGCCCTCCATGCGGAGCCGAGCGGTGACTTTCCCAACGTGCCGAATCATGTCTCGAACCCGGAAAATCCAGCCGTTTTCGACGCAATTATGGCCGAGGCCAAAGAAAAAGGAAACGTCGATCTGATTCTGGCTACCGATCCCGACGCCGACCGTTTGGGATGTGCTGTGCCGAAATCGTTCCAGACCCCCGACGAATGGACGACGCTCACCGGAAACCAGATGGCCGCGATTATGGCCGAGTATCTCCTCCACCGAATGGAGCGGAACCAGACCCTGACGCGGGATCATTATCTGGTGGAAACGTTGGTCACCACGCCGCTTTTGAAGCAAATTGCCGATGCCTACGGAATTCGGACGGTACGGGATTTGCTGGTCGGATTCAAATACATCGGCGGTGCGATCGAAACTTTCGGGCCGGAAAAATTCGTCCTGGGAGCGGAGGAATCGTACGGTTTTCTCATCGGAACCCATGCCCGCGATAAGGATGCGGCGGTGGCGTCGCTGGTATTGTGTGAAATTGCCGCGGCCGCAAAGGCTGAAGGAAAAACGCTTTACGAAAAACTGGCCGACATTTTTGCCCGTTACGGAACGTTTGCGGAAGATGCGTTTTCCATACAAATGGCTGGTTCCGACGGAATGATTCGGATGACGCAACTGATGGAACTCTTCCAGAATGATCCGCCCCGCGTGTTGGGTGGGCAACGGGTTCTGTACGCTCACGACTACGATTCCGGCACGACACTCGAACTGGCGACCGGGAGAAAAACACCTCTGGCAGGTCCGAAAGGGAAACTGGTTTTTCTGGAACTGGAAGAGCCGGGAAATGCGGTCGCGGTGCGTCCCAGCGGCACCGAGCCGAAAGTGAAATTTTACCTTTTCGCGTCTGTCCCACCCGGCAGCGCGGAAAATCTTTCCCAACGACTCGCGGCTGTGGAAGCGGATTTACGTCCCTTCGCGGAAACGGTTTCGCGCTTTGCGAACTAGAGACCTGTCAATAAAAAACAACCTTGGGGGTTTGTAATTAGAGAGTACGGTATAAATACAACTTTAGTCAATCATCAATCATTATTTTATGAACATCCCGAAAATATCCCATTTTATACGCGGCGCTCTGATGGGCGTTGCGGACACGATTCCCGGCATTTCAGGTGGAACGATCGCCATGATCGTCGGCGTTTATGAGCGACTGGTTACGGCCATCAGCCACTGCGATACGCAGACGTTTTCCCTGGTTTTGTCGGGGAAGTGGAAGGAGGCGGCCGCACGAATCGACCTTCTTTTCATGGTAACGCTGGTTGCCGGAGTTGTTTTCGGAATCGTGACTTCGACGGTTCCGGTGCTGCACCTGCTGGAGAATCACCTCCCCGTGACATTCGCGGCATTTACCGGACTGATTTTGGGTTCTGTATGGATTCTGTTCCGCCGGATACCGAAACATACGTTCGTCACGACCCTTTCGCTCGTTTTGGGAGCGGTAGCGGCCTGGGGCATTGTGAGCCTGAACACGATGTCGGGGAGTACCCACCTGGGATACGTCTTTTTATGCGGCATGATTGCGATTTGTGCGATGATTTTGCCAGGAATCAGCGGGTCGTATGTCCTTCTGCTGCTGGGCGAATACGCGTACATTATCGAGAAGGTGCGTAATGTGGTACACCTGAAAACGAATCTGAACGAGTTGACGGTGCTGGTCGTTTTCGCGTGCGGGTGCGTGATTGGGCTGGTCTCTTTTGCGAAGTTGCTGCGCTGGCTGCTGAAACACTTCCACAACCAGACGATGGCCGTGATGTGCGGTTTCATGCTCGGTTCGCTGAAATGCCTCTGGCCGTTTCAGAAAATGCTGGAAGTGGCTGGAAAAAAAGAGTTTGTGGCACTTCCGTCCGAAGCGATAACGCCGATGTTGGTCGGGCATGTGGCGGTGGCACTGGTGGGTGGTCTGGCGTTGATCTTTGTGTTGGAATATCTGGCGAGCAAGCTGTCGAGCCACTCATGACAACCGAATGCGCCGGGAGTGGGAAAAAATCGATTTCCCGATTCCCGGTTTCGCATTCCTTGCACGCCACTTTCCCCAAACTACCGAATTTCCAGCCCTTCGAGCGAGATAATCGAGAGGGTGTAGGGCTTGTCGTGCTTCTGATTGACGTGCGGCGGGCCGGGAACGTTGTCGAAATTGGAGATGATCAGCGTTTTTCCATCCTGAATCAGGTCGCCCGGTTCGTCGAGCGAGCCATCGGCACCGTCGGTATCGCCATTTTTGGCAATCGTGATGATTTTTCCTTCAGGTGTCACCGCCAATACCGCGTTTTGCGAGAAGTCGCACAAATAGATATTGCCATCGTCGCCGTAAATCATGCCGTCGTTGGAAATCATCTCCGTCCCCTTGGCAAAGAGCGTCGGTTCAGACGGTTCCCCTTTTTCATTAAACGTCACTTTGAAAATCGAGCCGTCGCCAAAATTTCCCAGATAGAGATTCCCCTCTTTGTCGAAGCACATCCCGTCCAGCCCGTACTGACAGTCGGGATTTTCCGTTTTGAGGACGCCGAAAACGTGCGGGTCACGAACGGAGTTTTCCACCTTCACATCTTTGGCATCCAACGGAAAACGATACACGCCGGAGAGGAGTTTCCCGTCGGCATCTTTTTCAATCATGCTGTGCGAGACGTAAATGTAGCCGTCGCGAATCCGAATGCCATTGGGGTGGGCAAAGTTGTAAGCCACCACTTCGCAACCGACCGGGCGGTGCTGCTCGTTGACAAGAATCCGCAGAACACGTCCCATCCGCTCGGTGTACTGCCAGCCCTGATTGTCGGCAATGTAGAGATTCCCATCCGGGCCAAACTCCATCCCCATCGGACCCGCAAATCCAGTCGCCGGGTCGATGGGACAAATTGCCCACAGACGCACTTTTTTATCCGGGGTGATTCGCAAAATCACCGCTGGATGCGACGGATCGGCATAGTTCGGGCACGATAGCAAAATATCGCCCCATGGCGCACGGGCAAAACCATCCGGTGTCGGGCAGAATTCCGGCAACGCGCAGAAAAGCTCTGCCTTCGTGAGCGGTTCGGTCGCCGGTTTTCCCTCTTCGCCCCAGCTTCCCTGAACGCAAAGTCCCAAAATCCATAAAGTCATGGCTAATTTTTTCATGTTGTTTCCTCCTTATTTTTTACTTACTTCTTCAAATTTTCGACCAACCACCCAAACGCCTGCGAATGCTTCTCACCAGTATCATGTCCACGTTTGACTTCATGCAGCATGACTTTCCGCGTGGAGGGAATGCTGTTGTAAGCGGCATAGACGGAACTGGGACTGCATGTGGTGTCGATGAATCCAACCGTGACCTGAATGGGACAGGTGATTCGGCGGGCAAAATTTTCGCCGTCGAAATACGGCCCCATCACTTGAACCTGCGGGTCTTTCACCGTGTCGTAAAGTTTCGGCCAGCCGGGAGAACGTCCCAACAATCCGCCACCATGGTCACACAAAGCCGGGACGCTGGCGACGATGTAGTGGAATTTGCCGTTCAAACCACCTAAAATCAATCCTGAAGCCCCACCCTGGCTGACTCCATGGTAGCCCACTCGCGTGGCATCGACCTGTGGCATCCGCAGTACCGCGTCGATTGCCCGATCAATTCCGAGATAGGCATTGCGGAAGAAATATTTGTTTCGGTCGGGGGCTCCGTCATAGCAATACCGCAGTGGCAGGTTTTGATGAAACGCGTCGTAAACTTTCTTCCGCTCGGCACCATCAAGAGGACAGGGGTAGGGGAAAACGTTCATGTGCAGCACGACAAAACCTTGCGTACACCAGTGGGTATCCGGTCCGCAACCTGGCCCCGCCCCCGGCACCATGACGAGGAGTGGAAATGGCCCATCTCCCTGATTTTTCGGCATGGAAAGGAATCCATGAGCCAACTGATTGTCCAGTGTTCGGATGGAGAGCCGCGAAACGGTTCGTTTTTCATTGCAGAGGAAGGGAATTTCCTCCAGTTTCAGTTCTTCTGGAAGCTCCCGCACCTCTTTTTTCAGATTTTCCCAAAACTCCCAGAAATCAGCCGGACAATCCTGCGCAGGCATAATTTTTTCCGGCTCGAAACCTGCGGCGGCACGCTTGATCGCCTTTTCCGATGTGACGGTCAGGCTCAGAAAACCTGGTTGGCGGAGCGATTCTTCCACCACGAGAGGATTTTTCTCCGCCAGATTCCATTTTTCTTCCCGCAAAACGTCGCGAAAATCGTTCTGGAAACGGATTTGGGCAGTCCCTTCCCGCAGAGGTACACCATTTTCGTCCAAAACGGTCATGGTGAAAACGGCCTTTTCGGAAAGATGGTAAACCTGGGAGGGACGATCCAGTTCGATCGTGATGACTCTTTCCGCCAGCAGGAATCCACCGCAGAGGAATAAAAACAGGAATGCGGACGCAAAATATTTTGGTTTCATGGGAACTCCTTCGTCAAAGTCAAAGATGACACAAAAATCCAATCACGTTCCACGCATTATAATCTGGGGGGAAATTTTTTACAACCCACCCGGGGAAAACGCCATCTCGGACTCCAGTATCCGCCGAAAAGATCGAGTCGGGGAACCGATTTTCAAGCGGCATACGTGCGGAAGACACTTTGGAGAAAGGTTTTACTCAGGAAAAGAACCGTTCTCCACATCAGTTTTGTACCGCGAGATAGCTTCCACCAGTTGCGTCCCCAAATCCACGTACTGGCGGGCATGACGGGGTGTGCGACCGGAGAGTCCCAGAATGTCGTGCATGACGAGAATCTGCCCGTCGCAACCTTTTCCCGAGCCGATTCCGATGGTGGGAATGGCGAGCGTCTGGCTGATTTCCCCGGCAATTTCGGGAGCGATACATTCCATGACGACGGCAAATGCCCCGGCGTTCTCAATTGCCAGAGCATCTTCCAGAAGTTGTTCCCGTTGTCGTTGGAGGGAATACTTTCCCAACTGCTGAATCTGCTGCGGCAAAAGTCCGATATGCCCCAAAACAGGGATTCCGGCCTGCACGAGCCGCTCGACGATGATTTTTTGACGCGAGGAAGATTCCAGTTTCACCCCATGACAGCCGGTTTTTTTCAGAATCAAAGCACAATCCCGCAGCGTCTCCTCCTCACTCTGATGTCCGCCAGGAAACGGCAAATCTGCAATGACGATCGTGTTGGGAGCGCCACGAACGACCATTTCCGTGTGGTAGATCATTTGTTCCAGCGTGACGGAGAGGGTATTTTTTCGTCCCTGAACGACCATTCCCAAACTGTCCCCCACTAAAATCCCATCCATTTTTCCCTCTTCCGCCAATCGACCCGTCAGAAAATCGTAGGCGGTGAGCATGGAGATTTTGCGGCCGGTTTTTTTAATGGCGGTGAATTGGGGAATCGTCATCGACATGGTTTCTGTTCCTTAATTGTTGGGGAAATCCTCTTGAAAACGTCAGTTTTTTCGACTCCACGGACTGGCCAGAAATCTTCCCAGACGGCTCCAGGCACCGACCCGGCCACCGTGAAAATATTCTTCCTTGCCACGTCCAAAAATTTTGCGAATCCCGGAGATAGTAATCTCGGTTCCATCCACAATCACTTCCCGCAGACACTCCAGCCGCCGCAACGCGGGGAGCGACGCGTCGGTAATGTAGGTGTCGGCAAGATTCAATTCCCGAAGTTTTTTCATTTTCTTTAAAAAGGGAATCCCCGTATCGGAAATTTGCGTATCGTTGAGGTGCAAAATTCGCAATTCGGTCAAATCCTGCAAAAGATTCAGCCCCGCGTCGGAAATGGGACTTTCATACACCAATCCATCGTAGGGAATCGTCCCCCCCAAATACAGTTCCAGCAACTGGTCCAGCCCCGCAATAGCTTCCAGCCCCTGATCGGAAATGAGCGACCCCTGCAAATTGAGGAGCTTCAATTCGTGTAACTTTTCCAGATACGGCATTCCCTGATCGGTTATTGCCGTATCGTCCAGACGCAATTCCTCCAGTGAGGTCATCGTCCCAATCCGTTCCATCCCCTCGTCGCCAAATTCGGAGGAAGTGAGCGTCAATTCCCGCAAAGACCTCAAATTTTCCAGATACTGGAAGGACGTTCCCCGGACACGTGTGGAAATGAGGATGAGCGACTCCAATTCGCTCAGCGGAGCGAGATGTCGTAAACCATCGTCGGAAATGGCCGTACTCGTGAGGTTGATTTCCCGCAGGTGAGGAACGTTTCCCAAAACTTTCAGCGACGCGTCGTCAATGGAACCATTGAGATTCAGGCTCAATTTAATCGGCACGTTGGCTCTTCTCCAGGCCGCCGCGCACTCTTCCGTCAGTGCATGATGCCACCAGATTTCCAGCGACTGTCCCGGTTGCAAACTCTTCAAAACGGCCTCGTCAATTTCCGGCGAAGGCTCTTCCTCCGGCATTACCACCGGTTCTGGAAAAGAGGGAGGGGCGGCAGGAGGGAAAGTGGCGACAGACTGCGGCGGATAGGGATAGGGAATGGGAATGACCTGTACCTGAGGATGGGAACCCGACAGGTGATGAAAATGTTCCTGCGAAACGGGCAAAGAGGATGGGGAAAAGTCGATACGGGAATTCAATTCCTGATCCTCAACGATCATCCGGTCGATTTCCGTCAACATTGTGTCGTAGGTTTCTTTATCAATGGCGTTATCCAAAAAACGCTGCATCAATTTTTGCTTTAATTCGAGATAATCCCGTTTCATACATGCCGTTCCGGTGAACAAAGGTATTCTTCCCAATCGGCCGGAAAAGTCTTTCCCGAAAGAAAGAATCCACTGCCGGAATGTTATTTTAATCCCTTTTGCCATTTCTGTAAAGGGCATTTTTGGAAAAAAAACGACAGATAAAGAGGACGGAAGGAAAAGAGATGGTATGGATGGCCTTCCGCCCTCCGGGGAAGGGATTATCTATCCAAAAAGGTCGATTATTGAACGTGCGTCAGGTTTTTCAGAGCAATTTTCGCTTCCCGGCAGATGCGTCGTAACGTCTCCTGTGCCAATTGTTTGTGATAATAGTTGGAAAGTGTCCCAGAAACGCATAACGTCCCGGCGGCTTCTTCGATGGTCAAATTTCGCAATTCGGGAATGGGACTGGCATTGAGAATATTCCGAGCGCGAATTTCGGTCTCACTGGCAATAATGGCAGACATGATTTTCTCCTTATCGATTGGGAATAATGAAGGATACGAGAGTCGGGAGAGAGGGAGCAGACGTTATTTCCCTAACCCGAAAACTCCCTGGAAACGTAAAACATTCTCTACTTACCCAAGTATAGCCGGACAGGAAAGCCGCGAACGTCGAAAGTCTTGAAAAGCCTCCTCTCCTTGCTTGTTATTTTTTCAGTTTGTGGTATACTGATTTTTTGTAAAGTTGTCCCCAACCTCACTAACCACTAACCACTATCTCATTTATTATTTGGTGAGAGGATTCCAGAACGTATGAACGCACGCGGAAAGGCGATTGAGTCGATCAGCAGTAAAAATACCGTTCGAGGTGGAACGGTCGATTATCGGGAACATTCTTTTGTGGATTTGTACGCGACGCACGTCTTCCACGAAGGAATCCAGCAACAGCGTCTTCCCGTCAAAGTCTTTGAATCGTTGCAGCAGACCATCAAAAAAGGGGAAGAACTGGATCGCAACATTGCCGACGCGGTGGCCACCGCCATGCGGGATTGGGCGATGGAACATGGCGCGACGCACTACTCCCACTGGTTCCAGCCATTGACCGGAAGTACGGCGGAAAAACATGACAGTTTTCTTTCGCCTCACGAGGAGACTCGCGCCCTGGCACGTTTCAGCGGAAGCGAACTGATTCGTGGTGAGTCGGACGCCAGCAGTTTCCCGTCTGGTGGCTTGCGAGCGACGTTTGAGGCACGCGGCTACACGGCGTGGGATCCTTCCAGCCCGGCTTTTCTTCTCAAGAATCCCAACGGAGCGACGCTGGTTATTCCAACGATGTTCGTCAGTTGGACAGGCGAGTCGCTGGATCAGAAAACGCCGATGCTCCGTTCGATGGACGCGCTGAACCGGCAGGCACTGCGGGTCTTGCGGGTGTTGGGCAACATGCGGGTGGCACGGGTGGAATGTACATTGGGAGTGGAGCAGGAATACTTTCTGGTGGACAAACGGTTGGCGGCACTGCGACCCGATTTGATGGTGGTGGGGCGGACGCTTTTCGGGGCGCGACCATCGAAAGGGCAGGAACTGGACGACAATTATTTCGGAGCGATTCCCGAACGTGTGTTGGCGTTTATGGCGGAAGTGGAGTACGAATTGATGCTTCTGGGGGTTCCGATCAAAACGCGGCACAACGAAGTCGCTCCGGGGCAGTACGAATTGGCACCGACGTTTGAAAGTACCAATCTGGCACTCGACCACCAAATGCTGATCATGCAGTTGTTGCAGCAGGTTGCTCAACGGCATGGTTTTTTGTGTCTGCTTCATGAAAAGCCTTTTGCGGGGGTGAATGGTTCGGGAAAGCACAACAACTGGTCGATTGGCACGGACGACGGCGAAAATCTGCTGGAACCGGGAAGTACGCCGGAGCGAAACACGCAGTTTTTGATTTTCTGCGCGGCGGTTTGCCGGGCGGTGCATCGTCACGCGGAGTTACTGCGACTTTCGGTGGCATCGGCGGGAAATGATTTTCGGCTGGGTGCTGCGGAAGCGCCGCCAGCGATTATGAGTATTCATCTGGGGCACGTTTTGTCGAATATTTTTCAGCTTCTTCTGGAAAATGACAAACCTGTGGCGACGGGTAAAAAGACGAGGAGCCGCCGCAATTCGGAAGTGGAGGTTTCCGTCCATATCGGGCTGCCGATGATTCCCCGTTTCCCAAGACACAATGGCGACCGCAATCGTACCAGTCCTTTCGCGTTTACGGGGAACAAGTTTGAGTTCCGGGCTGTCGGGTCGAGTCAGAATTCTTCCGGGGCGGTCACGATCCTGAACACGATTGTGGCGGAAAGTCTCGATTTTATCGCCACTCGTCTCGAAACGGCGAAAGCGGACGGAGAAGATTTTCCGACGGCGGTGCGACGGTTGTTGGTGGAGCTGATTCGGGAATTTCAGCCGATTTTGTTCGACGGGGACAATTATTCGCTGGAGTGGCTGGAGGAGTCGCAGCGTCGGGGATTGCCGAATTTGCGAAATACGGTCGATTGCCTTCCGGTTTTGACTTCGCCGGAGTCGGTGGAATTGTTCGGAAAATACGGCGTTTATTCCGCGTCGGAACTGCATGGTCGGCAGGAAATTCTGGCGGAGATTTATTGCACCACCATTGCGATTGAGGCAGCGACGATGTTGAAGATGTCGCAAACGATGATTCTTCCGGCGGTTTTGCAACACAAAGCCAATCTCCAAAACGTTTTGACGACCCCCGTTCAGAAAAAAGTTTTGCGGGAACTGGACGAAAAAATCGACTTGATGATTACCGGAATCGAGAAACTCAAGGCATGTGTTTCCGGCGTGCGGTCGGAGGTTTCGCTGCTGGAAAAAGCGACGTATTACCGCGATTCGGTGTTGTCGGCGATGTATGCGTTGCGGGTGATTGTGGATTACCTGGAGGGAATGACGGACGATGGTTTGTGGCCGTTGCCGTCGTATTTGGAACTGCTGTTCATGCGGTAAGATGGGAAATTTTTTCACGAAGGGAAGAGCCTGCCGAGGGATTTTCCCTTCTTTTTTGACAATATTTCTGAAAAAAGCCTTTTTCTGAGGAAGAAAAATCTCCCAATCCTTGCAAATTTCCGGGATTTTGCCTATATTTATTTTATAGTTCCCAAAAATTTTCCGTTTCGGTATCGTTTCCGTAAAAAAGAGGTTCAGGTATGAAAAAAAGACTTTTCACGTTAGGTATTCTTGGTCTGGCATGGTTTTCAGGCGCTTTTCTGTGGGCACAAAACACGGGAACGGAGGATGTTTCTCCGGGAATGAGCCGTTTCAAAAAAGCGTTGAAGGAATATACCGAAATGGTGAAGGAAGCGGGCAATTTGCAGCAGAAATTCCTCTCCACCGCCGTTCCTGAAGAGGCAAAGGAGGAAATCGGCCTTCGTCTGGCGGAACTTTCGGAGGAGGTGGGGGAAGTCCATCCCCGGTTGGTGAAACTGGCGGAGCGAGCCTGGCTGGAACAACCGAGCGAAGACCCGGAATTGCTGACGTTTATCGTGCAGGTTTTGGAAATCCGGCTGGTGGAGGACAACTACGAGGCGGTGTATGCCTTGTTGAAAGGGCTACTTTCCGGGAGAATTCCGCAGATTTTGCCCGATGTTTACGATATTGCGGGGGAAACCTGCTTCATGCTCAATCAGTTTGAGGCATCGGAGCGATTTTATGCCAAAGCGGAGAAGGAGGAGGTGCTTTCCGAGAAGGGGGAAGCGCTGCGGAAGGCGATTCCGTATCATCGTGTGGCGTGGGCCAAGGAGAAACGTTTGCGGGATCAGGAAGCGACCGCGAATGACCTGCCACGAGTGAAGCTGGAAACGTCGCAGGGGGAGATGGTTTTGGAACTGTATGAAAACGAGGCACCCAATACCGTCGCGAATTTTATCTATCTGGCGGAAAAGGGCTTCTACGATGGCACGGAGTTTTTTTCCGTCGTTCCCGGACTCTTTGCCGAGGGTGGACGCTCTCCCATGACCGCCGATGGTGGGCCGGGCTACACGATCAAGGACGAGCTGGAACACCGCAACGCGCGGAAGCATTTTCGCGGCACGATCAGCATGACTCGCTCGGAACCCGATTCTGCTGGTTCGCAGTTTTTCCTCTCTTTTGCTCCGGCCAAAGAAATGGATGGAGAATTTGTCGTTTTCGGCAGGATCGTCGAGGGGATGGACGTTCTAACCAAACTTCAGCGAGTCGACCCTGCCAATCCCGACCCTGCCGCCATGCCCGACACGATCGTTTCGGCAGAAGTGATTCGGAAACGTGACCACGCCTACCGTCCCAAAATTATCAGACCCAAAAAAGAAAGCGATTCCTCCCAAACGAAAAAGTCCAGGAAAAAAACAGGAGCTTATGGAATTGATAATTGATAATTGATAATTATTTTTGTTCAAACCGTTTTCTGAGTTGTTGCGTGGTTTTCCATGTCGATAACGGTTTGTTTCATCAACTATCAATTATCAATTATCAATTCCAACCCAGGGAAGGATTCGGGCTTGCCTTGGGCTGCATAAAATGGTATAGTGAAGGGCTGGTTTTCAGCAAAAGCGTTTGAGAAAGTGTGCAAGGAGAAAGAAATGCTTAAAAAAGTGTGTATGGCGGTGATTTTGGCGGTTGGTTTTGGCTGGGTGGCTGGGACGTATGCCGAAAAACCGGATGTGGTGGTGTCGATTTCCCGGGTGGATCAGGTTCAGAAGAGTCTGCTCAATGCCATCCAGAAAATTGACCCCCAATCGGCAATGATGGTACAGGTTTTTCTGGCTCCGGGTGGTCCGATTATTCCGCCTGGTATGGGGGTGGACGCTCCGGTAGGGATTGTGGGGAATGTGAGTGAGGAAGCACCCGATATGGTGGCTTTTGGTCCAGTTTCCAATTTTAAGATGCTGGACGCCTGGTTCAAGGCCGCCAAAGATTCCGGTCGATTTGCCGAGGCCGCCGTTTTGAAGGAAAATGGGAAAAATTTCGTTCTCCAGCAGGAAGAAAGTGCGGTGAAACTCCCTGCCAATCCGGTGGAATTGTTGGGAGATTTGCCGTCGAAATACCTTTTGGCGGTCGATTTGAATCCTGCCGCGATTGCGGAACAGGCCGCAGAACTTTCGCAGATGATTCCTGAGATGGACGATAACACGGAAGAATTTGAAAAATCGTTGAACGAGTGCGAACAGTTACAGTTGGGGCTGAACATTGATTCCCAAGGCAACTTTCAAATAGAGACTTTCTCGAAAGCCGTTCCTGGCACAGACGCGGAAAAGCAGCTTCAGAAAGCGTTTGCGGCAAAATCAATGCTGGGTGGTTTTTATGAAGCGAGTGCCGACGCAGGTTTTCATCTGATCTGTGGTATGCCTCCTGCCGCGGTACAAATTTTGGAGGAACAGATCGAACTGTTTCCCGATGCTCCCATGGTACCGATGCTCCGTTCGCTGATGGCTTGTGACGTTCTTGAGGCAGCCGGCTCGTTTGACGTGGAGGACAACGAGATAGAGATGGTTCTGGCCTTTACGGTTACGAAAGGGAAAGAACTTCTGAAAGAATTGCAGGAAATCGTGGATGCCAACGAGGAAGTCACGGCACAATGGGACGTGGACAAGGTTGGCAAGTCCATTTCCATCCATCTGATCAGTCGTGAAGATTGGAAAATGGCTGTAGGTATCCATTCCAAGTTCGTCTTTATCGCGGTGGAAAAAGAGGATGCGGTGGAAACGCTGAAAGAAACGATTGCCAAAACGTTGAAGATAAAAAGCCCGAAAACGCTCTTCCGAGGCCATTTCGACATGGATTTGGCTGAAGGAATCCCCCATTTGGCCAAAATTGCGGATTTGGATGGAAAAGTAACCGTGAGAGTCACCTCCGAAGACGGAACGTCCACCACCGGTTGGATCAATCTGGAAAACGATTTTCTGAAATCGATCGTCACCATTGCTAAAAATGCTCAAACAGCCGAATCGGATGAGGATGACATTCTCATCGATGAAGATTGGGAGGATGAGGATGAAGACGAACTGGATGAAGAGTAGTTTTTTCAGGGAATGTTGAATCCAGGGAGCGAACATGAAAAACGTGTCGCTCCCTTTTGTTTTGGCGCTTATTTCTTCCCGCGAATGGCTACCACCAACACCGCCAGGTCGGCAGGCGTAATTCCCCGAATCCGCGACGCCTGGTCGATCGTCTGGGGACGGATTTTGGAGAGTTGTTCCTTGGCCTCCATCCGCAGTTGATTGAGAGAAAAATAGTCGAACGTTTCAGGAATCTGGATTTTCTGCAATTTGTGCTGCCGCGCGACCGCCTCTTCCTGACGCTGCAAATAGCCGGAATATTTGGCATCATAACAGGCTTGTTGCGCCACAAACGGGGAAAAAGACTGGAGTTGCGGAAACGGTTGGGCGAGGGTTTCCCACGTCGTTTCGGGACGTTTCAGGTAATCTTCCAGCGTGATTTTTCCCGTTTCGATACGGATTTTCAGAGATTTTAAGAGTTGTTTCAAAGTCTGCAAATCTTCCATCTTTTGGGAAAAACGTTGCCATCGCGCTGCGGAAACCAGCCCGAAACGGTAGCCGATTTCCGTCAAACGGCGGTCGGCATTGTCGCCCCGCAAATGGAGCCGGTGTTCCGCACGGCTGGTGAACATCCGATACGGCTCATCGACGCCGCGTGTCACCAGATCATCGACCATGACTCCCAGATACGCCTCCTCCCGGCCAGGAATCCAGGGCGTCTCCCCTCCCAACGTCCGCACCGCGTTCAGCCCCGCCAGAAGTCCTTGCCCCGCCGCTTCCTCGTAACCAGTCGTGCCGTTGATTTGCCCGGCAAAAAAGAGACCGTGGATGCGTTTCGTTTCCAGCGTGGGCTGTAACTGTTGCGGCGGTGCGTAATCGTACTCAATCGCGTACGCATACCGCATAATGTGGGCTTTTTCCAACCCCTCGATGGCATGGATCATCGCTTCCTGCACATCACACGGCAAACTGGTGGAAAGGCCGTTGACATAAACTTCCACCGTATGGCGTCCCTCCGGCTCCAGGAAAATCTGGTGGCTCTCCTTTTCCGAAAAGCGGACGATTTTGGTCTCGATCGAAGGACAGTACCGCGGCCCGGTCGATTGGATTTGGCCGGAATACATCGGGGCACGATGGAGATTTTCCCGAATGATTTCATGAACGCGAGCATTCGTCCGCGTCAGCCAACAGGGAATCTGTTCCGTGGCAATCGAGTCGTTCAAAAAAGAAAACGGCACAGGAACATCGTCCCCCGGATGGAGCGTCATGCGGGAGTAATCGAGCGTCCGGCCATGCAGTCGGGCTGGCGTGCCGGTTTTGAAACGGTCGAGCTGGATTCCATTCTGAAGAAGGCTCTCACTCAATCGATCGGCCGCCGATTCGCCACTCCGCCCACCGGGAAAAGTCACATTTCCGTAGTGCAGAATTCCCCGCAAAAACGTTCCCGTCGTCAGGATGACTCGCGGTGCGTGGTACGTCTGCCCCAGAAGCGTTCGGACACCAGCGACACGTTTTTCCTCTCCCCGCGTCTCCACCAGCAATGCTTCCACCGATTCCTGTAGCAAAAAGAGGTTCGGCTGCTGTTCCAACCGATGTTTCATGGCAAATTGGTACGCTTTTTTATCCGCCTGCGCCCGGGGACCGTGCATGGCTGGGCCTTTGCTGCGGTTGAGCATCCGAAACTGGATCCCCGTTTCGTCAATCACTTCCCCCATCAACCCGCCCAAAGCATCCACTTCGCGGACAATCTGCCCTTTCGCCACACCACCGATAGCGGGATTGCAACTCATCGCCGCAATCGTGTCGAGGTTCGCACTTAAAAGCGCGGTTTTGGCTCCCAGTCGGGCTGCGGCCGCGGCTGCTTCCACTCCGGCATGTCCCCCTCCGACGACAAGAACGTCAAAATCCATTCCCATAAACCCACTCTACTTGAAAAAACGCTTCCGATAACAGCCCTCCATTGTACTTCCATTATTTTTTTTGACAAGGTACTTCCCCCTACGACTTTTGATTGTTTCCCTTGTCTGGAAAAGGGGATAACGTTCCTTATTTTCGGGAATATCGCCGACGCAGTAACCACGCCATTCCCAACAGGAGCAAACACCAGGTTCCCGGCTCTGGAACGGCGGTGGAACCGACGGTTGCTGTCAACGTTCCATCCTCAAATCCGAGATTCCATAACTGTCGCATGGCATCCGAACTCAAAAGCCGTTCCCAATCAAACGCTTCTGGATCGAGAAGCTCTCCTGAAGCATCTTTCAGCGAAGCGTCGTCTCCCAAGCTGAAAATATCCAACGACAGACCGGAGTAAACATCTTCTGTAGGCAAGGCCAGTTTCAAATCATCGCCCAAAATCAAATCTCCACTGTTGACTTTCAGCGTATATCCTTCCTGCCCCAGCCACAGCCCATCCATGCTTAGCAAACGATTACTCGTCCCGCCCAACATTGCCTCAACACCTGTCTCAATGGTTAGCGGCTGCTCAAAAACGGATGTCGGAGTCATCTCCACCGAACCTTCCGTAACCTGTACCGCATGGTTCACATTTCCTCCAAAAAGAATCTTCCCCATTCCATCTTTGGTAACAGGAAGGGCAGTCGACTGAGGAGCTTGGACAATATCCGCGTTGACTTCCAGCGTGGCACCCTCTTTTACCGTAATTTTTCCATTCTGGTTATTCACAAAACGAATGGAGATGCTTCCATTTTCAATTTTGCTGACCCGTTCCACAACGTTCCCGTCGGCATCGTACAAAACATCCACCGTCATGGTATTGTCGATGAGAAAATCGCCATATTCCGACGTACTTGCCGTCCCATTCCCCCGCAGCGTGGCACCATGCAGATTCGTGGCGGTCGTGGTGATGTGGGACGTCGACGCATTGAGCAGCGTTCCACCATACAACGTGATGGCAGAGGGGAAATGCGAGGCATGTCCCATGGCTCCATTTACCGAAACTTTCAACACCGCGTCCTGATACACGGTCACTGGTTGGAGAGTTGGGAGAGTGCCCATATTGTTTGCCGTGTGAGTGAGCGTCAGGGTTCCTTCCCGAACCTCCGTTCCACCAGTGTACGTCCCTTTCGCTCCCAAAATCACTTCTCCCGCACCGCTTTTCACCAGAGTCCCTGCTCCCGTAACCACTTTATTCAAAGTTTCGGAAATATTTCCGGCAACGTTCAAATTCAGCATGCTGTCTGCGTCCACCATTATCTGGTTGGCCTGCGAAAGGGATTTCGCGTTCGTTTGCAGCGTTCCGGCATAGACACGAACATCCCCCGTCAACGAATTATTCTCGCCCGATAAAATCAACGTTCCGAGACCATATTTCGCAAACGGTTGGATTGCTAGTTCCGTTGGTTGGTGGGAAAAATTGCCCGAAATTGTCCCGGTTTCCCCGTTGGCCACGCGGATCCCCACCGCATCGGTACTGGTGAGAGTTCCGGTCAGTTCCGCCGATTTTCGAAAATAGATCACTCCCGAATTTCTCCCATCTTCGGGATTCTGCACATCGGGAACAAACGTCGTCCCTCCCCCCGTAAGCTTCATGTTATTGGCTAGCGTCTCCCCATTTTCCAGTTGTAGCGCACCTAAATAAGCGATCGTCACATCCCCGGTTCCCAGCGTCCCTTCCTCTCGCAAAATCAGCCGCCCAGCCTGAATGACCGTGCCAGGCTCGTAGGTATTGGCTTTCGTAAAAATCAGATCCCCCACTCCCGTTTTGGTAATGATCTTGCTCGGTGCGGTACCTGTACTGGTTTGCTGAATCACCGCGTCGATCGTCAAAGAGGCATTTTCACCAACATCGATACCGCTGCTCAACCGAAAACCAGCCGTAAGCGAATTGGCCTGGATAAGGTTGTTCGTGCCAGAAGCCACCACACGAGCGTCGAGAATGAAGTTCCCATAGTCTGTTGTGGAAGTGGTATTGCTGATAAGCGTTCCGTTGTTCATGGTGATGTTGCCAACCGTAATATGAGCGGCGGAAGAATTTCGCAGCGTCCCGCCATTGAGCGTCAACAGAGAGGGGCATTCCTGATTGTTTCCGAACGCGCCATTCGTGGCAACATTCAGCGTGGCACCTTCTTCGACAGTAACCGGATATTGCACCCGCGTCCCTTCAGAATTCGTATATCCAGGCAAAACCGTTCCACTGGTAGGTTTTAACGTCAGGGTTCCTTCCTTCACCGTCGTCCCACCTGTATAGCTACTTTTGTTCGTAAGCACCAATTCCCCATCGCCACTTTTCACGAAAGCTCCTTCGCCGGAAATCGACTTTCCAAACGTTTCGGTCGTCCCCTCTGTCGCCACGTTCCAATCCAACGTTTTTCCAGCATCGACCTGAATATCCACATCGGTCGCTCCTGCCTGCCACTGAACGTAACCATTGGCAATCTGGATCTTCGCCCCAGTTCTCACCGTATAATCATTCAACGTATTGTACGTCGTTGTCGTTGTGTGAATATAAGGATTGTCCGCGGAAGACTGGACGTTAAACACAAGATTGGTCCCTTCCTGCAAGTGGAAATACTGCAAATTGGCAAACGTGGGATTCGTCGTCCCATCCCCCAACTGAATGTTTCCCTCGCTGATCCGAAATCGCCCCGCCATTCCATTATTATTCCCCGTCAGAATGAGCGTCCCGGTTCCCTGTTTGGCCAGGGTGATGAGGTCCCCAACTATAGAAGGTTGAACGATGTTGCCGGAAAGTGTCACGGTATTCGCGTTCGTATTCAACGGCATGTGTGACCCCTGAGTAATGTTCCCCACGACAAGAGATCCCGTTGAAAACAACAGAGACGCACTCCCAGACGTCTGAATATCTGCCAGCGGATTGGCCGAATCAATAGTTAAAGCGGCGTTTAGCTGAATACTGTCTCCGGTTTGAGGGGTGGGGGACAGGCTCGAATAATTGGCTGCCGTATTCACCGTATAAATTGCGGCGGAAAGATTCTCACCCAGCAGCACCGCCACCACCATTCCCAAAATTACTGCACAACTCCATCCCTGAAAACCCTTTTTCCAGGCATTTTGACAAAAAATGGATCGAATTTCTGACATGACTTCTACTCCTATTCAAAAAGAGAGGTACTCTGATGATAACCATACTTCAGCACGGCGGAAAGATATTCGCATGGATTCTTTTTAGAAATTTCCAAAAAACAGGCATGAAAGAGAGAAAAAAAGACTATTTTTTTACCCCACAAAGCCCCCCCCACTTTTTTCATCTGGAAAAAAGCGTTCTCGTTATTGAAAGTCAAAACAGGAAAAGCTGGGGGGGGGGGGTAAAATAGCCATTTTTTTGAATGCCGCTACTGCCTTCTCACAAAACTATTTTACAGTATAACCTCTTTTACCCAAAATTGCAACCATTTCCTGAAAAATTTTCTTGAAAATTTAGAGGTTTTAAGTGAAATTTGAGTGGTTTTGCAAAAAATACCATCTCCATATTGTTTTTTTGTGCTGTGTTAAAGATGCAAAAATGAATAAATCATCGTACGATACAAAAGCAATCGCGGTGTAGCCACAAGTAAAAATCTTTGAACACCGTGTGACCGGGAGCGACGTGGTGCTACCGCACCGTTCACAGTAGTTCGCGTCGCGTTGCTGAAGCCTGCCACGTAATGAATAATGCGGTTTTTCCATCGTCGTCGGGAAAGCCACTCTCGGCTTTCGACGTGAGTCGCGCAAACGCCTGCCCAATGAGACCTTTTCAAATAGCATTTTCATCTTCTAACCTAATTAGTTGGAATGGAAATCGTTACCCATGTTGGCTCCTTGACATGGGAGGGGGAAAAGGTTATTATGGAATTTTTGGGGAAATTGAAGGAACGTTTTATAAAAAGAAAGGAAATTTCATGACAAAATGGATGATGGCTGGCTTGGTTTGCTTGACGGCAGGTGTTCTTTCGGCACAAATCCCGATTGATTACACGCACGATCGGGTGCAGTCTTCGCTCGACCCTGGTTTCCAACGGATTGGCACGGTTACTCCACGCAGTGCCAAAGAGGTTGGCAGGAGTAATATTGCCATTGGCTGTGAGATGCTTCCGCGAGATTATGGCGACTTTGAGCAGTTCAAAATGTACATTGCCCCGTTGGGAGTGAAGCGGATTCGGCTCCATGCCGGATGGGCCAAAATTGAGCCGCAAAAAGGGGTTTACGATTTCGAGTGGCTCGACAAACAGGTGAATTATCTGGTCGAACAGGGGATGGATGTTTTGCTGGAAACGTCGTACGGGAACCCGATTTATCCCGGTGGTGGCGGTGCGTCGTTGTCAGACGGACTTCCCCATGGCGAAGAAGCGTTGGCGGCGTGGGACAGGTACGTCGATGCCCTTTCCAAACATTATTCGCATGTTAAAGACTGGTCTTGCTGGAACGAACCGGATGGTTTTCGTGGAAATACGCCGGAAAAAGTGGCGGACAACAACATCCGAACCGCAGAAATGATCAAAAAGAATATCCCGGACGCACGCGTTGCCGGTCTGGTACTTTGCTGGACGAACATGAAGTTTACTGAAAAATATCTACAGGAACTCCAGAAACGAGGAAAAATCGACCTTTTCACCTGGTTCATTTACCACGATTATCGCGTCAATCCCGACGAATGCTATCCGCAAGTTGAGAAATGGGAAGCCCTTGTGAAAAAGTATGCTCCCAATGCCAAAATCTGGCAGGGTGAATCGGGCGCGACTTCCCAGGCTCACAACACACATCCCATTTCGTCCGGCAAATGGAACAGTGAACTGACGCAGTGCAAATGGAACGCCCGTCGTGTGATTGGTGATTTGGGGCACGGAATCGAGACGCTCGTTTTCACGTTCTACGATCCTGCCTACGACCAGCCACATCGTTATACCAAATTCGTCGATCCGATCTGGATTCGGACGCGCGACGACCGTTTCATGAAGCGGATGGGACTGATCAAGTGCAACGAAGATTTTCAGGTGCTGAAAATCAAACCGGCGTATTATTCCTTGCAGGGAATCGCGTCCGTTTTCGACGCGTCGATTGTGCCTGAAAAAATGGATGCCCAACTTGATTGTGCGAAAAAGACGGCCGTTTATACCTTCCGCCAGAAGGAGACCAACATTCCACTGGTGGCGTACTGGGATTGTTCCAGCTATCCTGAGAATGAAAATCTCACCACGCCGGGAAATTTGACGTTGCAAGGGGTCACTTTCGAGGAGCCAGTCTGGGTCGATACGGTAACGTGTGCCATTTATGAAATTCCTGCCGAGCGGATGGTGAAAGAGGGGGATACGCTCACTCTGAAAGAGATGCCTGTCTACGACGCTCCGGTTTACATCACCGAAAAACGGCTCGTCATGCCAGAAAAATAAAGAAACAAAAAAACGGCAGGTAGAAAACTCTGCCTGCCGTCGAAGGTTGAAGGAGAAGATTCCTCCTCAAAACTATTTCACTTCAAATTCCGCGTCGATCGTATCGTCGTCCTGCGACGAAGATGGATTGCTATCCGCCGTATTCGCGGTATTTTCCGCACCTGGAGTGGCTCCGGCAGTCTGCTGTTTCTGGTACAACGTCTGGGCAAACGCATGGGAAGTCTGTTCCAAATTCTGCAACGCGGACTTGATCGCTTCCACATCCTCCCCCTTCGCGGCATTTCGGGCATTCTCAATTGCCCCGTTGATGGCTGTTTTATCCGCGTCGGACATGGTGGACTCGTTTTCCTTCACCAACTTCTCCAACTGCCAGCAAAGCGACTCGGTATGGTTCCGCAATTCCGCCAATTCACGACGTTTCTTGTCTTCTGCCGCATGGGACTCCGCGTCTCGCTGCATTTTCTTGATCTCGTCCTCCGAAAGCCCGGCCGATTGCTCAATCCGAACCTTCTGTTCCCGATTCGTTCCGAGGTCTTTGGCCGAAACGTTCAAAATTCCATTCGCGTCGATGTCGAAACAGACTTCGATCTGCGGAACACCACGCGGCGCCGGCGGAATGCCATCCAGATTGAACTGACCCAACAGACGGTTGTCCGCGGCCATTTCCCGTTCGCCCTGATAAACCTTGACCGTAACGGCATTCTGGTTGTCGTCGGCAGTGCTGAAAACCTGTTTCTTCTCGGTGGGAATCGTCGTATTGCGTTCCACCAGCTTCGTCATGATTCCACCCAACGTCTCGATTCCGAGCGAAAGCGGCGTCACGTCCAACAGCAGAATATCCTGCACCTCACCTGCCAAAACACCACCCTGAATCGCGGCACCGATCGCCACCACTTCGTCGGGATTGACACCCTTGTGTGGCTCTTTTCCGAAGATGGACTTTACCAGTTCCTGCACTTTCGGAATTCGCGTCGAACCACCAACCAGAACCACTTCGTCAATATCTTTCGGCGTCAAATGGGCATCTTTCAAACACTGATTCACCGGTCCGCGACAACGTTCGATCAGGTGATCCACCAACTGCTCAAACTGGGCACGGGTAATCTTTTCCATCAAGTGTTTCGGTCCCGACGCGTCCGCCGTGATGAAGGGGAGATTGATGTCGGTCATTTGTGCCGAACTCAACTCTTTTTTGGCCTTTTCGCACGCTTCCTGCAAACGTTGCAATGCCATGGGGTCTTTTCGCAAGTCAATTCCGTTTTGTTTCTGGAAATTGTCTGCCACGTAATTGACCAACGCATTGTCAAAATCGTCGCCGCCGAGGTGCCCGTCGCCGCTGGTACTGATGACGCGGAAAACGCCGTCCGCCACTTCCAGAATGGAAACGTCAAACGTTCCACCACCCAGGTCAAACACCACAATCTTTTCCGCCGCTTTCTTATCCAGCCCATACGCCAGCGAAGCCGCCGTCGGTTCGTTGATGATTCGCATCACTTCCAAACCGGCAATTTGGCCTGCGTCTTTGGTGGCCTGACGCTGAGCATCGTTGAAATAAGCCGGGACGGTAATCACCGCCTTGTTCACTTTGTGGCCGAGATAGGCTTCTGCCGATTCCTTCAGTTTCCGCAACGTTTTCGCGGAGATTTCCGGTGGAGTATAGTCTTTGCCATCCACATCCACTTTCACGTAATCTTCCGGTCCGCCCACAACTTTATAAGCAACCGTCTTTTCTTCGTCGCTCACTTCACCATGCCGACGTCCCATAAAACGCTTGATGGAACTAATCGTCCGGTGGGGGTTCGTCACCGCCTGACGACGAGCCAATTCCCCAACCAGGACTTCGCCATTGTCGGTAAAGGCCACCACGCTGGGGGTTAAACGATTCCCTTCCGCGTTCGGGATGACTTTCGCTTCTTTGCCTTCCATCACCGCAACGACCGAGTTGGTGGTTCCCAGATCAATTCCAATAATCTTTTCGCCTTGTGCCATAATAAGTTTCTCCTTCAGTATATTCTTCCCTTTGAAATTTCCTTCCCGAACTTCTCATGAGATCGATTCGCGTCATGCCTCGGACGTTTCATGGAAATTTCCGGTAATTCTATCATCCTTGCCAAATTTTGTTATGCCAAAATGGCTTGTACCTTTCAGAGTAGCAAATCCTGTTCCAATTCAATATTCCTTCCAAATTTTCCGCAAGTTGTTATTTTTCAAACACTTAAAAAGAACACCCTCACTTTCTCCACCCCTCTTCCGGCTGACATTTTGTCAGTTTTTTGCTTTTTTTACCCGATTTTCGCATTTCAGGATGGATTTTTTCCCGAAAATAGGATAAAATGGAGGGAGAAAATTCGGTTCTCATCCTTTTTTCCATTATATCCCCCATGTCCAAAATACCGCCATCCATCGTACCTGAAAAAAATTTCCTGATGATTCAGAGAAAACTGGAAGAAACCCGCCAGCAAATTTACTGGCAGGAGTGGGCGACGCAGCTTTTGAAGCTCAGTTGCTGGGGAACGGTATTTCTGGGGGTGGTACTTTTGCTGGATCACTGGTGCCAGGCGGGGATGGCGGTACGGTTTACTTTGTGGGGTCTTTTTTGGGGCGGATTTTTTCTCTTCTTTTTCAGAAACCTTCTTCCACTGCTTCGCAACCGGATTCATCCTCTCTACGCGGCACATGCGCTGGAAAGAGAAAATCCACAACTGAAAAATCGCCTTCTGAACCTCCTTTTCTTGAAAAAAGAGCCTTCTTTTCGGAAAAACGGGAAACGATCAGCGGTCATTCTCACGTCGCTGGAACAACAGACGCTCCAGCATTTGAGCCAGGGAGAATCCTCCTCTTTTCAGGGGGCAAGACACCTCCTGCGGCAGGGAATTTTTCTGGGTATTCTTTTACTGACTTTGTTTTTCTATACTTTTTTTTCGCCAAAAAGTTCGTGGACATCGGTGAAACGGGTACTTTTTCCCTGGGAGACGATCGCCGCTCCGACACGTGTTCGACTGGAGGAGATTTTGCCGGGAAATTGTACGGTACTGGCAGGGGAAACGTTGACGATTTCTGCCCGAATTGTCCATTTGCGATCAGATGAAAAAGTCACGCTCCTTTACAGCACACACGACCGCCAGGTGGTGAACCGGACGTTGCCGATGAAGCCACTTTCGGAAGATCGGTGGGAGGCACTTCTGGGGGACTGGCCTGCCGGAATCCAAACGCCGTTGGCGTGGGAAATTCACGCGGGCGACGCCTTTTCGGAAACGTTTCAGGTGGACGTGGCACCGCCGTTACGAATGGAGGTGAAAGAGGTGATTCTCACCCCCCCCGCGTACATGCAATTACCCGTTCAAAAAGGGAGTAGCCCGGATTTTCAGGGGTGGGAGGGGACGGAGGCGACGCTCCAGATTCAGGCCAGCCACACGATTCACGAAGGGTATCTCGAAATGTGGCCGGAACAGAATCCATCGGAAAAAAAGCGTTGGAAGCTGGAAGTGGCAAAGCAGAATCCGCACCAGGCCTCGGTTCGCGTGCCCCTGCAATTTTCTCCCTGGAACCGTCCCACGGCAGAAGAAGCGACACCGGAAACGTTTTTTTATACCTTGCACTTTACGCACGAAAACCACACATCCAGCCCTACCCCACCTCAGCACCCAATCACCGTTTTGCCCGACCGATTTCCGCAAATCCGGCTGATTACCTTTCCTGAGGAGGGGAGCGTTTTACCGTGGGGAAAGTCGGTGGAGGTGGTTCTGGAGGTGGAAGATACCGATTTTGCGCTGCGGGGAGTGGCTTTTCGGGCACGTTGGAATGGGAAAAATCTCGATATTCCGCCGATATTTCTCCTGCCCACCACCGAAACAGGTTTTTCGGGAACTTTTCGGACACACTATCGTTGGAATCCTGCCGAGGCGAATCTGAAACCGGGAGATTCCATCCAGTGGTGGGTCGAAGCGGTCGACAATCGTCTTCCCCAGGCGAATCGTGCCGCCACCCCCTGGAGGACACTTCATTGGGCGGAACTTTCGGAAAAACAGGAGGAAAATGCCGATTCTGCCGAAAACCAGGAGAATGAAAATCAGGCTTCCGGGGTAGATTCTTCTCAAAAGGCGGAAGATTCTGCCACGCAGGAAGATGGTCGGGAAGGAAGTCAGGAGGAGACGCAGACAGGTGCGGAAGAATCGCCCGAAACATCGCGTGAAAACCCTGAAGGGGAGGGGGAGGATGAAACGGAAGCGGGGGAAGAAAATGCCGGGACGGGAAATCAGGAGGGAGAGGCGGAACCGAATGTCGCTCCCCTGGATTTTGACCCGCTTTCGCCGGAAAACGCTTCGTCGCGGGAAGTCCCGTCTACCGATGGTGAGGAATCTTCGGAAGAGGGAGAGAAAAATGAGGAGGGAAATCGCGAAAGTTCTGATCCGAAGAATGATTCCGGGCAAAACGATTCGTCCCAACCCTCCAGCGAGGAAAATCCGTCCCAGACGCGGGAAGATGGTGCTGAAAATCCTTCTGCCGGAGCTTCCCCGGTTTCGGAAGAAACGTCTCCCGGTGAAGAGGAATCTCCCGACGCTGCGCCGCAGGGAAGTGGGGAAAAAGAGACTGCCGATTCCCTCTCACCGGAAGATGCCCGGCCGGGAAGTGAGGAAGGCACCTCTTCGCAGCATGACTTTTCTCAACCGGGAGGTGAAAAAGAGGATTTTCAGAAAGAGAATTTGCGGGAATCGGAAAATCTGCACCAGAAAAATCGTCCCGGGATTGTCGACAACTCGTCGGATGGTGGGGGAAATGCGGCTTCCCAACCGAAAGATGGCGAAAGTGATCCTGGCGGAGTGTTTGAGGAAATTCTGAAACACCAGGATCAGTCAACCGGAAAAGGAACAGGGCAAGAATCTTCCGCTCCCCCCGAAAAAGCGGATGAGGATGGAGGCGACTGGGAGATGGAAAACCAAGAGGCACCAACCCCTTCCGAAAACGCCTCCCATTCGCAGGAATCGGGGAAATCGTCTCAGCGTAGCGGAAACGATACGCAGAAGGGAAATGCCTCCTCACGCCCGGAATCGATGCGGGACCTCTCCACGGAAGGAACGACACGGGAAAGAGACAAGAACCCCGGAACGCAAAAAGGGGGACAGGAAAATTCGCAGCAACAGGGAATCGGACGTGCGGGAAATCATACGCCGAATGAGGAGGGAAATCCTTCCGGCAGTGGTGGTGACGGCCCTCTCGATTCCCACGGTGGCGAAGGGCAACTCACCGATGAAAAAACCGGTTTTTCCAATCCCCAACAGGCTGGAAACAGCGATGCCACCCGTCCCAGCCAGGAAGGGTCACAAAAAGGACCGGGAAACACGATGGAAACTTCGCAATCCCCCTCGTCAGCGTCCAACCCCTCTTCCGCAACCGCCCCCTCCGCTCAACGTTCCCAACACACCGAACGGGGTAGCGGCTGGAGTGACGGGAAATCCGACCAGCCGGGAAGTCCCGATGGGGCCGACGAAAACACGGCAGATCAGGCCAATGCGGAATATGCCAGACAACAGACGCTTCTGGCTCTGAACCATTTGCAGGATATGCTGGCTCGTGGCGACGAGACGCTCCTGAAGCAGTTGGGCTGGAGTCGGGAAGAGGCAATGGCATTCCTCCAAAAATGGCGGCAGATTCACCAAACTGCCGAAGGAAAAAATCTTTCCACACAGCAACAGCGGCAACTGGAAAGAACGTTTCGCAGCCTGGGACTTTCGCCACGGAGGGAACTGGAGCGAGAAGCGCAGCAGGATCAACGGAAAGTCTTCCTGCACAATACGTTACAAACACCACCACCGGAAAAGTGGCGGGAGACGCTCGAAGCCTATTCTCGCGGCATTGCGGGAGAAGGTTCCCGGTAATTCCCGGCTCCTTTTTCAGCCATCCGCAATCCACTGTCCGTAACGGGCATTCGTATCCTGGTGCAAAACTCGACCGGAATAGTGAATGTCGCTGTCCAAAACCTCAATTTCCACATCCAGCAGCCCGGCAAACGAATCGATTTGGCCGATGCCATGCCCGCCAACAGGGGTGACTGCCGCCGAGCCGCCGAGCAATTTCGGAGCAATGAAAGCATGCACCGCGTCTATTTCCTGCACGTCCCACAGCGCTCCCAGAACTTTGCTCCCCCCTTCCACCAGAAGATTCGTCACCTGCCGTTTTCCCAGTTCGTCGAGCAAATCGAGAAGTTGTTCCGCGTGATCCGTCTTTTCGGAGCGGAAAAACTCACATCCCCTCTCTAAATACGGGATTTTCTGCTCTTCGGAAACGTTCGGCCCAATCAGTAAAAGGGTGGGAATTTCCCTGGCAGTCTCCACCACGCGAGCCGCCAGGGGCGTTTGCAAAGAAGCATCGGCAATCACCCGTATCGGTGTCCGTGGAGCGATCCTTCCCCGTCCCAATTCCGCAAAATCGTTTAGACGGACATTCAACATTGGATTGTCGAACGTGACAGTTCCCGCTCCGACCAGAATCGCATCCATCCGCGAACGGAGTTGATGTACCTTGGCTCGCGACTTGGTTCCCGAAATCCATCGGCTGGAATATTCCCGTGAGGCAATTTTTCCATCCAGCGTCATCGCCCACTTGGCCGTCACGTAAGGACGACGGCAGAGCTGGAGTTTCAAATAGGGATCGTTGAGTTTCAACGCATCATTCTCCAAAACGCCCATTTCCACCTCAATTCCCGCGTCACGGAGTTGCTGGACGCCTCCTCCGGCTACCTTGGGAAACGGGTCTTGCATGGCAATCACCACACGTTCCACATGGGCACGAATCAGTGCCTGGACGCAAGGTGGCGTTTTTCCAAAATGGCAACATGGTTCCAGCGTCACGTAAACCGTCGCACCTTCCGCTGCCGTTCCTGCCTGTTGCAGGGCGTTCACCTCCGCATGATTTCCGCCAAAGCGTTCGTGATACCCTTCTCCCACGCACTCGCCATCCCGGACAATCACACATCCCACCAGAGGATTCGGCTCGACCCAACCGCGTCCCTTCTGAGCCAACTCCATGGCTCGCCACATCCAAAATTGATCCAGAGTTTTCATGATGGTTCCGCTGCTCCCTTCTTCCGCCTGGTTTTCAATCACTCCCCAACATCGTTTTTTCGCCTCATTCCTCTTCCGTGGAGCCGGATTTGCGTTTGCCGCGTCGGTCGGGAACGTTGTTGCGGATTCGATTGATTTTATGGCTGGCTGCCACTCTCTTCTTTTTCGTCTCCTGTTTTTCCGACGGTAAATCACCGGCTCGTGACAAATGACGACGGCGGGTGGAATCGTACTTATTGCGGGACTTGGATGTCTCCAGCGACGACAACTGGCACAAATTGTCACTCCCCAGTTTCTCCGTCGGACAGATTTGCAAAATCACACTCACCGCCCCCGTTCCCAACGTCGGATTGGAGGAATCGTCCGTTTCCTCCTGATTTTCCTCCAAAAGCTCCGTTTCCGTGCCAGGAATCGTATACTCTTTCAAACGACGAAGACTCAGCCCCTTGAACAGGCCATAATGCCGTGCCTCACCCCGTTCATGCACCCAACGCGGCCCTTTCACCAGCAACATACGATCGAAGTGGACCCATTTGCCGCGAAACCACTCCAGCAGTTTCTTCATCGAGGCCACCGCACGAAAAGTGAGTGTGTGAAATTCCCACTGCCCCAGAATATCCTGCCCCAACGCTTCGTAAACCGGAATCGGAAGTTGCAGTTCATGGATGATTTCCGCCAGAACTTTGGCTTTTTTCGCCACGCACTCCGCCAGTGCCACGGAAACATCGGGACGCACGATTCCCAGCACGATTCCAGGCACGCCGCAACCCGATCCGACGTCCAGAACCCGCTCGCCAGGAGCCAGAAACTCGGCAAATGCAAGCGTATCGACCAAATCTCGCGTCACGAATTTCTCATAATCCGTGTGCCGTGTCAGGTTGATTTTCGTGTTCCACTCCCAAAGAAGCGAACAGAATTTCTCCAACTGTTCCCGCGTCTCGTCAGGAATTTCCAGATGGTACTTTTGCAACGTCTCCGCCAGCGTCTGCGGCTGATCCATTCTCGGTTCTTCGATAAGATTCTCGGTCATCGGTACTCCTCATTTATTCATCATTATCAGGGCGTTTCAGGGGAATGTAGCGCAACGGAGGATGACTGGGACGCATCGCCTGTTCCTCGGCTTCCCAGTGAAAAATCTCCTGCGCACGAATCGGCGGCATACCTTCCTGTGGCATGACTTTACTCCACCGACCGTCACTTTTTAACTGTTGTGATTTTTGATTGTCCGAAAGGTAAACATCCAACATGTGCAGGATACGCTGCTGGATTCCCGGCGAAAGAATCGGAAACAGAATCTCCAGACGGTGTTCCAGATTCCGCGTCATCCAGTCGGAACTGGCCAGATAAACTTCTGGGGAACCGCCGTTGTGAAAATGGAAAATGCGGGCATGTTCCAGATAACGATCGATGATGGAACGAACCGTAATGTTCTCCGAAATCCCCTTCAATCCAGGTCGAAGGCAACAGATTCCACGGATGTTCAACGCAATTTTGACACCATGGCGGGAGGCACGGTATAGCGCCTCAATAACGTTTTTATCTTCCAGCGCATTGAGCTTCGCGCGAATCCGTCCCGGTTGTTCCGGGGTGGAAACAGCCATTTCCCGCTCGATCAGTTCAATGAACCGTCGTTTCAGCAAAACCGGTTCCACCGTCAACCGTTTCCATCCCACCGCTTCCGAATAGCCGGTCAGCAGATTGAAAAACGCCGCGACATCCGCCGTCATTTCCGGGTGGCAGGTCATCAGACCCAAATCGGAATAAATCCGTGCCGTTTTATCGTTGTAATTTCCCGTTGCCAGATGGACGTAACGCCGAATCCGCCCCCGCTCCCGACGGATGATCAACATCGCCTTGGCATGGGTTTTGTAGCCGGAAATGCCGTAAATGACGTGACATCCCGCGTCTTCCAACTGCCGTGTCCACTGAATGTTCCGCGACTCGTCGAACCGTGCCCGCAATTCCACCAAAACGGAAACCTCTTTCCCCATCTTGGCCGCTTTGGTCAGCGCCTTGACGATCGGCGAATCTCCACTGGTACGGTACAACGTCTGTTTAATCGCCAGAACGTCCGGGTCGAGAGCCGCTTTTTCCAAAAGTTCCACCACCGGCGTGAATTTCTCATAGGGATGGAACAGCAAAACATCTTCCTGGGAAACGCGATCCCAAATATCTTCGCAATCCATCAAATCTCGCGGCGTGACGGGAAACCACTCTTCGTAACGCTCTTTTTTCAATCGGGGATGGTCGGCCAATTCCATGAGAACCGTGGCATCCAGAAGGGCGGTCTGTTCGTACACATCCTCTTTTCGCAAATGCAGTTGCCGTAACAAAATCGACACGATACGGGAATCGGACTTGGCCAAAAGCTCCAGACGAACCGCTTCCCGACGCCTCCGCGACAGCACCGCGTCTTCCACCACTTTCGCGTAATTCTCAAAGTCCTCCTGAATCAGGACATCCTCGTCGCGCGTAATCCGAAATACCGAACTGGCCAAAATCTCACATCCCGGAAACAGTAAATCCGCATTGGCCGCAATCATCTGTTCCAGAAAGACATACTCCGATTGCTCCTCTGTCTGGGAGAGGAGAATCCATCGAGAAAGTTGCGTCGGAACGGGAATAACCGCCAGTTTCTCCAAATATTCCTCCTCTTCCGAAGGGACTTGCGGAGTCTGGAAAAACGTTTTCGACAACTCGAAATGAGCGGGAATCCGCAACAGCAGCGCAATGTGCAGTTGCAACGCCGGCAGAAGCGGACTGGGAGTCATATCCTCCACCGCCAGTGGGGTGAGAATCGGCAAAATATCTTTCTCAAAATGCGACCGCAGGTATTCTTTCGACTTGTCGTCCAGTTCTTGGGAATGCTGAATTCGTATCCCGAATCGCCGCAATTGCGAAAAGACCTCCAGAATCCCTTTACTCTGACTTTCCACCAGTTGATGGGCACGTTTGGAAATCCTATCCAGCAAATCGGCAGCCTCCGCCGCTTTCGACTCCTGGGACGAGGCCGCCTGTTGACGGGCGCCCGCTACACGGACTTTGAAAAACTCATCCAGATTGGAACTGGTGATGGCTAAAAATTTCAACCGCTCCGCCAGAGGAACGTTCGCATCCAGACCTTCCTGCAAAACTCGCCGATTGAATTCCAGCCAACTCAAATCTCGCGGAATGTAATACTGCGAATTGTACAAATCGATCAGTTTCCTTTTCGCCATCGTTCTTTCCTGTCCTTTATTTCAAGTCATATCTCAAAATAGATGCGCATTCCAAAAATCTCTTCAAACATCTTCCCCTGCGTCTCCAGGGCACGGCATTTCAGCAAAAAGCCATCGTTGGGTGGCAGGTAAAGCGTCCACTCATCCCCAATCCGCTCAAAACGAATCTGGTCGGGGCGGGGTGCTTCCCCCTGATTCAGCGCGTCGGCAATCCGCAGCATGGCCGCCAGTTTGCTGATAATGACTCGTGATTTCCGCGACAGGAACATGAAAGCGGTGTGCGAAGACTTCGGACCGCTGTGATAGCTGTATCGGGCGGTCTGCGCAATCATCTCCGTATCGGTCTGGCTTAAACCGAAAATTTCGGAATGGCTGATCAGGTAATACGAATGTTTGTGAAATGATCGATTATTGACGAATTTGCCACAATTCTGTAACAAAGCCGCGACTTGCAAAAGGAGTCGGTAACGCTGCCCCAGACCATGTTCCGCTTTCATGGCATCGAAAATACGGCCTGCCAACTCCATCGTCTGATGAGCGTGTTCCAAATCGACCCGAAAACGCAGTGCCAGCGATCGGGCAGAGTCACGGACATCTTTCTGGAAGTAACTGTTTTCCATGCCCCACGCTTCCCGTGCCAAATCGGCCAGCAAACCGTGACGCATCGAAACTCGCGAAACCAGAAAACTGGACAAGCGACTCCGGTGAAGCATCTCCTGATAGGCCAACAAGGCGGGAACCGTCGTCTCCGCACGTTGGAACGAAACGCCGAATTCTCTGGAAATCTGCGGGGAATCCATCTGGGAACAGCGTTCCACAAAAAAGTCAAAATCTTCCGTCCGAACCTCCGTCAGATTCTGAAATGCCGAAGGACGACCAATCTGATCTGCTGCCAGACGGGTATCTCCTCCCATGGTAATGAAATAATCGTTGCCGGAAAAAGGAAAATAGGTCTCGGCAGAATTCAGCACCTCCGAAATATGGTGCCGAAAAAGAGCGGTCATACTTTGGGAGGACTCTTCAGGGCTGGCGAAAAACTCCCGCATCCGAATCGCTCCGATATTCAGGCTCTGCGAATTGACCACCGTTCCATCGCACAAAATCGAAAGGAGTGTATTCCCTCCCCCCACTTCCGCAATGAGGATATTTTTCCCCGGCTGCTGAAAATCCGTCTCCAGCGAATCCTGCACGGCAGCCACCGAATACTGAATCTCTTCCGGGGGATCGATAATTTCCACATCAATTCCCGTTGCCAGCCGAATCCTGTCAATAAAAATATCCGCGTTGGAGGCTTCCCGAATCGACGCGGTGGCCACGGCACGTAACAGTTCCACCCGATACTGATCGTGCAATTTACGGAACCGTTTCAGAATTTCCAAACCAGCCCGCATGGTCTGAGCGCTCAAACGGCCATGTTGGAACGTATCTTTCCCCAACCAGACACCCTGAGTCAGGTATTCCACCATCTCCACCTTGCCATCCGAATATGCCTGCGCAATGGCAAAACGGATGGAGTTGGCTCCGATGTCTATCACCGCAATCATTTTGGGAGGAATTTCTTCCATGACCTTACTCCTCCACCTTACGGGCAATCTCCCGTACCGACGGTTTCCCCTGTCCCTTGACTTCCATCGGCAAATAGCGGTAATATTGCGAACGCTTGATTTGCGACTGGAAGTTGTCCCCTTTCTGCAAAATAATATACTGGAACGGCATCTCTCCAAAAGCCTTGTCGCCAGCCACCTGGCACGGGAACCAGAAACCATTTCCCTCGTCGTCCACCAGGTAAAACTCCGCGTAGCAATGATCCGGCACCCAAACCACGCGTGCAGGAATTTTCTTGGCTCGGCAGACGGCAATGAAAACAGACGCCAGTTCTTCGCAATCCCCTGTCCGATCGCGTAAGGCTGCCAACGCACCTTTCATCGGCCCGTTTTCATAGCGAATCTCTTTCTGCACCCAGTCGTAAACCTCCTCCACCTCTTTCCACGCGTTCGGCGCGTCGGCACCCAATTCTCTGGCCAGTTTGACAATTTCCTTATCCTTGCACTCGATCCCGATACTCGGTTTGAGGTATTGCCGCAGATTCGGCGGAATTTCCCCGGCGGTAGCTTTACGGAAACGGGTCGTATCTTCCGGGGGGTTCTGGATGGCGGACTCTACTTCATACCGAACGACCACTTCCGCCTTTTCGCCCGCAGGGAGCGTATTGATCCGAACGACCATCAACTGCGACCCGCCTGGTTGTTTCTTAAACGAAATCTTCGCGTAGGGAGAGATATTCTCCTTCACCAGCCGAACTTTCTGTTCGTTCCAGTTGACAGGAACCGGAACCGTTCCGATGATTTTTTCACACGCACCGCCACGAGCCTGAATCGTAAAACCGCATTCCCAGTACTGTTTCAGGCTCTCGCCCAGCGTCACCCCTCCCGGAAGTGGGGCATTTTCCTCATTATCCTTGAACTGTGCCCAACCGGCAGTGGCAAAGGTGAGAAGCCAACAACCCAGAAATCCTCTTAAAAAATTGTTCCATGTTTTATTCATAGGAAAACCTTTCTACTTTTTTCAACGATTTTTCATCTTTTCTTCGATTATACAACATATTTTAAAAAAACACAGACCGCGGGGACAGATTTTCTCCCTTTTTTCCTCTTTCTCTCCAAAATTTCCAGGATCGTGGAAGTCTACTGGACAGAAGGAAGGATTCGCGTTATAATGAATGTGGATTTTAAAAATATCGGAAAAAAGAGGAAGAAATCCAATGACAGAAAAAAAGGAAAAACCAATCGTGATAGGACTTGGCGAAGTCCTTTGGGATTGTTTTGAAGAGGGACGCAAGCCGGGTGGAGCGCCTGCCAACGTCGCGTTTCAGGCCAATCAACTGGGACTCGACGGACGGATTGTTTCCCGAATTGGAGACGACGCACTGGGAGAAGAACTCCTGGCTTTTCTACAATCCCAGGGTCTCTCCACCGATCTTATCCAACACGACTCCTCCCATCCCACCGGAACAGTCACGGTCGACAAGTCGATTTCCACCGCTCCGGTCTACACGATTCACCGCAACGTAGCCTGGGAATTTCTGGAATTTACCGATTCGTTGCAGGCAATGACCGAAAAAATAGCGGCTGTCTGCTTTGGCACTTTGGCCCAACGCAGTCCCACGACACGCCAGACGATTCACCGTTTTCTCGATGCCCTCCCCCCTTCCTGTTTGCGGGTTTACGATGTCAATCTGCGGCAAAACGACTATTCGCGGGAAATTCTGAAAACGAGCTTCCAAAAAGCGGACGTGGTGAAAATGAACGACGAGGAATGGCTTGTGGTGGCTGAACTTTTTGAACAAAAGCGGGATTCCATGGTTCCGTTCTGTCAATGGCTGAGTGAAACGTTTCGCATTCCCCGAATCTGTATCACGCGGGGAGGGGACGGATGTCTGATGGTCGAGTCGAATCCTGAGGAAGGAGCGTTTCACGTTATCGAAGTTCCTGGTGAAAAGGTGGAGGTGGCCGACACGATTGGAAGTGGAGATGCTTTTACCGCCGCCTGGATCGATGCCCTTCTGCACCAGGCTCCCCTGAAACTTCAGGCAATGTTCGCCAATGCCGTGGGAACGCTCGTCGCGACACGTGCCGGAGGGATGCCGATTCTCCGGGAGGAACTGGAAATTTTGCGAAAAGAAATGGGGGTCTGAAAACCGTTGAAAAGAACCTTGCCAGGGAGGTAAGGTTCTTCACTGCTTTAAGATGGGAAAACAGGCAAAAGTTTTTCGATTATTCTTTTTATTCTTGTTAAAACGATTATTCTGGCCGATAATTCTGAAAGTGATTACACACTCCCCATACGATACAAAAAATCCGTAGAAACCGAAGCTATTCGGAGGACAGGAAATGAGTCCTATTTTATCACTGATGAGAATTCGCTTCCTTTGCCTGGGAATGACGCTGGGATATATTTTTGCCCAGGTTCCTTTGTGGAGCGCCGAAAATATGGAGCAGGCATGGGAAATTGCGATTCGCGAAAGCCGACAGTTACAGGCCAACCGTTCCACGCGGGCGGCGGCGGATTCCGGGGTAATGGCGGCGCAATCGGCACGAATGCCCAAAGTGGTGAATGCGACCGCATATACCGTCCTTTCGGAAAGGCCGGAGTATGTGGCGCATACGCCGGGGATGAACCTGGGACCGATTCAGGTTCCTTCGATGGAAATAAACGTTCCGGTTCTGGACAAAGATTTCTGGGTTTCTTCGACACAAGCCATTTTGCCGCTTTATACCGGTGGAAAAATTTCCAGTCTGGTAGAACAGGCCGAGGCACAGTCGCGAGCGGCCGCTTCGGGAGAAATCACCAGTTTGCAGAATCTGAAAATGAACGTGGCGGAGAATTACCTCCTCGTTTTGCGGATTCAAGGACTGGTGGAGGTCTTGCAGGATTCGCAAAAGGCGATTGCCGCCCACGAAAAAAATGTGCAAAACATGTTCAAGGCAGGTCTGGTGACGAAAAACGTCCTTCTCGCGGCCCAGGTTGCCAAGGCGGACATCGACCAGAAAGTTTTGCAGGCCTCGAATCATCTTCAGGTGGCAGAAGCGGCCTACAATCGTTTTTTATGGCGTCCCCTGACCGCGGCGGTGGAGTTGGAACTGATGCCGATTCCGCCACTTTCCGGCGAACTGGAGAATCTGACCGATTTGGCCATGACCCATCGGGCAGAATTGAACATCCTTGCCGCCGAATCCCAGGCAATCTGGTCGAAATCGAAAGAGTACCGTTCGGAGCGTCTCCCCAATATCGCGGCGTTGGGAGGATACACGTATGTCCAAAACGAGTCCCTCAACAATGAGGATTACTGGTCGGCATCGGTGGCGATGATCTGGACGCCGATCGACGGTGGTGTGAGTCGCTCCAAACAGCGTGCTGCCGAACATCAGGCCACCGCTCTCAACAAGATTCACGACGATACCCGTTCGATGATTGAGTTGGAAGTGCGGAAAAACTGGCTGGAAGAACAGGAGTCGCGGGAACGGGTGGAAGTGACGAAAAAAGCGATTGAGCGTTCGGAGGAAAACCTGCGTGTCGTCAACCATCAGTTTCAGGTCGGTCTGGTGACGCACACGGAAGTGTTGGATGCCGTGGCGCTTTACACGCAAGCTCGGACGAATTACTGCAATGCGGCCTACGATGCCATCCTGGCGACGTACCGTCTGCGTCGTGCCACAGGAATGCTTTAATATCTTCTAAAACTCTTCCTAAAAACCGGAAACGACATTTTGGGGTTTTCCAGCCAGAAAGGCGCGGATATTTTCGACCACCACTTCCTGACAACGTTTCCGTGCCGCCAGCGTTCCCCAGGCAAAATGGGGGGTGCAGAAACAATTTTTGGCTCGTAAAAGTGGATTGTCCGCACGGGGTGGCTCCGTAGAAAGAACATCCAATCCAGCTCCAGCAATCCACCCTTCATTCAGAGCTTCCGCCAACGCCGCTTCATCCACCAACACACCACGGGCGGTATTGATGAGAAAAGCCGTTTTTTTCATTTGCCGCAAGCGCTTGCGGGAGACCAGTTTTTCCGTCTCTTGCGTTGCTGGACAGTGGAGCGAAACGACATCACTCTGGCAGAAGATCGTCTCCAAATCGACCATTTCCACCGCCATCCCCTCATTTCCACCATGACGCCGACAAGCCAGCACTCGCATATCCATCGCCAGCGCGATCCGCGCCACCTGTTGCGCAATACTGCCAAAACCGACCAGTCCCATCGTCAAACCAGCCAATTCCACCAACGGAAAATTCCAGTAGGTAAAATCGGGAGATTTCGTCCATTCCCCTGCCCGCACACCGGTGGCATGGTCACTGAGGTGGAACGTCAGATTGAGCAGGTGCGCAAATGTCAACTGAGCCACCGACGGCGTACTGTAGGCCGGAACGTTTGTCACCACAATACCACGTCGGGCAGCCGCTTTCACATCAATCAAATTGTATCCTGTCGCCTGAACGCCGACATATTTCAGTTTGGGGAGTTGCGAAAACTCCTTTTCTCCCAGGACGATTTTGTTTCCCAGAACGATTTCCGCGTCTCGTGCCAATTCAGGAATTTCCTCCTGGGAACAACGTTCGTAAACCGTACAATCACCCAATTCCCGCAGCGCGGAATCGTCCAAATCGCCTGGATTCAACGCATGACCATCCAACAACACGATTTTCATTCTTTTTTTCTCCTTTTCATGTTGTGACCGCGCCGTAGCGTCGTTCCCGATGTCGAAAATCCTCCATGGCTGCGTGAAAATCTTCGATTTCAAAGTCCGGCCAATATTTTTCCGTCACCCACAGTTCCGCGTAACTCAGTTGCCAAAGTAGAAAATTACTCAACCGCATTTCCCCTGCCGTCCGAATGAGTAAATCGGGATCAGGGCAATCTGCCGTGTAAAGATGCTGGGAAATCAACGTTTCATCCACCGCGTCCGGCGAATATTCCCCCGTCACCATTTTTTGAGCAATCTGTTTCGTCGCATCCACAATTTCCTGCCGACCGCCGTAATTGATCGCCAAACAGAGCGTCAAACCGGAATTATTGGCCGTCTGACGGATTGATTCTTCCATTTCCCGCAATGCCGACTCAGGAATCCCTTCCCGTCGACCAATCACTTTCAGCCGAATATTTTCCTGAATCATCCGAGGCCGCTCCGAATGCATGAAATTCTCCAGCAACAACATCAGAGCCTGCAATTCATCCTGCGGACGTTTCCAGTTTTCATGAGAAAAACAGTAGAGCGTCAATTGTTTCAGCCCGATTCGTACCGATTCTTCGACAATTTTTCGGACCGTTTTGGCACCCTGGCGGTGTCCTTCCGCACGCACCCAGCCACGTTCCCTGGCCCACCGTCCGTTTCCATCCATAATAATGGCAATATGTTCCAGTGGATTTCCCAAATTTTTTCTCCTCTCTTTCAATCGCGTCAACATTCCCCAGTTCCTCTCTCATTCTACCAGATTCGTAAAAAACGGGAATCCATCCCTTGCAAAAATTTTCAAAATGGACATAATAAACAGTTTCCGTTGGTAATTTCCCAGAAATCGAGGGAATCCTGTATGAATTATCAAAATGTTTGTATCGAAGCGGTGACGCACATTTTACCACCCGAAGTCGTTACGACAGAAGAAATCGAAAAATGGTTGCAGCCTGTGTACGATCGTCTGCACCTTTCCCCCGGCCGGCTGGAATGGATGACCGGTATTCGCCAGCGTCGACTCTGGAAACGAGGAACGCTCCCCGGCACGCAGAGTATCCAGACCGTTCGTAAAATTTTGGAAAAAGCGGCTTTTCCGGCAGAGAAAATCGGTTGCCTGATTCATGGCTCCGTCTGTCGGGATTACCTGGAGCCAGCCACGGCCTGCGGTGTTCATCATGGTGCGGGTCTGCCGCCGGAATGCCAGATTTTCGACGTTTCCAATGCCTGTTTGGGGTTGTTGACAGGAGCTTTGCAGATTGCCAACATGATTGAGTTGGGACAGATTGAGGCAGGAATCGTCGTCGGGACGGAAGATTCCCGTTCGCTTCTCGAAACGACCATCGAGCAGATGAATCAGGACACCACACTCACCCGTCAAAGTATCAAACCATTTTTTGCCTCCTTGACGATTGGCTCTTCGAGTGCCGCGATTCTCCTCACCCACCGTAAAATCAGCCAGACCCAATGGCGACTGGCAGGGGGCAATTACCTTGCGAATACCGCGTTTTGCCATCTCTGCCGCAGTGACGAAACCGTCCAAACCGGCGACAGCATGAAAACCGACTCCGAACAACTCCTCCTGCAAGGCGTCGCCACCGCCAAAGCCCTCTTCCCCATTTTCCTCTCAGAGCGTGGTTGGCAACGGGACGAAATCGGACGTTTTTTCTGCCATCAGGTCGGAAAAGCTCATCAAAAAAGGCTTTACGACGAATTGGAACTCGACACCACGCGGGATTTTTCCACGCTGGAATACACCGGCAACACCGGCTCCTGCGCACTTCCCACCGCTCTCTCCATCGGCCTGGAACAAGGCATCTGCCAGCCGCACGATAAAATAGCCCTTCTGGGCATCGGCTCTGGAATCAACTCCGTCATGCTGGGACTGGAGCGATAATGATTCATGAGTTAATGATTAATGGTTGAGGGGGGTGGTTTCTTCGAGTTCCTCCGTTCCACCCCACGCCGTGGACATGGCACGCCAGATCGCCGCGTCAATACTGTTACTGGCAAAGTCTGCTGAACCGTCGCAGTGGACTCGATTGACACCACCGGTATGGTGGCTTCGGGCGACAATGACTTGAACTTCGGTGAGAACGCTGATCGGTATGGGAATTCCCATCGCGGGGTAATCAGCATTATTAAGGCAACCCTGCCATGTTTCGTCGGCAATTCCTGAATTCGGCGGATTCCAGCCAGTAAACGCGCAGCCCAGCGAAATGGATCCGTCGGAAATCGAACCGCCCCAACCATCACCGTTATGGGGAATGATTCGGACTTCACTCATCAGAAGCGTATTGCTCAAACCATCTTTCACGACGGAAAGGGCGGTTTTTTCTCTCGGTTGAAACGGGGCACCTCGAAAAGCCACCCCCTCCTTCTCTTTTTGAGAATAATCCGTATTTCCCCAATTGACGACGTAATTATGCCGCACTCTGGCCCACGTTACCGAATTCCACTCGTTCTCCGTCAAGCCAATATCTTCCGGGCAGGCAAACGTCGGGATTTTGATACGGCGTGGCTCAAGATTGTTCTTGTGAGAAAAAGAAAGGTTGAAATCCATCATTTGATACCATGCCATCTGTTCGATGTACGGTCCCATCTGGGAGTACCAGCAATGGTCGTTCCGCCAATGTTCTCCACCCCGTATCGAGATGTCGTCTCCAGCAAAAGTATACATACCAATCGGAAAACCACGGTTGTTCGACTCGTAATTCAGCATGGCCAGCCCCAATTGCCGCAGATTGTTTGCACAGCTCATCCGTCGCGCGGCACTGCGAGCCTGTTGCACGGCTGGCAGCAACAATCCCACCAACATCCCGATAATCGCAATCACGACGAGTAATTCTACCAACGTAAACCCGGCACGTTTCATGATATTCCTCCTTTCGTTAAAGGTCAAAATTTTGTTCCCGATGATTTTCCGTGGCCTTGAGAGAAATCCCCCCTCGTTTCGACTTCGGGACAAGATTCCGCGTCTCGTCATATTCCAGCCCCTCCCGTTCCTGGATTTTCTTGCCGGTAAACTGATTCAGCACGAAATAGACCGTCACATCCCCACGCGGTACCTGCTCCAAACGATATTTTCCATTCTGGATAGTCGCTTGTGTCGGACTGGCCTGGCCTGTTTTTCGAGCGTTGGCGGGACGCACCTGAATATATGCCTCCTTCAAATTTTCTGGCAAAGACTCTCCCTGAATCGTTACCGTCCCCTCCCAAATCACCGTCGGACCATTGGCTTGCGGTTTGTCACATCCAGCCAACAACACGAAACAGAGAACTTGCAAAAATCGCGTCATTTCACCCTCTCTTTCGCCGCCATGCGAAACAACATCCCAACCCCGCCAGAAGTAATAACCAACTCGACGGTTCCGGCACATCGGTCGAATTCACAGCCAGAGCATAGCCTTCGACAGTGTCTATCACATGATAATAAGAGGCCATCGTCCCTTTCAACAGAGAACTGAGCGTTTCCGCCAAACCTTCCGTTTTCGTCTCGGTAAACGTTAAAAACGATAATGGCTCTTCCGCCAACTCGTTCCCCACCAACAAAATCTCTTCCAAACTGGTAATCACCAACCCGCCCGTACCAATTTCGATCATATCCATGGAGTTTTCCGTAAAATCGAGCGTCCATTTTCCCGCCGTCACTTCCAGTCCCAATAGTTTCGAATTTCCTACAATGCCATCTCCACCCGGCGACAAATTCCCACCACCCTGATTCAGCGCGAAATTCGTTTCCGCCACATTCAACGTTCCACCTGTCATGGAGAACGTGCCATTATTCGTAATTTTCGGCACAGAAAGCGTCCCACCTTCCAACAGATACGAATTATTGGCTTTGATGTAAATCTCCCCGTTCTCGACCTTGACCGTGCCGCCACTTTGCTTGAAGGAACTGCTCAGGGTACTGCTAAACCCTAACAGGATACCATTTTTGGAAGTTATGGTTCCGCCCGACACATACGCATACCCTATTCCAGTGCCGTGGTAGCCCAAAATTGCCGAATACCCTCCGTGGTTGCCAGAGAGGTTCATCTCTCCTCCTGTCATTTTCAGCGTTCCCGTCCCATATCCACCTAAAACAAAAGCGTTATGGCCCAGACTCAATCCCTGATTTAACGTCCCCTCTCCAGAAAGTGTGTAGGTTCCCTCCGCTCCTGCCAGTTCTCCAACCGCCATCCAGGACTGCGTCGTCACCACTCCACCAGAATGATCCATACTACCCGTCCCCGAACTTGTAGGACGAAATTGATCTGCGTCGATATTCCCATTTGTCATGGTAATGGTAGAATTTCCAAAATAAAGATTTTTGTCCGTCGAACCTACCGTTCCACCAGAAATATTCCAAGTTCCCGACGTATAGTTGACATTATCAGAGGTAGGCAAAAGAAGCTTTCCACCAGAAATAGTCACAGATTTTACATTCAGAGTAAGGGAATCAGAAGTAACCGTTCCCGATGAGATATAAGCATCATCTTCCGCTCCCGGTATCCCTGTAGGATTCCAGGAATTAGCATCCGTCCAATTTCCATCATTTCCATTCCAAGTCTTGTCAGCGCCATAAAGACTTCCTATCCCCCCCCCCCTGCATAAATTAACATCGCCAGAACAAACAATACCGAGGTTTTCATTTTCATCACACACTCCTTCTTCTTTTGGTTCAACGAACAGAAAAACGCTTACATTATTTTCCTGAAATTTTATTATACTTACGAAATTTTAGAATGTCAATACCCCCATTACAAACTTTAAGATAATTTTCTCGAAGAGAGTTGGGTTATACGGATTTTGCTTGAGTTTTTGGGATTCTCCGATTCCCCTCTTCCAGAGCAGGCAGGGGGGGCACGGGAAAACACTTCCCCATTTTCCTCTCAGAGCGTGGTTGGCAACGGGACGAAATCGGACGTTTTTTCTGCCATCAGGTCGGAAAAGCTCATCAAAAAAGGCTTTACGACGAATTGGAACTCGACACCACGCGGGATTTTTCCACGCTGGAATACACCGGCAACACCGGCTCCTGCGCACTTCCCACCGCTCTCTCCATCGGCCTGGAACAAGGCATCTGCCAGCCGCACGATAAAATAGCCCTTCTGGGCATCGGCTCTGGAATCAACTCCGTCATGCTGGGGCTGGAGCGATAATTGACAGTTAACAGGTCTGTTTACGCAGATATTCCCGTTTTTCGTCCAAAATGTTGATCAAAGGAGCATGAACTCATCAAAAAAAGGACGTAAGAATTAACTCACGTCCTTTTTAATGAATTGTGCTGGCGAAACCTACTCTCGCACTTGCA
>JAUNBF010000085.1 GCA_030527185.1 Planctomycetia bacterium | reverse complement strand
GTTGTAAACGTCGTTTACGCTGAGAATTCCATCCAGATAGAACTTCAACGAATTGTCGCCGGAAACCGTAACAGCATTGGCGGAAGTGAACTTCGTCGCCCCTGTGGTCGTGTCTGCAATGTCTCCAATCGCATCAACCTCATTCCCACTATTCAACCACACGGAAATATTCCCGCCAGCGAGTTCCAGCGCATTCACATTCGTGATCGACCCGCTCCCAAACGTCACGTCCGGCGTTCCATCCTGCGTTGCCGCCCCGATGGTGAGTTTGCCATACGTGGTTTTTGTCGCCACAATACCACCGCCGAAATAATACGTTCCGCCGTCCTGAATCGTGACGTCGCCCAGATCGCTATAAATATCGTTGTTCACACCGCCCGCCTTGTTTCCAGAGAACGTCGCCACCGACCCCGCGCCGGAAAACGTCACGGCGTTCCTGGCCCAAATCGCCCCGCCGTCACCGTATACCGAGTTGTTGGTGAATGTGTTCGTGCCGCCGGAGAACATCACGTCGCCGTTATGGGTATAAATCGCCCCGCCGTAGTACATTGTCGAGTTGTTGGTGAAGGTGTTCGTGCCGCCGGTGAACGTCACGTTGTTGAAGGCATAAATCGCCCCGCCGTGGGTCGCCTCCCCGCCGGAGTGCGTTGTCGAGTTGTTGGTGAAGGTGTTCGTGCCGCCGGAGAACGTCACAGTGTCGTCGGCATAAATCGCCCCGCCGAAGTATGTTGCCGAGTTGTTGGTGAAGGTGTTCGTGCCGCCGAAGAACGTCACAGTGTCGTCGGCATAAATCGCCCCGCCGGAGGCCCTCCCTCCCGTGGAGTGTGTTACCGAGTTTTCGGTGAAGGTGTTCGTGCCGCCGAAGAACTTCACGTCGTTGGCATAAATCGCCCCGCCGTATCCGTTTGCCAAGTTGTTGGTGAAGGTGTTCGTGCCGCCGGAGAACGTCACAGTGTCGTCGGCATAAATCGCCCCGCCGGAGGTCGGCCCTGGCTGGAAGGTTGTCGAGTTGTTGAGAAATTGGAAATCACCCTTGAGTTCGAAGGAACCGCCAGCCAGGGCACCGCCATTGATAGCAGTATTTTCCTCAAAAATGGCATTGCCGGTGAGTGTCATTTTACTGCCGCTGTGAATCACTCCATTTTCACCTTTTCCGCCGGTGAACTTCACATCCCCAAGCTCTAGGGCAATGTCGCTGTCAAACACCAGAAACGCACCGTCCGTGGCGTTGGTGTTCGTGATTTTTCGCACGATGTCGGCAACGTTGGAGTAAATGCTGAGGGAAGTGACCCCGGAAAGGTTTGTCACGGCGGTAGAAATCGCGTCGCCCGTCAGGATGATTTTGTCGCCCGTGGCGGCACCTGTTGCGGCAACGTTGAACAGATCGTCCGAAATCTGGTGTTCGCTGGCACTGTTGTAACGATGAACAATTCCGGTCGGTGTATCGACGTCAATGGTAATTTCATATAACCCTTTCTTAACAACCGCCACGCCCGAGCCGTCCTGCGTCATTTGGGCAAAGAAGGAGGATTCGAATTTTTTGTTATCGCCTAACATGGCGGTATACGTGCCATTTTCCGTAGCGTCCAGAAAGAACCAAACCACAGAGTCCGCACTTCCCGTCGCTCCCCCCCCTTCAAACTTCGTCATTTTCGACGCGTCCCCGACTTCCTCCAGGTTATCCTGATTCAGCATCACATTCAGCCGCGAACCCCCCGTTAGTGTAAACGAACTCAACTTCGTGATCGACCCGCTCCCAAACGTCACTTCCGGCGTTCCGTCCTGTCCATCCACACCGATGATGAGACTACCCGCCACGATACCCCCGCCGAAAGAGTACGTCCCGCCGTCCTGAATCGTGACGCCGCCACCACCACTGACATTAATATCGTTGTTCACACCACTTGCAGTATTTCCCGTAAACGTTGCTATGGAACCTCTGCCGGAGAACGTCACGCTTCTGGCAAGAATCGCCCCGCCCCAGTTTCCTGCCGAGTTGTTGGTGAAGGTGTACGTGCCGCCGGAGAACGTCACGCTGCCGCCATTAATCGCCCCGCCGGCGACGTCTACCGAGTTGTTGAGAAATTGGAAATTACCGTTGAGTTCGATGCTTTTTGTGTAGCCACTGCCGTAATCGCCCAAAGCACCGCCATAACCGGCAGTATTTCCATCCGTAGCATTCTCTCCGCCGAAAATGGCGTTGCCGGTGAGTTTGAGGTTGCCAGCACTGAAAATCGCCCCGCCGGTGACATAACCATCTACATCCGCCGCTCCTTTTCCGCCAGAAAATTGCACGTTCGAGAGGTCGAGCGTCAGAGTATGATTTGAAGTCAGATTGAAAAACGCTCCATTTCCTGCCGTCATTCCTGCTCCAGCAGAAATCTTCTTCAGCGTTCCGTCCTCGGAGATGATGGAAAACGACGTATCACCAGAAAACCCCACCATGGCCGATTCCGTGAAATCCGCTCCCACAACCGCCGTATTGCCGTTGAGAGAATCTTTCACGATAGTAAAATCCGCACCCGACGCGACCGTTCCTCCCGCCGCGTCTTTCACAACGACATTCTCCTGTGCCGCCACCGGAACCACCAGAGAAATCAACAGCAGAAAAACTGCCACAAACCAAAACGTCTTGCCCAATTTACCCCCCCCCCCGACTTTGTAAATTGAGAAATCTTTTTCTATTCTGGTCATCCGAAACCTCCTTGCTTTCCATTCCTCACTGGAAGAATTGCCATGCTCCTTCTTTTTTCAGGCTATCTTTGTCTACTATCGGCCATTCTTTTCTGTTTTTTTATAAAAATTGTTAATAATGGAAAAATTTTCCCATTTTTTCACAAGTCCCCCCCTCCTGGTGGGTCTCCTCTCGTGGGAAACATCCTCAAAGGCCGTGAGCGGAGGGCAAAATCAGGACTTCCAGAGAAGTGACAGAGGGAAATAGAGAAGGAATCCCCCTGTAAAGGAATCCATTTTCGAGTACAATGAATAGAAGCCACGCGGTTTTGTGGTGGAAGAAAGCTGTGGAATGGAAGAAAACGCTGAAATACGGAGAATCAGGAGAAAAAATGCACCCGAAACTGGAATCTTTATTGGCAAAAAAAGTCGTTTTGACCGACGGAGCATGGGGAACGGAGTTTCAAAAAAAAGGACTTCCCATCGGTGCCAGTCCCGATATTTGGAACCTGACCGATCCGCAAAAAGTGGAGGAAGTGGCACGCAGTTACGTGGAGGCGGGGAGTGAAATCATCCTCACCAACACGTTCGGCGGAAATGGCTTCATCCTGCGAAAAAGCGGCCAGGAGGAAAAAGTCCACGAACTCAACCGCGAAGGTGTCCGCCTCTCCAAAAAAGCGGCAGGCGAGGAAGCTCTGGTATTCGCGTCGATGGGGCCAAGCGGAATCATGCTGATGATGGGGGAAGTGACACCCGACGAACTCTACGCCGCGTTCGAGGCTCAGGCCATCGCCATGGCGGAAGGTGGGGCGGACGGAATCGTCGTCGAAACGATGTGCGACCCGGAAGAGGCGGCTCTGGCGGTGCGTGCGGCCAAAACGACCGGTTTGCCGGTGGTGGGATGTATGGTTTTCGATTCTGGAAAAGACCTCGACCGAACGATGATGGGAACGACCGTGGAAGAAGCTGCCGAAGCACTCCTCAATGCCGGGGCGGATATTGTTGGCTCCAACTGCGGGAAGGGAATCGAAGGGTTCCTCAACGTCTGCCAGCGTCTCCATGCCGTTTCCGGGCAAAAAGTCTGGATCAAGGCCAATCGTGGGCTGCCGGAAGTCGTCCACGGAATGACGCGGTATGCCCAGACGCCCGAAATGTTCGCCTCCTTCGTCCCCGCACTGCTTGATGCCGGGGCGGGATTTATCGGTGGATGCTGCGGCACGTCGCCGGAAGTGATCGCGGCGGTGAAAAAGCGTCTGCAAGAAGAGAGAATTCTCTGATTTTCATCCCTGAGTAGCGATATTGCGCAAAATCATCTCGACAAAAAGCGAGTGGTGGCTGGCGGTGGGGAGGCGGTTTATTTTCAGGCCAAGCTCCCGACCCCATTCCACCGCGGCAATGTCCAAATCGTAGGCCACCTCCATATTGTCCAGCGAAAAGCCCAGGGGAATGAGAAGCACCTGCCGGAACCCTTTTTCCGCCACTTCCTGAAAAACCTCCTTCAGCCGGGGACGGAGCCAGGGAACGTTCTCCGGTCGCCGGCTCTCGCTCTGCCAGCCCAGACGGATTTCTTGCGAAAGGCCGTTTTTCCGCAAGTTCCGCTCGATTTTTTCCATCGCCGCCAACACCTGCGGCTGGTATTCCTGCCGAGCCAAATCCACGGGCAGAGAATGCACCGAATAGACCAGAACCGTCTCGTTTTTTTCCACCTCCGAAAGCGTTTCGATTTCTTCCCGCGTCATTTCCAGCAAGATCTGCTGAAAAAGAGGGTGGCTGGCGTATGGGGGAATGGACGTGATGGTCAGCGTCGGATGATTTTCCTCAAACGCTTGCCATTTTTGCGTGTAAATGTCGCTGTAGCCCCCAAACGGCGTGGGGACAAAGACCCAAAGTTGCTCGATTCCCTCCCGAAAAATCGCCTCCAACGCCGTCTCCACTCGCGGCTCCGCGTACCGGCACCCCCAAAAAATCGAGCAATCCAGACCCGTCGCGTCGATTTTTTCCCGCAACTGTCGGAAAAGCTGTCGAGAAGCGTCGTTTAAGGGACTTTTGCCGTGGAATAGTGCGTAGTGTTTGAGAATCTGCGCCAGGCGTCTTTCACAAAGCGGCCTGCCGTGCAGGATTTCCCGAATGAACGGCTCCACCTCCTCCATCGTTTCCGGGCCGCCGTACGTGAACAGGAGAAGTCCTTTTTTCATGATTCTTTTTCACCTGCAAGCAGGTCTCCTTCCTGACATTTTTCCAACCGTTTCAGGGCATGTTCGTAATAGCCCGGCGAAATTTCGTAGCCGAGAAAATTGCGTCCCAACTTCTTCGCCACCGCCAGCGTCGTTCCGCTTCCCGCAAACGGATCGAGAACAATCTCCCCCGGATGGCTGGAAACGCGGATGATTCGCCCCAGCAACCGTTCCGGCATCTGGCAGCCGTGCCACCCTTCCCGCTCCTTGAATGTCCCGCACACACGCGAAAAGTCCCACGTATTGTCCGGCAATTTCCCTTTCGGATTGGCTCGCTTGTCGTTGTACAAAAGTTGGCGGGCAGAGGGGACGCGGACGTGCGGATCGTCGGCGTTGAACGTGAACTTTTTTCGATTCTTGACCATCTGGAACAAATGCACGTGCGACCGGGCGAACTTCCGCTTGCATTGTACGCCGAAAGTGTAGTGCCAGACGATCCAGTTTTCGCAGAAAAAGCCGATTTCGCGCTGCATCAGGACTTTCAGCTCCGCCGCATGCTCGTCGCACATCGCCAGCCAAAATGTTCCCGTAGGAGCCAAAATACGATAGATTTCCGTCAACCACTCTCGGCACCATGCCAGATACGCCTCGACGGAAAGATTGTCGGCGTACTGGTCGTAGCGGTACTGAATATTGAACGGCGGGTCGGCAAAAATCAACGGGATCGACTCTCCCGGCAAACGTCGCATTCCCGCCAGGCAATCTTCATTATAAAGTCCCCAAGGTATGTCGTTCATGAAAGTTCCACCATGTTGGAAACGTTGTGTCGGTGAGCCAGTTCGCACGGAAACCGCCGTCCGCAGATGTGGCGGTGTGTCTCCAGAACCAACGATTCGCAATTATTCTCCTCGGAAATGTGCCCCAAAAAGACCGTTTTCAGCCGTTTTCCCGATTTTTCCAGCAATTCCGCCGCGTCGAAGTTGGACAAATGCCCCCGCTTTCCCCGGACGCGGGCTTTCAGTTCCGGCGGGTAGAAACCATCCTCCAGCATTTGCGGGTCGTAATTACTCTCCAGCAAAACGCCATCCAGCGACGCCACCACATCGGCCAATCCATTGAAAATATGCCCTAAATCGGTGCAGATTCCAAATCGGCACTTCCCGTCGTCCACCACAAAACAGACCCCTTCTGCCGCGTCGTGCGGAGTGCGAATCGTCTCGATCCGAACCCCTTGGAACGGAAATGCCGTCCCGGCCTGAAAATATCGCACGTCGGCAACTTTCCCCACTTTATGCCTGGCGGCCTGGTGCGTTTTTTCCGTCATCCAGACGGGGATTTGGAATTTTCGGTGAAAAATGCCAGCCGTGGAAACGTGGTCGGTATGGTCGTGGCTGATGAACAGCGCGTCCACATCCCGGATGGAAATGCCGTAATAGGCGAGCCGTGTTTGCGCACACACGCCGCTAATTCCCGCGTCGAACAACAGCCGCGTCTCCCCCGACTCCACATAAACGCAATTTCCATTGCTTCCCGATTGTAACGCTACCACTCGCATGAAAAGGCCGGTCGTCCTCATTTTCCCAAAACGCTCACTTCTTTCCCCGTTTTGGACAGGGAATAAAATCAACTCCATTTTACCTCTTTCACCATCTTTTTCAAAGGGGGAGGAGCCTTGCCGCCGGGAAATCTTTGCGTTGCCGTTTTTTTGGCGTAAACTTCACGCTTTCAAAAATCCTGACACAGCGAGACACTTCATTCTCCCACTCTTGACTGGAAAAATTTTATTTTTTTTAGAAAATTTCCAAAAATAAGCTGGGGAAGCCTTGACATGTCGGGGGGGGGGGTAGAATAGATAAAGGTGAATGCTGGAAGTGTACGAGGATTTTTCATACCGAAAGGAGAACACGATGATTTTGCGAACCGTGCGACTGTTGGAAACGTGGGTTTTATGGATGGGGCTTGTGTCGGTGAGTTACGGCGTGGTGATGACCAATCCAGACAGCGTTTTTAATGGTACGGGGGCGTTATTTGACGTGAATGGAAATTCGATCGTGGTAAAAACGGATGGTAGTAATCAGGTTGCCCGATGGAATGATGCGTTGGCGGAGAGTTCGGGGATGTATTTTATCGAGCGAACGGCGGGGAATTACGCCACCCTCACCACATTCAACGGCCACGCCGCGATTCAGAGCCGTCTCACCAGTAACGCCGCCACCAATACCATCCTGAGTGCCAAAACCGCTTCCGGGGCAGACGCACAGATGACGCTGCGGACTCTTTTGGTGGTGACGAATGTAGACAGCCACTCCAACCCGGGCTACATTTTCGGCTCTTCGGTGGCCACAACGACAGGAACACTCTCGGATGAGTACGGATTACGTGTTGCCAGCAACGATACCCTGGGAATCCCTGCAACGGTTCAAAACTCCGCGGTTGGGGATTTCAGAAATAACGGTTCCTGCACGGTCAATGGAATCGACCAGGGTACGGGAACTCGTGGAATTACCAGCTTGAATCAGGACGTTTTGATTGCGATGGAATGTGCCGAGAGCAACGTGCGGGAGAATCGAAATTATTCCCTGGGCGGTTTTCGCTTTTTGGACACAACTTACGCAGGCCGTGGCTTTGCCGGATCGGTTGCGGAAATTGTGGCGTTCGACTATTTTCTCTCTTCCGAGGAGATGAAAATCGCCAATACGTTGCTCAGTGCGAAGTATGGCATGACAATGGCGGAGGGTTCGGTTTATACGTTGACTTCCACGAACGACGTTTTCTATCTGGGAAGAACGCAGGAAGACACGAATGAAGGTTTCTTCAACGTGACCAACAGCGGCAGCGGCGGTTTTGGTATCGAAATTTCCAACACGAGCGGAGTGGACGTTTTTACAGACACAGCGAACAATGGTATCTTTTTCTCTCAAGTGGAAACCGGAGGGATTCCGGCCTACGTGGCGCAAACGCTGACAGACGAGCTTTCTTTTGGCGATTCCGACAATACTTTCGCGACGTTGGAATGGAACTTTGACGAGTTGGGGATTTCCTCTTATGAAGACCGATACGCCTTGACTTTTCTGGGAGCGGACGGCATTCTGGAAACCTTGGCATCGACCGTTGTATCCGATGGAAAACTTCAATTTACGATCAATGCCTCCCTGCTTCGGAATGGAACGTTTGGACTTCAGGCCGTCCCGGAACCCGCGACATGGATGTTGCTGGTCGTGGGGCTTGGAGGAATGGCGATGTTTCGCAAAAGGGCTAAAACGATATGAAAAAAGAGGGCTTTACACTGGTAGAATTATTGGTGGTGATAGCGATTATCGGAATGCTGGTGGGACTTTTACTTCCCGCGGTGCAGCAGGCACGGGAGGCGGCGCGGCAGATGCAGTGTAACAACCATCTGAAACAGATGGCGTTGGCTTGTCTGAATCATGAGGCGATCACCCAGAAGTATCCGACAGGCGGATGGGACGTTGCTTTTATGGGTGATCCAGATCGGGGTTTTGGAAAAAGGCAACCAGGAAACTGGACCTATTCGCTCCTGCCGTTTATGGAGCAAAACGCACTGTTTCAGATGGGGGCGGGGGAATCGGAAAGTACCCGAAAGACGCAGGCTCTGGAACGTCAGAAAGTGCCGTTGCCGTTTTTTTATTGTCCGTCGCGGCGACCTCCCGTGACCTATCCCCTGTATGGAGATTCCACCATGGCATGTAAAACGGATTACGCGAACAACACAGGGGTTTATTCGTGTGGTGGCGCGTTGAAATACTATGCCAACATCACCACCCTTGCCCAGGGGGATGCCATGACGGACGCTCAGTGGCTGGAAACTCCCAGTGGAACGCAACTGGATCTAACCGGCGTGATATACCGTCGAAGTGAAACCATGATTTCCGCCATTCGGGATGGAACGAGCAACACATATCTGTTTGGGGAAAAAGCAATGTGCGCGGACAGCTACAATATCAATACCGATACGGCAGATTCCCGTGGTTCGTACCAGCCGGGATGCGTTTCCAGTTGGCGACATACGAACAACCTGCTTCCCTTTCAGGATCGGGGAGGGTATGGAACAGGTGCCTGTGGTTTCGGAAGCGTTCATTCGGGAACGTTTGGAATGGCCATGTGCGACGGTTCGGCACAGCGAATTTCCTACAGCATTGACACAGAAAGTCACAATCGGCTTGGAAATCGCAAAGATGGCATGCCTGTTTCCATTCCTCAATAAAATCTCATAATGGAAATTCTCATATTCTGGAAAAGATGTTTTTTGGTTTTTGCCGTGCTTTCGCTCCCAACATTCGCTTGGGCTTGGGGCGGTGGGCATGATGTTGTAGCGAAGTTGTTAGGTGAGTTTCTGCCACCGGAAGTGAAGGAATTCGTGACGACGGAGAATCTCACGCTGATGGAGAAATATTGCCATTATCCTGATTTACCAAACAAGACGCTGGAACAGACGGGAGAGATTGTCGGGGTGGAGGACGAGGCTCTTTTGAGGAAATTTGGCTATGTCAACAGTAACTGGTTGCACAGTCATCGTGGCAGAGCGGCGACGTATGCTTTGCTGCGGAAAGCGTTTCGGGAAAAGAATCCGAAAAACGCGGCGTTTTATCTCTCCGTGTTGAGCCACTCGGTTTCGGATCAGGGGGCGCTCAATCACACGCCCATTTTGCAGTTCACGACGTACTCCCAATTCGACGGCGTTTCGTATGGCTGGAAGAATTCGTGTGAGCTGCGGCTGACGGACGGAGTACGCCGTAAAATTCATCAACGGCTCCAGGCGTATCGACCCAAGCCGCTTGCGAAGACGTTTCGGGAATCGGTGTTTGCGCTGGTTTTGGATAGCTACACACAGGCGGAGCTTTCGGCGGAAATGGAGACGGAGATTGCGTTCGGCACCCCCTTGCAGGCGGAAGACGGCATGGTGAAAATCGCGTGCGCACAGTTGGAAACCCTGCTGGACGCGGTGGTTTCAGCTTGGGAATTTATTGACGCGGAGGAACTCACCACGGAAACGCTCGAGGAAATCCACACTTGGGAGGAATCCCGTCGTCGCCTGGGCAAGCCGGAAACACAGGCGGTGTATCGCGGGTTGTTCGACACGGGTTTGAATCCGAAAAATCCGAAAGCCACCGTAGGGCTGGTGTGTGAACCGTTTGGGTCGTTCCATGTCCTGTCGCTTTCCTACGTGGGGAAAATGCTGACCGCAAGTACGGGTAGAACGCTGCGGAATCATGGGTACGCGATTCGTCCCATCTCGTTTTGGGAGATGGAAAAAACGGAACTTCCCGACCCGAAAGAAATGCCTGTACTGGTGATTTTCGCGGGGCGGTGTAATATTTCCAACGAAATTGCCGACTGCATTCATCGATACACCGACCGAGGGGGCAAACTCTTTTACGTGGCGGGGAGCGATCCGAAAAACCTGACCGCAATGGCCGACTCGCTGGTTTTACGCGCGGATGAGGAAGTCCCCGTTTCGTCGAAGTGGGGTATTCAGAACGAGGATGTTTACGCCGCGATGAAAATCACGTTTTCGCCAAAACTCACGGGACTGGGAACCGGGAAATACACCTTCCGGCGGAACCCGAATTTCGACGGATTCTGCAAGCCGGTCTGCCGGTATCAAATCCGGGAAACGGCCAACGTCGAACCATTGGCGTGGCTGAACAACGGCAAGGAAACGTTCTGCGTTTCGGCGAAAAATGCCCAGGCGGTCTGGGTGCCGGAGTACCTTTTTCTGCCGTTTCTGTTTTCAGACGCAACGACGCTTTCGTGGGACGATTTACGGCTCGATTCCTTTGGCGAAAAGTGTTTGCTGGAAATACTTTCGTTCCTTTGAGAGCGTGTGCCTGGACAATGCCACGCTCCGCACAATCAATACCGCCATCTTCCCCGCGGAATTCCCCGTCGACAACCAAAACTCCTCGTCCGGGACTTGCGGAAGCGGTTTTCAGAAGTTGCCTAAAATCGGCAATTCTCTCCAGGGGCTTGATGGAGAGGGTATAGTGGAGTATAATCTGGATTTGGACAATCCCCCGACGCGAAAACAAGCCAGGTGTCGGCGGGGCATTTCCAGGAATCTCGTAAAGGAATCAAGCCATGAACATCCCCCCCACTCCCAAAGGTTTACGGCTGCACATCGGTATTTTCGGACGACGGAATGTGGGAAAATCGAGTCTGCTGAATGCCATCACGGCTCAGAACGTTTCGATTGTTTCCGACGTGGCGGGAACCACGACCGACCCGGTGGAAAAACCGATGGAACTTCTCCCTTTAGGCCCCGTTTTGTTTATCGATACCGCCGGAGTGGACGACGTGGGAACGCTGGGAGAAGAACGGATTCGACGAACACGACAGGTTTTCGACCGGACGGAACTCGCCATTTTAGTCCTTGCCGAAGAAGGATGGGGCGATTTTGAAGAGGAACTTTATCAGGAATGCCAGAAACGGAAGCTGCCCGTGCTGGTTGTCTGGAATAAAACCGACCTTTTTTGCCCGGACTTTGGGATGGTGGAAAAACTCCGCTCCGAGTATCGCCTGACGGTACTTTGTACTTCCCTCCCAAGCGAAAAAGGATGTCGTGAATTGAAAGAGGCAATTCTGCAAACCATCCCGGAAGAGTGGTTTTCATCCCGGACTCTGGTGGCCGACCTTCTTCCCCCTGCCGCCACGGTCATTTTGGTCATTCCCATCGACAAAGAAGCTCCCCAGGGCCGACTTATCCTCCCACAAGTCCAGACCTTACGCGAATTGCTCGATTACGGTATGACAACCGTGGTGGTTCGTCCAACCGAGCTTGCCGACACCCTCCGCCGCCTGAAAAACCCGCCCGCTCTCGTCATTACCGATTCGCAGGTTTTTCGGGAAGTGGATACTCTGGTGCCATCCGAAATTCCTCTGACCGGATTCTCGGTACTCTTCGCGCGATGGAAAGGTGAGTGGCAAACGTTTCTCGAAGGGACGAAAAGTGTGGAAAACCTCCGTCCCGGCGACCACGTTCTGGTGACGGAGTCGTGTACCCACCATCCCATCGGAGAGGATATTGGACGGGTGAAAATACCACGCTGGCTGCAAAATTATGTCGGCGGCAAACTCCACTTCACCCACGTCCAGGGACACGATTTTCCCAACGACCTCTCGCCGTATCAGTTAGTGATTCAGTGCGGCGGTTGCATGGTCAATCGACGTGCCATCCTCTCCAAAATCATGCGTTGCCGGGAACAGCACGTCCCCATCACCAACTACGGCCTCATCATTGCCTACAGCCTGGGCATTTTTGACCGTGCCACCGCTTTTTTAAGATAATCCCCCCCCCCGCCCCCTGGAACCTCTCCCACCCCCCTTGAAAAATTCTTCCATCGTGCTAAAATGTTTTCTCTTTGAATGCGTCTGTAGCGCAATGGATAGCGCATCGGTCTTCGGAACCGAGGGTTGGGGGTTCGAGTCCCTCCAGGCGTGTCTCGGGGCAGGAATTTGATTCTTGTCCCGTTTTTTTGTTTCTTGTTTCTGCGCTTTCTATCTCGTAATTTAAGGTATCAAAGGAAATTATTTGCGTTTCTATTCGTCTGTTTGAATTTTCTTGCGTCACCGTATTTTGACCCGTCAAGTGACCCGTATATTGCCCTGTGGGAGATTTTTCTTGGAATTCGTGAGGGCTGGAGGCATGGCGGAAGTCGTCTTCGGTGTCTGGGCGTAGTGCTTGAGACTGACGGTGGGAGAGTGACCAAGCCAGGAACAGACGACGTGGAGAGGGTAACGGCGTTGGAGTTCCGTATCACGCGTCGCACGGAGGTTGACAAACAGTTTCGGCCATGGTTGAAAACCAGCTTTTCGGATGATTTTGGTAATCCTTGTGCGGAGAATTGCCCCACAGGGATCGTCGTTGGTGAAATTGGGAAAAATCCTGTCCGATGTTGGAGGGGTAGTCTGGCGGTATTCCTCCAGTGCGTGGCGGATTTCCGGGAAAAGCGATATCCAACGTGTTTCCAATTCACCTCGTTCTTCCTCTTCACGGCTTGTTTTCTTCGGGATGTTAATTTTCATTTTCCCTTGATTCCAAAGGACTTCCGACCATTTCAGATAAACCAGTTCCGACGTAATCCGCAGGCCGCCCCAGCGTGCAAACGCGAAAATCAGCCGCCAATAAGCGTTAGGGCAAGCGGCTAGAATCTTGTTCGACATCTCTGCTGTCACGGTAAAATCACGGTTACGGTTGGCTTTGCTGCCACCTTTGAGGTGAGAAAAGGGGTTGTTCGGAATCCAGCCAAGAGAGACTGCGTGTTTCATAATTCCCTTGACTGTTTTTACACGTCGCTGGTAGGTTCCCAATGCCAGAGTTTGCTTCATGTGTTTGTAAATCGCGTCACCATCGGTACTTATGAACGTATCGACCTTCCGTTTTTTGTCGAAAAACCGGAGTAGCATTTTGCCAGTGACCGCCCGGTTTTGGAGGGTTCGCTCCTTTTTTGTCTTGTCCGAAGTGAAAATTTCAAGCAATTCCTCCAGCGTCCCACACTCGACACGATTTTCCGCAAGGCCAGCCTCAACCAATTTTTGGTAGAGTTCCCGGTTTTTCTTCCAAATTTCATCAAGCCAAAGGCGACTTTCCGGCGAAAGGATGCCCAGCCCGACACAGGCTTTCAGGTCTTCGAGCTTTCGCCCGACCATTCTGGCCTTGTTTTTGTCGGTAAATCCGTAGAATTTCCGCCGCTTGCCGTCGATGGTAAGCTGGATGTAGTACGAATCCGATTTGCCGTTGCGTGTAACCGTTGCCATTCCTCACCTCATTCCAAAATCATTTCGCAAGTGCCTGATTTATAACGACTTTTCAGCCATGCCTTCACCGCTTCCAACTCAAACCGGATGGAATGCCCCCCCTTGACAAAATCAGGCCATTCGCTCCTTTCAAAGTTCGTCATATCGTCATGAATTTGTACAAATGGGCAGTTTTTTCAGAAGCTCATACCGTAAAACAAAGTCTAAAATGAACAAAACATTATCGGAAGTTGTTACAGAATGGCTACCAAACTTTTTCATAAAAATTTTTGAAAATCCAAAAATTTCTTCCCAGCGGGGGAATTTTACCCGAATTCGACAGGTTGAGCGTAGTACAAACCGGGGGAAAAGGAGGTTTGAATCTCCTTCAACGACGAATAAATAGGGCTGTTTTCGACCATATAACCCCGTCTGACGGCATTTTCAACCTGCCGGGAAACGCCTTTGAAGTACATCGGTTCAGCGTAAAATTTCAAAAGTGCGGCCGATTTTTCCCAAACTTCTTCGATGTAGGTGAACTTTTCGCAGACGCACGAAGCCGCAGCCGAAAGCAGGCCAGCAGCTTGTTTCACAAGGCGGTCAATTCGCGTAACCCGTTGTATCTTGGGCGTTTGCCGCAAATCGTCGGGGGTTCGTTCAGGAGGAGACGGAGGGGTCTGGTCTGAAAAATAATGCTCAAAAGCCTTCATCGTTCTTGCCCAAATCGGAGCGTCGGGAATTTCGTTCTCACTGCCGCGCACCTTGTCACGTTCGAGAATCCGAAACCAATCCCGGCCAAACACTTTCGGAAGAGCGGCTTGTGAGTTTTTCAAATCCTTAAACGTCGTAATTCCATAGCGTTCCAACATACGACGTCTGAAACGGAACTCCACACGTGTCAAGTGTTTAGGAATTTCCCCATCCTGCAAAATCTCCTTGCAGAACGTCCGAAAATAGACCAGGTCGGCGGTCAAAAGTTGTGCCCGTTTATCGTAAATACACAGTTCCGCATTGCACGAACGAAGCGTAATCGTCTCGATTCGCATGGTATTCATATTCGCATTCAACTGGTAAACACCCCGACAACGTGTCACCACCCGTTGGCCTTTGAGAGCTTCCGTAAACTCATATATATCAACGGGTAACAACACTTGCATATCCACCCGCGAAACGATTTCCGATTCCCACCAAAACCCTACCGACTCCAAAACTTTCCGCAATGTCTCCACCGCCTTGAACAAATCCGTTCTCGCCAAACACTCCAACGCCCAACTTCTCACTTCCCGTGAACTTGCCCCAATCCATCACCATTTGCCCCTCCTCCATCCCATTCCCATCCACCGGCATCCGAAACGCCAAATCCTGTTGAAAATCAAACATTCCCGCATAATTCATCCATTCCGATTCACTACGCATCGCTTTTTTCTCCTTCGTAACATCTCTAAAAATAGACACTTACAACCAGCCCTAATAAAAAACTCTCTCCCCCTTCCACGCAACAAACGACCCAACAAAAGGGGAACCTCCCCCTACCCTCTGCCGTCTGCCCGCCGCCCAACGCCTCCACTCACTCCGAAGCCTACCAAGTTGAAAAATCGCTTAACGCTTGCCAAAAAATTTTTTTCTTCACTACGCTTGAAAAAATTTTTCCGCCTTCACTACGATTTTTCCCCTTGCTAACGCCTTCTCCGTTCGTTCCCGGCTCCCTAGAGCGAGCGGCGATCAACGGCGACGGGAGGGGGAACGCCACCCCCCATCCGCCTCAAAAACTCCCGTTCAACCATTTCCCGCCCCTCCTTCCTCCCCTATCTTCCGTTCAACCCCCATTTCTTCCATCGTACTGCGCAGAATCTCCCCCAGAACTTCCAGAACATTCGTTTGTCTTTCAGAATCCAACGACCGCAACAGCTCCAATATTTCCTGCTCAATATTTAACCTGCCCCCAATCCTCCCCCCCGATGGAGTTAGACTTTCAGAAAAGCCGTAAAAAGAAGGGTGTTCCCGTAGTGGATGTAGGCAATTACCGACCACTCCTACACCGTCGCCATGAAACACTACCAGATAATGACAAAAGGCCGCAACCTCAAAGGAATCGAACAAGCCGCCACCCTCTTCTCCAACATTTCCCTTCCCTCCGAACCCACCCCAAAACACCGGGGGCATAAACGGGGGTATGACGGGGGTATAAATAGGGGTGCGCAATGCGTTGCAAATAATTGCAAGGAAAAGAACGAATCTTCGCAAGTGCTTGAAAATAGGGAACTTGTGCGCATAAAAAACCCGGTTTGCGCTTCTTTGCAAACCGGGGAAATACACTCTACAGGGCTCGAACCTGTAACCTTCGGTTCCGTAGACCGATGCTCTATCCAATTGAGCTAAGAGTGCAGATGACAAGGGGTTCCTCACTCAAACTGGCCTTTATTATAGCAGGGAAGAAAAATAACTCAAGGGGGGGAAGGGGGAAGATTTTTTTATCATGGGGGTCGTCAGAAAAGGTTGCGTTCTGGCATCTTTTTTCCGGTAGAGTTCCCACTGTTCGTCGTGAAGGAGGGAGGTGATGCCGCCGATACGGTTGACGTTGCGGACGAACCAGCAGGCTCCGGTTGTTTCAGGTGACGGACAAAGTATTTACAAAAGCTTTCGATCTGCCCACTGCCGATACTCTGACCCTAGAGGCGGCAGGGTTGACTCACTCTCAACACCGTCGCATTGGGATATTAGGCACTGTACTTTCAATATTTTGATGTTTTTTGACACCGTTTAATGAAAGTAATTTTGATCCTCGCGAGGTAATGGAGGGACAATTTTTCGTAACGGGTGGCGATTCGTCGGAACTGTTTGATTTTTAAGAAGATACGTTCGACAATGTTGTGTTTGCGGTAACGTTCACGATTAAAAAGAAGTTTAGCTTTTTTTCGTTGCAACATCTTGGTATTACAGGAGTTATGTTGCGTGAACGGATTTTTTGACGGATCGTTTCTGAGGAGCAACCTTTGTCACCACAAATTCGGCGTGGACGGCGTTTGGAAGGGCCGCGACGTGAAGAAACGGAAATGCTCGCGACGACAGCTTCAAAATGTTGCATTTCGTACTCCTGACCAGCTGATAAAACGGCATTTATATAGTTGCCATTCGCGTCGCAGACGAGGTGAATTTTGATTCCGCAACTCCCTCCCGCAACAACCTTACGTAACGATTATAAACCGATTTCCACTTCCCGTACCGTTCCGACAAGTCTCGCCACGGTGCCCCGGTTCCGAGAATCCACAAAATGCCATTGACATAAATCCTTAAATCTAGCCACCTTCTACCACGTCCACGATTCTGTTCCGGTCAAAATGGCTGATTTTTTCCCATTGTTCATTCGTCAATCCATGTCGTTTCCTCTGACAACTCCTTCACCAAAGTTATCAGCAATTTCTTAAATTTAACGGATTTATTTTAGGCATTCTCGTCATTTTAAATGGAAAGCACCGTGCCTAGGGCTTTGTTCAATTGATAAGGTTGCCGCAATCATCCGCTGACTGACGCAAAAAAGCAAGAAAATCGCCAAAAATCCCGGATTCGTTGCCGTGTCGAGTATGTTTTTGGCCTGATGAGCAAAGTGGCTCTCGGAAGTCGCTGGATTTATACCGCCAGCCTTGCTCGCGAGAAAAATTTCTTTCAGAGTTTATCGTACAGTATATTCCATCTGACGATTTTAACGCGACCGACAGGGAAACTTCGCGTCTGCTGAGCGAAAATGGACCCAACCACCCTTAAATCCACTCCAAAGAGCCAATTTAGCACAAAAATTTCCCCTCCCTCGCGCAAAACTTTACGTCCACAAATCTCTCCCCCACAAGATTCCATTCCGTGCAAAATCTCCTGCGGGAAAGAAGAGGTTTTTAAATGTTGCCAGTTATCAATTATCGGTCATGTGCAAGCGAAAGGTGACCGGGACAGTGCAAGCGAAAGTTGAGTACGGGTTGACAAATTTTTGGGGAAAGTTACTGTAAC
>JAUNBF010000156.1 GCA_030527185.1 Planctomycetia bacterium | reverse complement strand
AGAGCAAGAGTGCTCTCCCTCCACGAAATAAAGGAGCGGGAACACTCCTGTTCCCGGAATTTAAGAGGATATTTTGAGGAGATAAAAAATGCTTGCGGATAATAGCTTTCAGATCATCGGGACGGTGCTGCACAAGGAGCCGATGAAAATCATTGATAAATCAGGACTTGCGGTCTTGGAGATGGAAATTGAGACGACCGAAATGTGGAAAAACAACCAGGGCGGATGGGAGAAAAAAGAGTACACTCTCCCCGTTTCGGTCTTCGGAGAAAAGGCTAAAAACTGCTCCGAACGCCTGCCCGTCGGAACGACTGTACGAATCGCCGGAAAAATCCGAAGTCGAACGAAAGAAGCTCGGAATGGTGGGAAATTCCTCACCATAAACCTTGTCGCGGACGAAATTCAGGCTCATACGCAAGCCCCACGAAACGAGCCGCCGAAACAGACAAAATCGTATCCAAACGACCCCGAAATGCCTTTTTAAGTGAGAGATGGTGAGAGAATGGCTGAAAAAGAAAAGGGATCGTACCTTCCCGATGTGGACCCTTCGACCATCCTGATGGTGCCGGAGTTTCAGGTGCGGGAGAGAACCGATCCGCAGTATGTGGAGGAGCTTGTCGAGGCGATCCAAAACGAGAAGGAACGCGGAAACAAGGCCGCGATTGACAACATTCTGTGCGTTACCTGCGGGCGGGAGAAGGATGGGTCGCTGGTCTGTCTCGACGGACATCATCGCCTGATGGCGGCGAGGCAGGTGCGGCAAAACGTCGCTGTTTATGTGACCTGTTTGGAGCGGAAAGACTGGACGGCGGAATGTGTCCGCGAAAACGTGCGGCACGGGAGGCGGTTGACGCCTGCGGAACTCCGTGACGCGGTGAGGGTGTGGTTTGAGGAACATCCCGGAACCAGTGATCAGGAGGTCAGCCAGTGGCTCCACATCTCCAAGTCACGCGTCGGCCAGATTCGCCGTGAGTTGACCAATATTGGTCAACTGAATCTCTCCGAAACCGTCACCGGAAAGGACGGCAAGGAATACCCCCGTGAAAAACGAAAACCTGTAAGCCCTTGTAAAAACGAGACTTCCGACGAAATGCCAACTCCCGAACGTTTCCTCAAGTGTGCCGCGTGCGGGCGGAAAATCTACGAATCGCAGTGGTGGGACGAATCCGACGTCACCATCGCGAAAGGCATTACCAACGATGGAACCCCGGAAAAAGTTTTCTGCAACTTCGACTGTCACGACGATTGGCACTCCCGACAACTCAACAACGCTGGAACGAAAATTTTGGAATCTGCCGGCCTGGACAAAAACGGACACCCTGCCGACGACCAGCCTGCCCCACAAAATACGGAACATGGAGCCTCGGTCGGGGAACAGGAGTGTTCCACCTCACGAAGGGAACAAGAGTGTTCCCGCTCCACCACGCCGGAACTCCTGCCATGCCCGTTTTGTGGCCAGCCGGCGGAAGTCCTTCTTCAGGGCGGTAATTTTTTCGTAACTTGCCGCGACACAAGGTGTAAGGTAATCGTCAAAACGCCCTGCTACAAGGATGAAGCAAATGCGGCGAAATTGTGGAACACGAGGTGGAAATCATGTGGGAATTGATGGAGATGACCAGAATGAACGACCACGAAAAAAAGACACGCCTGCGATTCGCTCTCGTCCGCTTGCGGAACGCGTTTTGCTGGCAGTGCGATGATCACACCCGATGTCTGCGGGATAAAGACTACAAAAACGGCTGCCAAATGCTGCAAAATGTCCGCGAAATCAGGGAGTTGGTGGGGAAATGAGGAGGGAAGGGAAGTATGACTGAGCAGGTAAAAACAGGATCATGCGGGAAGTTTACGTTTGAGGATCGGCTTTCGTACTATCGTTTTAGCGTTGGACTATCTAAGGTAAACGGAAAATTCAGGAAGGTTTTCTATATCACCATCCGGCTTTCCGCGTATGAGGCGAAAAAACTGGATATGGAGGCAAGGGACAGGGTTTGTTTTTCTGATGAGGGAATACTGTTTCGCTGCCCCGATTCAAAACTGTTTCGACCAAACGCGACCCTGATGGAAGATTTGGGGAACGGGGTAAAGTATCAGGCAAAATATCTGACTCAACCGGAAAATTGGCCTGGTGTTTGCTATAAAACAACACATGTCCAGGATGGCATCTGCTCACCCGGGGAAAAGTGTTCGCCACCCTGCGATCAGGGGTTCCAGCGGAAATCAAAACCTCATGGACGGGGACAGATCATCGGGAAACCCTCCGAAAAAATGCTGAAGGCTCTGGAAGAAAGAGGTATCCGGGTTTTCGGACACCCAAGACTGAAAAATTGGAAAAAAAAGGGGATCGACCCGGAGATACTTCTACAGGAAAGGGAAAACGAAGTAGGATGTTTTCACGATCACACAACGGCGGAGACGTTGGAAAGGAGGGAAGGCTAACGCCTTCCGCGGCGGGTGAGGACACCCGCCCCTCCGCAAGGGAAGAGACGCTGATACAAACCGTAAACAAAGGAGAATGACAAGAATGAACGACCACGAAAAAAAGACACGCCTGTGGTTCGCTCTCGTCCGGTTGCGGAATGCGTTTTGCTGGCAGTGCGATGACCACACCCGATGTCTGCGGGATAAAGACTACAAAAACGGCTGTCAAATGCTGCAAAATGTCGGGGAAATCAGGGAGTTGGTGGGAGGGGGAAGAATTTGAATATTGGGGTATTTATCTTATTCGAGGCTGTTTCGGGCAGGTGTTGGAGGTCATGAGGGAGGGAGAACGGGGATTGTATGAAAAGTGCGGAAATCGAAAAGTGGGAAAATATCTTATTTAGGGGTCGGTTTCCACCCGGTTGGGGGATGTGGTAGGGGATGGGAAGGGAGGAACGGGAGTTGGTGGCCGCGTACAGGGGGGGATAGGTTCTTTTTTGGGTTTGGGAGAAACGAACAGCCAACGAAGGAGCAGGAGATAATAAGACACTTTCTTTCTTTTTTTTATAGGGTGAGGCGAGCAGTTTGGGTAGGCGGAAAAAGGAAAAGACGCG